>MHZN01000151.1 GCA_001830395.1 Pseudomonadales bacterium RIFCSPLOWO2_12_59_9 | reverse complement strand
CGCGCTGCGCGAAGACGAAGTGCTATACGGCGAATGCCTGGGCGGCGCGCTGTATTGGAATGACTTCCACAACCTGGCCAAACGCCACGGTTTTGCCGACCCGCGCCTGGTGGAAGACCAGCCGATCGCCATCACCGACCCGCGGATCGCCGCCAAGCTGGGCAACGCCCGCTTCTATTCGGCCACCTACCGGCTATTCAAACTCGACGACCTGGAGCCGGCCTGTGAAGACCACGGCCAGGCGGTGATCTATAACGGCGGCATTGCCAATGCCGAACACAGTTTTGTCCTCGACAAACACCACCAGATCGAAACCGGCCGGGTCTTCCCGGTGTGCGGCAACACCTGGCGCATGCTGCACGGCAGCCGCTTTGCGCCCTATTTCAGTTTTATCGGTGACTTCAGCCAACACTTTGGGATTTTCCAAGGCTGTGGCGCGGTGCTGCCCTATGACCAGTCGGCCAGCAGCGCTGATTCGGCGCCTTGCTGTTAATGACTATTCAATGGTCTGCGCCATAACTGACGCAGGCCTGCGGTCACTTGCCTTGTGAGATTCAGCCATGAAAGTTCTATTTCTCTGCACCGCCAACAGCTGCCGCAGCATCCTCAGCGAAGCCCTGTTTAATCACCTGGCACCCAGCGGCATGCGTGCCTACAGCGCCGGCAGCCAGCCCAGCGGCGTGGTCAATCCCTTGAGCCTGCAGGCACTGACTAACGCCGGCATCGACACCCAAGGCTTGGCCAGCAAAGCCTGCGACGCACACCGCGAACTGGCCCCGGACTTTGTCATCAGCGTCTGCGGCAACGCCGCCCAGCAGGAATGTCCGGCCTATTTTGGCACGGCCACACGGCTGCATTGGGGGCTGGATGACCCCTCCGAGGTAACCGGCGATGCCGCACAGGTCAGCGCCGCCTTTGCCCGCACCCTGGCGCAGATCCAGCGCCGGCTGCAGACCTTTATCGATTTGCCTCACGGGCAACTCACAACGCAACAACTGCAACAGGAACTGGCCAAGATTGGTTCCCTGACTTAGGTCTTAGCGCTGGATTGCGGCGCTAAAATCTGGGCTGAAGCGGCTAACCGCGGGCTAATCGACAAAGTTTGCCGCCAAGGCTTGCCGCCCGCCGGTGCCTTGCTGCTATGATCTGGCCGCGCTTTAGCCTAATAAAAAAAATCTAGCGGAGCATTCAATTGCCTTTTTCCGGCGCCCAACGTTGGCTTCTACCTCGCGCTCCCAGTCTTCTCGCCGTACTGATCATTGTGCTTATGAGCGCCAGTTTGGCCTGGCAAAGCCTTGGCTGGCGGCGCCTGCTGCAAGCCCCCGCGCCCGCCGTCAGCAGCCAAACTCAGCCAGCCGCCGGCACTGCGCAAGTCTCACTGCTGCCGCTGTTTGGCAACGCCGCGCCGCTCGAAAGCACCAGCGCTCCCAACACCAATCTGCGCCTGACCCTGCTGGGCAGCTTTGTGCATGCCGACCCCGCCCGCTCCAGCGCCATCATTGCGCTGGAAGGCAGCAAGGCCAAACGCTACCTGATCGGCAGTCAACTCAGCGAGGGTGTCGTGCTGCACGCGGTCTATCGCGACCGGGTCGAGCTCAAACGCAACGGTCGCCTGGAAACCCTGGCATTCAAACTGCGCTCAACACTGGCCCGTAGTCCAAGCCCAACCGAGCCGACGCCCGACTACAACCTTGAACAGCTGCAACAGATCGAAGAAGAAACCGGCAACCAGTTGCGCGAGCGCATGCAAGCGTTGCAACAACAGATGCAGGCGGTGGAGACCCCTGCCGACGCCCCCACCGATCAGCCTACGGAAAACGACTGAGTTTATGCCTACCCTCCCGTCTCGCTTGCGCTTTGCCTTTTTGACCGCCGGTTTACTGCTGGTACCGCTGCCGCTGATGGCGGAAATCACCGCCGTGGCCCTCAGCAGCACGCAACAAGAAGAACGCTGGACCATCAACTTAAAAGAAGCCGACATCCGCGAGTTTATCGATCAGGTGGCCGAGATCACCGACGAGACCTTTGTCGTCGACCCACGGGTTAAAGGCCAGGTCACGGTACTGTCAAAAACCGCCCTGAGCCTTGCCGATGTCTATGCGCTGTTTCTCTCGGTAATGGCCACCCACGGCTTTAGCGTGGTCACCGAAGGCGGCCAGTCGCGGGTGATCCCCAATGCCGAGGCCAAAGCCGAAGCCAATAACGGCCAGGCCTCGCCAGACAAACTGGAAACCCGGGTGATTCAGGTGCAGCAAGGTTCGGTGGCCGAACTGATCCCGTTGATTCGTCCACTGGTGCCGCAATACGGTCACCTGGCCGCCGTCACCTCGGCCAATGCGCTGATCATCAGCGATCGCAGTGGCAATATTGACCGGATCGAGACCCTGGTGAAGCAGCTCGACCAAAAGAGCAGCAATGATTACAGCGTGGTGAATCTGCAGCACGCTTGGGTCATGGACGCCGCCGAAATGCTCAACAACGCCATGCTCCGCGGCCAAGCTAAAGGCACCGGCAGCAGCCAGGTGATTGCCGATGCGCGTACCAACCGGCTTATTCTGCTCGGCCCGCCGGCGGCCCGGGCCAAACTGGTGGCCATGGCGCAACTGATGGACACCCCCACCGCCCGCTCGGCCAATACCCGAGTGATTCGCCTGCGGCATAACGATGCAAAAACCCTGGCGGAAACCCTCGGCAAAATTTCCGAAGGGCTGAAACCCCCGGGCAGCGACGCAGCCGGAAGCAAGCCGCAAGACATCCTGATTCGCGCCGACGAAAGCCTGAATGCCCTGGTGCTCTACGCCGAACCGGAAATCGTCACCACCCTGGAGGAAATCGTCCGCCAGCTCGACGTGCCCCGCGCCCAGGTGATGGTCGAAGCGGCCATAGTCGAGATCTCCGGCGACATTAACCAGGCCGTTGGCGTGCAGTGGGCGGTGGACAGCCGCGACGGTGGCTCCGGGGCCATCGGCGGCAGCAACTTCAACAATGCCGGCATCTCGATTGGCACGGCGCTAACGGCCATCAAGAACAACGTGATCCCGCCGAACCTGCCCGATGGCGCCATTGTCGGTTTAGGCGGCAGTGACTTTGGGGTACTGATCACCGCGCTGTCGGCCAACAGCAACATTAACCTGCTGTCCACGCCCAGCCTGCTGACTCTGGATAACCAGAAAGCCGAGATTCTGGTCGGGCAAAACGTGCCGTTCCAAACCGGCTCCTACACCACCGATGCCGCCGGTGCCGGCAATCCCTTCACCACCATCGAGCGGCAGGATGTCGGGGTCAAACTGAAAGTAACCCCGCACATCAACGATGGCGCCACCTTGCGCATGGAGATCGACCAGGAAATTTCCTCCCTGGCCCCGCTTACCACCACCTCCGCTGGGGCCAGCGATCTGATCACCAACAAACGCTCGATCAAGAGCACGGTGCAGGCCGACGACGGGCAGATCATCGTGCTCGGTGGCCTGATTCAGGACGACGTGACCCAGAGTGAATCCAAGGTGCCGCTGCTGGGCGATATCCCCTGGCTCGGCGCGTTGTTTCGCTCCAGCAAAGATGTGCACACCAAACGCAACCTGATGGTCTTCCTACGGCCGACCATCGTTCGCGATAGCGCCGGCATGGCCGCCATTTCCGGCAAAAAATACAGCGACATCCGGATTCTCGGCGACAAAGGCGCGGAAAAAATCCCCAACACCTTGCCACGCGCGCCCGGCCAGTTGTTCGACGGTGAAGGCGGCGCCGCCATCGATTTGCGCCAGCCCTGATGGCCGTCAACCGCAAGAGGTATACCGACTGTTGGCCGGTGTACCTCTTGCGAGCAATAGCCGCCACGGCCCATCCCGCCTAATCTGCCAGCACTGCAGCAAGGCCTGGCGACAGAGTGGGCTCCGCCGCCGAGCCTTACTGCAGCGCATCAGCACGGTAGAAACAACTTGCCCCTGGCAGTTACCCCAGGGTAGCGCCGGGGCTTTTTTTGTTTCTAAGAATCAATGCGCGCAGGGCTTTGCGTAGCCAAACGGCGGACTGTTCGCTGCGCTCCTGAGTCCGCCCTACGCCCGCCCTACGTGCGCCGGCTTGGCGTGGATTTAACCGGCATACCGCCTTTTAAAGGAACAGCAAATGATCCAGACCCTCGACGTGCGTCAGTTGGTTCTGCAGCACCCGCTGTTCAACCTGTTTGCCGCCGATGCGCAAAATCGCCTGCTGGCCGAGGCGCAACAACGGGCCTGGCCGGCGCACAGTTTGTTGCTGCAACAGGGCCAGGCGGCCGAACGGTTTTTCCTGGTGCTCAGTGGCCGGGTCAAGTTGTTTCGCATCTCCGCCGATGGTCAGGAGAAAGTGGTCGAAATCATTCACCCCGGGCAAACCTTCGCGGAGGCGGTGATGTTTATGCAGCACTCGGTGTACCCGGTGTGCGCCGAGACCCTGGATGCGGTGGAGTTGATCAGCTTTCCCAATCGCCTGATGCTGCAGCTGTTGGCCGAACACCCGGGCACCTGCCTGCATCTGCTCGGGCATTTGAGCATTCGCCTGCATCAGCGCCTCGGTGAGATCGAGACCCTGACCTTGCAAAATGCCACCCAGCGCTTTGCCCTGTATCTGATTCAGCAATTAGAGAATCGCGCCGTCGACAGCGCCGAGATCGACCTGCAACTGCCCAAGCGCTTGATTGCCGCGCGGCTGTCGATGCAACCGGAAACCCTGTCGCGGACCATGGCGCGCTTGCGCCAAGCCGGGCTGATCGAGAGCCATGGCCGGCACATCAGCATCCCCAGCGTGGCGCGCTTGCTGGACGAATTTAACCAAGAGCCGCTGCTGCAGGCCGTATGAAATAGCCGCGAGCGCAGTAGTTTTCTATTGCCCACGCCGGCTGAAGTGCGGAAATAATTGTTCCAGACGCTGCCAGAGTTGCTCTTGATGCAGGGGCGCGGGGATCGCCGGCAGTTTGGGGTCCCACATGGTGGCGGTGCGTACCGTCTGGATCACGTAGCGCTCCACCCCGGCGGCGCGTAACCGCTGGGCCAGCGTCCAGAGTTTGGCGCAATCGATCAAATGCCAATGCACCGTGGTGCGGCATTCATAGTCCACGCCGCTTTCCAGTAATAGCTCCAGGCTGCGCCAGTTAGCCGCCCCGCTGCCCTTGACCCCGGTGATCAGCGCGGTGTCCTCACTCAGGGCTTTCACATCGAAGCCGACCCAATCCACCAGCGGCAAGACCTTGGCCAGCGCGTGTGGACGAATCCCGGCGGTGTGCAAACCAACCAGAAAACCCAAGTCGCGGACCTGGCGCATAGCGCTCGGCAAGCTGGCCTGCAAGGTTGCCTCGCCGCCACTGAAGACCACCGCCTCCAGCAAGCCTTGCCGACGTTTGAGAAACGCCAGCACCTCGGCCCAGGGTTTCTCCTGGGCACCGCGCGGCACTATCAGCCCCGGATTGTGGCAATAACGACAACGCCAGGCGCAGCCCTGGCAAAACAGCACACAGGCCAAACGCCCCGGATAATCCAGAGTGGTCAGGGGCACGAAGCCCCCGACCCGCAGCGTTTGACTCACGCCCGCTGGCACTGCGCTGCGGCTTCGATAAAGTGCTGGCGCTCACGGTGCTCAGCCTGCTTGCCCGGATTAAAGGCCGCCACCGGGCGGTGATAGCCCATGACCCGGGTCCAGACTTCGCAACGCTGACGCAGCTCTTGAGGCAGTTGTTGAACAGTTGTTTGCATGGTGTTGCTCCTTGCGTGGATGAATATAGATAGGGCGGGCGTAGGGTGGGCTGAAGCCCACCCTACGTCAGGTGGTGGCAGCGCAGGCTTGCTGGCGCTGCAACAAGGCATCGTCGCAGTGCGGGCAAAACTCGTGTTCGCCGTCCAGATAGCCGTGCTGCGGACAAATCGAGAAAGTCGGGGTAATGGTCAGATACGGCAGCCGAAAGCGGCTCAGGGCATTGCGCACCAGGTTTTTGCAGGCCTCGGTCGAGCTGATCCGCTCGGCCATATACAGGTGCAACACTGTGCCGCCGGTGTATTTGCACTGCAGAGCGTCTTGTAACTCCAGCGCCTCGAAAGGGTCATCGGTGAAACCCACCGGCAGTTGCGAGGAGTTGGTGTAGTACGGCGCATCGCTGCCACCGGCCTGCAAAATGTCGGGATAACGCTTGAGGTCTTCCTTGGCAAACCGATACGTGGTGCCCTCGGCCGGGGTCGCTTCAAGGTTGTACAGGTGGCCGGTTTCTTCCTGGAAACGCACTAGGCTGGCCCGCACATGGTCGAGCAGATGCAGGGCAAATTCGCGGCCGACCTCGGTGTGCATGCCCTCTTGATCGCCACTGAAATTGCGCAACATTTCGTGCATGCCATTCAGGCCAATGGTCGAGAAGTGATTACGCAAGGTGCCCAGATAACGCTTGGTATAGGGATAGAGACCGGCATCCATATGGTGCTGAATCACCTTGCGTTTGACCTCCAGGCTTTGCATCGCCAGCTCCATCAGCTGATCGATGCGGCGCAGCAAGCCGGCGGTATCGCCCTTGTACAGATACCCCAACCGCGCACAGTTGATAGTCACCACGCCCAGGGAGCCAGTCTGCTCGGCCGAACCAAACAGGCCACCGCCGCGCTTGAGCAACTCGCGCACGTCCAACTGCAGGCGGCAGCACATGGAGCGCACCTGGTTGGGCTGCAGGTCGGAATTCAGGAAGTTCTGAAAATACGGCAGGCCGTAACGGGCGGTCATCTCGAACAGCCGCTCGGCGTTTTCACTGTCCCAGGGGAAGTCATGGGTGATGTTGTAAGTCGGAATCGGGAAGGTAAACACCCGGCCCTTGGCATCGCCGGCCTGCATCACCTCGATATAGGCGCGGTTGATCAACTCCATCTCGGCCTGCAAATCGCCATAGGCAAAGGGCATCTCAACGCCACCGATGTAGGGAATCTGCTCGCGCAAATCTTCCGGACACACCCAGTCGAAGGTCAGGTTGGTGAAGGGGGTTTGGGTGCCCCAACGGGATGGCACATTGAGGTTGTAGATAAACTCCTGAATGGCCTGACGGACCTCGTCGAAACCCAGTTGGTCTTTGCGCACATAGGGCGCCAGGTAGGTGTCGAAGGAGCTGAACGCCTGGGCGCCGGCCCACTCGTTTTGCAGGGTGCCGAGAAAGTTCACCATCTGCCCCAGGGCGCTGGTCAGGTGCTTGGGGGGGCCGGCCTCGACCCGCCCCGGTACGCCATTCAGGCCCTCATTGAGCAAGGTGCGCAGCGACCAGCCGGCGCAATAACCGGCCAGCATGTCCAGGTCATGGATATGCAAATCGGCGGCGCGATGGGCCTCGCCGATCTCGGCGCTGTAGACCTCATCCAGCCAGTAATTGGCGGTGACCTTGCCGGCCACATTCAGCACCAGGCCGCCCAGGGAATAGCCCTGGTTGGCGTTGGCCTGCACGCGCCAGTCTTCCCGATTGAGGTATTCATTCATCGAGGCCGCCACCTCGACAATCGCCTTGCGGTCGCGGCGCAGCCGACCATGCTGCTCGCGGTACACAATGTAGGCGCGGGCACTGGCGTAGTAGTACGCCTCCATCAGAATCCGCTCGACCTCATCCTGGATCTGCTCGACATCCAGGGTCTCGTGGGCCAGCAAGCGCGCCAGTACCAGCTCGGCCAAGGGGCCGGCCTGGATGCCGGCAAACTCGCCACTGGCGATACCGGCGGCGGCAATGGCCGTCTGGATCTTGCCCAGTTCAAAAGCGACTAAACGGCCATCGCGCTTGCGCAACGACACCGGACGACTGCTATAGGGCAAGCTCGGCATATTCGGCTCCAACACAATATGTTGATTAAATGCAGCTAAGAAACACTAGATGCAGTGAATCTACGCCGCAAGCGCCGTGCTGAACTTGACTGGCGTCAAGTCGAAGAGAAAGCCCGCGAGAACTGATCGACGGTTTCAGGCAGGCGGTCGCAGTGCGCGTTAGGGGCAAAAAAACCTGAGCGCCTGCAGCACCAGTTGCCAACTAAAGGAACAAGCGGGGAAAGCCTTAGTCGCGGACTATTTGCAGGTCTGCGGCAGCAATGCTCTCGCCCTGGCTGACCAGCAAGGCGAAGTGCAGGACGTTCTCCAGCTCGCGGGTATTGCCCGGCCAGCGGTGGTTCAGCAAGGCCTGTTCGGCCTCCTCACTGAGCAGTGGCAACGGCATATCGAGGCGCTCGGCATACACACCGAGAAAATATTCGGCCAACGGCAAAATATCCCCCGGGCGCTGGCGCAAGGCAGGCAGCGACAACAGTCCGGCCTGCAACAGGGCATACAGCTGGGCGTCAAACTTGCCGGCGCGTACCGCCAGGGCCAGGTCCAGGCTACTGGCGGCCAGCAACCGAACATCCACCGGCACGCTGTGATTGGCCCCTTCGCGCTGCACTTCAGCGTGCCGCAGTACCTGCAGCAAACGCTGCTGCAGGCTCAGGGGCAAATCGGCCACCTCGTCCAGATACAGGGTGCCGCCCTGCGCCGAACCCAGCCAACCGGCGCGACTGCTGCGCCCAGCCAAGGCTGTACCGGTCTGGCCAAACAACTCGGCGGCGCCATGGGCCTTGCTCAGGGCGCCGCAGTTGACCGCCACAAACAGCCCAGCGCGTGCGCTTTG
>MHZN01000150.1 GCA_001830395.1 Pseudomonadales bacterium RIFCSPLOWO2_12_59_9 | reverse complement strand
CTGGCGATGCCAACCATGGTCGGCGCGGCGCTGTATTCGGGCTACAAGTACCGTGAGTTTTTTCAAGCCAGTGACTTGCCGGTGTTTGCCTTGGGGTTTGTCACCGCCTTTGTGTTTGCCATGATTGCGGTGCGTGGCCTGCTGAAATTTATCGCCAAACACAGCTATATAACCTTTGCCTGGTACCGGATTGGTTTTGGTCTGTTGATTCTGGCCACTTGGCAGTTTGGCTGGATTGACTGGGCTACGGCGCAAGGCTGATAACTCACTATGGCACCTCGTGCGTCGGTACAGCATCTGCGACTTAAGCTGTTGCTGTTTGCCGGCCTGTGCGCTTTACCGCTGTATGGCGCCACACAGTTGCAACTGAGTCATGGGCTTGTTTGGCCCTTGGCAGCTTACGGGTTATTTAGCCTGGTTAGCTTCGCGCAGTACTGGCATGACAAGTCTCGCGCCCAGCAGGGCCATTGGCGTACGCCCGAAAAGATCCTGCAACTAACCGCACTACTCGGCGGCTGGCCTGGCGCACTGCTGGCGCAGCAAGTGTTTCGTCACAAGACCCGCAAGCTCGCGTTTCAGCTGCCGTTTTGGCTGCTGGTGTTGGTGCATCAAGGATTCTGGAGTTATTGGCTGATTGCCGACGGTCCACTGGTTGGCGCCAAGTTGCTGCGACTACTGCCTTATTGATCCAGCAGCAAACCGACCTGCCGGATTTTCGGCAGCTTGCGCACCACCAACTGATGGGAACGGCGCAACAGCTGCTGCAACTCGGCGTCGCCCAGCGGCGCCGGCATGGCCATGCTGATCCAGTGGGCGCGGGCCAGATAAGGGGCAGGGCGGATGCCGGGGCGGTCGACAAAACCGAGAAATAGATCATCCTCGACCTTAAAGGCCAAACCGCCGCCCATAAAGTCGAGGATGGCGAACATCTTGTTGCCCGCGATGGAGAACACCCGGTTATTGCCCCATTTAAGCTCCTCGCGAGCGCCCGGCAGGCTGAGGCAAAAATCGGCGATCTGTTGTGCAGTCATCACTGGCAGCTTTCCTCGGACTGATTAGCGGCTAACCTTAATGCTCCCTTCAAGCAGGAGCACGGCCATGTCACTTTCAATGTATCAGGCTTCTATTCCGGTATTCACGCGCATGCTGGGCAATCTTTCGGCGATTCTCGACAAGGCGGCCGCATTTGCCGAAGCAAAGAAAATCGATCCGCAAGTGCTGCTAAATGCCCGCTTGGCCCCAGACATGTTTCCTCTGGTGCGCCAGGTACAGATCGCCACCGACTCGGTAAAAGGCTGCGCCGCGCGCTTGGCCGGGGTGGACGTCCCCAGTTTCCCCGACACCGAGAGCAGTTTTGCGCAGTTGCAGGAGCGTTTGCAGAAAACCCAGGCATTTCTAAACAGTTGCAGCGCCGCGCAGATCGACGGCAGCGAAGCCAAGAACATAGTGCTGAATTTCCCCGGACAGGAATTGAAGTTTAGCGGGCAGGATTACCTGGTTAATTTCGTGATGCCGAACTTTTATTTTCACCTGACCACGGCCTACGCCATCCTGCGTCACAACGGGCTGGAAGTAGGCAAGATGGATTTTCTCGGGCGTGCGGCTTGAAACAAAACGGCCCCGTTGCTCGGTCGAGCAGCGGGGCCGTTTTATCCCGGCTGGCTGCGTTGCGCAGTCCAGCCGTTACTCAGAGGCTAGCGATCAGGCGATCACGCCCTGGCTGCGCAGGTAATCATCGTAGGTGCCGCTGAAGTCGGTGATGCCGTTAGCCGACAGCTCGATGATACGTGTGGCCAGGGAGCCAACGAACTCACGGTCGTGGCTGACGAAGACCAGCGTGCCAGGGTAGTTTTCCAGCGCCAGGTTCAAGGCTTCGATGGATTCCATGTCCAAGTGGTTGGTCGGCTCATCCATCACCAGCACGTTAGGCTTTTGCAAGATCAGCTTGCCGAACAGCATGCGGCCTTGCTCACCACCGGAGATGACCTTGACCGATTTCAGGATCTCATCGTTGGAGAACAGCATACGGCCGAGGGTGCCACGCACCAGCTGCTCGCCACCCTGGGTCCACTGACCCATCCAGTCGAACAGGTTCCAGTCGTCTTTGAAGTCGTCGGCGTGGTCCTGGGCGTAGTAGCCCAGTTCCGCGGCGTCGGTCCATTTCACCGAGCCGGCATCCGGGGTCAGTTCGCCGACCAGGGTGCGCAGCAAGGTGGTTTTGCCGATGCCGTTAGGACCGATAATGGCCACGCGCTCGCCGGCTTCAACGGTGAAGCTGAAGTTCTTGAATAGCGGCTTGCCGTCGAAACCCTTGGCCATATGTTCCACGGTCACGGCTTGACGATGCAGCTTCTTGGTCTGTTCGAAGCGGATAAACGGGCTGATCCGGCTGGATGGCTTAACTTCGGCCAACTGGATCTTGTCGATCTGCTTGGCGCGCGAGGTGGCCTGCTTGGCTTTCGAGGCGTTGGCCGAGAAGCGGCTGACGAAGTTCTGCAGCTCGGAGATTTGCGCCTTCTTCTTGGCGTTGTCCGACAGCAGTTGCTCGCGCGATTGGGTCGCGGCCGTCATGTACTCGTCGTAGTTACCCGGGAACAGGCGCAACTCGCAGTAATCCAAGTCAGCCATGTGGGTGCACACGCTGTTCAGGAAGTGACGGTCGTGGGAAATGATAATCATGGTGCTGTTACGCGCCGTGAGAATGTTTTCCAACCAGCGGATGGTGTTGATGTCCAGGTGGTTGGTCGGTTCGTCCAGCAGCAGCACTTCTGGATTGGAGAACAGTGCTTGCGCCAGCAATACCCGCAGTTTCCAGCCCGGCGCCACTTCGCTCATCGGCCCCAGGTGCTGGCTCAGCGGAATACCCAAGCCCATCAGCAACTCACCGGCACGAGATTCGGCGGTGTAGCCGTCCATCTCGGCGAACTCGGTTTCCAGCTCGGCCACGGCCATGCCGTCGTCTTCGCTCATTTCCGGCAGCGAGTAGATGCGCTCGCGCTCGGCTTTAACCTTCCAGAGTTCTTCGTGGCCCATGATCACCGTGTCGATCACGGTGAATTCTTCATAGGCGAACTGGTCCTGACGCAACTTACCCAGACGCACGTTCGGCTCCAGCATGACCTGGCCGCCGGACGGCTCGAGGTCGTCGCCGAGGATCTTCATAAAGGTGGATTTTCCACAGCCGTTAGCGCCGATCAGGCCGTAACGATTGCCACCGCCAAACTTGACGGAGACGTTCTCGAACAGGGGCTTAGCCCCGAATTGCATGGTGATATTGGCGGTGGAAATCACGAATCAGATCCAAAAAACGAGCGCGCTAGCGCGAAAGGGGGCGGATTGTACAGGTTTTTAGTGTTTTACGGGTGATCGCGGACGGATGGAGAGCAATTAACGGTGCCCTACAACGGGTCAATCGCGGTAAAACACTTGCACCAAGTGATAGCCGAAAGAGGACCTCACTGGGCCGTGAATCTCGCGCACGGCTTTTTTGAAAATCACCTGATCGATGACGTGGACCATTTGTCCGGGGCGCACCTCCCCAAGATCACCGCCGCGCTTGCCGGATGGGCAAATGGAATGTTTTTTTGCCAGCACATCGAAAGCCTCGCCTTTGGCGATGCGCGCCTTTAGTGAGGCGGCTTCTGCTTCGGTCTTGACCAAAATGTGCCGCGCCATTGCTTTGGCCATGCACGGGCCCTCCTGAAAATGGCCGCCATTGTGCCAGTAATTGGCGCCAATGCACGGTCAGGCGACCGGCGTCGTGGCAAGCTTAGGGACGTCACGGGTCAGCTAATCTGGCCTAAGGTATTTAGTTAACTGTTTGAAGGAGGCCTGTTCATGGACCTTACCGCAATGCTGAAAATTCTCGCCAGTCAGGATGGTTCAGACCTGTATCTGGCCACCGGCGCGCCGCCCTGCGCCAAGTTCAATGGGGTACTCAAGCCGCTGTCGGCCGAGACCTTGAAGCCTGGTGCGGTGACCGAGATTGCCAATTCGATCATGGATGCGGCGCAGCGCGAGGAGTTCGAGCGCGAGCTGGAAATGAACCTGGCGATTTCCATCCCCAATGTCGGGCGCTTTCGGATCAACATCTTCAAGCAGCGCAACGAAGTGTCGATCGTGGCGCGCAATATCAAGATGGAAATCCCCACCTTCGAGGACCTCAAACTGCCGGAGGTACTGCTCAAGACCATCATGGAAAAACGCGGCCTGGTGCTGTTTGTCGGTGGCACCGGCTCGGGCAAGTCCACCTCCCTGGCGGCGTTGATCGATTACCGCAACCGCAACAGTGGCGGCCATATCATCACCATCGAAGATCCGATCGAGTACGTGCACCGGCACAAGAAATCCATCATCAATCAGCGCGAAGTTGGGGTGGATACCCGCAGCTTCCATGCGGCGCTGAAGAACACCCTGCGCCAGGCCCCGGACGTGATCCTGATTGGCGAAATCCGCGACCGCGAAACCATGGAGCATGCCCTGGCGTTTGCCGACACCGGCCACTTGGCGATTTCCACCCTGCACGCCAACAACGCCAATCAGGCGCTGGACCGCATCATCAACTTCTTCCCGGAAGAACGCCGCCCGCAACTGCTCAACGACCTGGGCAATAACCTCAAGGCCTTCGTTTCCCAGCGTCTGGTGAAAACCAGCGACGGCAAACGCCGGGCTGCGGTGGAAGTGCTGCTGGGCACGCCGACTATCCGCGACCTGATCAAGCGCAGCGACTTTTCCGAGATCAAGGAGATCATGGAGAAATCCCGCAACTTAGGGATGCAGACCTTCGATCAGGCGCTGATCGAACTGGTCAACGAAGGGGCCATCGACGAGGAAGAAGCGGTGAAAAACGCCGACTCGGCGAATAACGTGCGGCTAAAACTCAAACTCTATCGCGAGACACCCAGTGCGCCTGTGTCAGCCGTAGCGGCTGCCCCGGTGGCCGCCCCTGCCGCGAAAGCCGCAGATGCCGCCGCCTGGGGGCTGGAGTTGAAACTGGAAGAAATCGAAGTCGAAGTGCCAGTGGAAGATCCCGGCCGGCATGGCATCTGATCGACGCGCGGCCAGTCAGGCTGGCCGCGCCAAACGGCCTATTTCATTTTTGATTTCAGCTTGATCCGCTCGCCGGCCAGCATGAACTCGCCATTGCCACAGTGGTGCAACGTCTGCGGCTGCTGCACGCTGGGGTCGATCCAGGCTTTGACCACTTGCAGAATAAACAGGCAGTAATCG
>MHZN01000149.1 GCA_001830395.1 Pseudomonadales bacterium RIFCSPLOWO2_12_59_9 | reverse complement strand
TTCGCGGAAACTGCCGGCCGCCACCCGCGCATCCAGCGCCCGATGAGTGGCGCTGATGATGCGCACATCGATGGCCTGCGGCTCGCCGCCAATCGGCACCACCAGGCGATCCTCCAAGACCCGCAACAAACGGGTCTGCAGCGCCAGCGGCATGTCGCCGATTTCATCCAAAAACAGGGTGCCGCCGTCGGCCTGTTGCAACTTGCCGCGCATGCCGTCTTTGCGCGCGCCGGTAAAGCTGCCGCCGCGATAGCCGAACAGTTCGCTCTCGATCAGGTTCTCCGGGATCGCCGCGCAGTTCAGCGCCACGAAAGCCTTGGCCGCCCGCGAGCTGCCCTGATGCACGGCCTTGGCGAAGGCTTCTTTGCCCGAACCGGTCTCGCCATTGAGCAGCAAGGGCACGTCGCGCTCGAACACTCGCACGGCGCGGCGCAAGTCGTTTTGCAAGGCGGCATCGGCCATGCACCAGGGTTGCGGCGTGCTCTGCGCCGCGACCGGCGCGGGCCGGTTGAAGGTCGGCACGCTACGCGGCGCACCGCGCAACATGGCAAACAAGGCCCGCCCGTTACGGGTGCGCAGCTGCCAGCTGGCGCTCGGTTGCGGATTAGCGCGACCGAGCAGCTCATCCAGCCGGCAATCAAAGAAGTTCTCCAGCGGTTGCCCAAGCAACGCCGAGCGAGTCAGCCCCAGCAGGTTCATGGCGCTCTGATTGACCGCGCTGATCCGCCCCTCGCCATCGAAGGCCAGCAAGCCCTCGCTGAACAAACCGACGTACTCGGCCTGCAGATGAAAACGCAGCAGCCAGTGGCCCTCGAAGCGGCGCAAGAAGTAACAGCTTTCGATCATCTTCGCCGACAGGTTGACCAGCGCCATGGTGTGAAACTGGCTCTGGCGCGACACATCGCGGCGCGCCGAGGACACGTCCAGCACCGCCAGCAACTCGCCCTGGGCATCGAACACCGGGCTGGCCGAGCAGGTCAGTCCGGTGTGGCGGCCGCGAAAGTGCTCGTCGCGGTGAATGGTCAGGGCCTGGCGTTCCACCAGGCAGGTGCCGATACCATTAGTGCCCTCGCAGGCCTCGCTCCAGTCGGCGCCGAGCCACAGCCCGGCGCGCTCGAAGGTCTTGCGCTCGGCATCGCCGGTGACGCTGTTGAGTATCACCCCACGGGCGTCGGTCAGCAGCACCGCATGGCCACTGCCGGACAGTTGCTGATGCAGGCTGGTCATCTCGCCGCCGGCGATTTCCAGCACCTGCTGCAGGCGCTCGCGCGATTCCAGCACACGGCTGTGCTCCAGCACTGTGGGCGCCATGCGTTGCGCCGGATCGAGTTGATAGTCCTGCAGGCAACGCAACCAGGAACGGGCGATGGAGGCATCCGCCGCCGGCCCGGCCAATTGCTGGATGCCCTGCCCGAGGGTGAGCACCTGCTGGGTGTGCTGACTGAAATGATTAGCAGGCATTGTTATTGTTCTCCGCCTTGAAATTCCGCGTCAGTCAGGCCGTGTGAAAACGTAGCGAGCGAAGGTTAGGCAAGGCGCAACGCAGCGAAGCGGAGTAACAACCGTAGGTTGACCCGCAGGGCAAGCGAAGCGCAGTCAAAACAGGCGAGGACGCGGAGTTTACGAGCTGTAAATGAGCAGTCCGAGCCTGTTTTTAACGCCGCATAACCGAGCGCAGTAGTTTTCACACAGCCTGCTGTGGCGCGATGAATATCGACCAGCATCACCCAGCCTCCGAGGCTTTGCAATGCGTAGCTGACTGACCGGTCGTCGTCCGCGCCAACCCTGTGACAATTTGTCACCCTGCGCGTATCGCCGCCGGTACAAGGGCGCCAAAGGCGGCTCAGTAAAAAACCCTAACCCCCCTCTAAATCAGCCCTCTTGCAACCTTGGCCCGACCCTTGCTCTAGGCTTAGGCAGCGCCACCGAGCGCACTCCTCTGCAACTTTATAACAAGCACAAAAACCAGGAGATTCTCAGCATGCGTTACGCCCACCCAGGTACCGAAGGCGCCCTCGTTTCCTTCAAAGCTCGTTACGGCAACTACATCGGCGGCGAATTTGTCGCGCCGGTCAAAGGCCAATACTTCACCAACAGCTCGCCAGTAAATGGCCAGCCGATTGCCGAATTCCCGCGCTCCACGGCCGAAGATATAGACCGGGCCCTGGACGCCGCCCACGCCGCCGCCGATGCCTGGGGCAAGACCTCGGTGCAAGCGCGCTCCGGAGTGCTGCTGAAAATTGCCGACCGCATTGAGGCCAACCTCGAACTGCTGGCCATCACCGAAACCTGGGACAACGGCAAGGCCGTGCGCGAAACCCTGAACGCCGACATCCCGCTGGCCGCCGATCACTTCCGCTACTTCGCCGGCTGCCTGCGCGCCCAAGAAGGCTCTGCCGCCGAGATCGATGGCAACACCGTCGCCTATCACATCCATGAACCCCTGGGTGTGGTCGGGCAGATCATCCCGTGGAACTTCCCACTGCTGATGGCCGCCTGGAAGCTCGCCCCGGCCCTGGCCGCCGGTAACTGCGTGGTGCTGAAACCGGCCGAGCAAACCCCGCTGGGTATCAGCGTGCTGATGGAGCTGATCGGCGACCTGCTGCCGCCGGGCGTGCTTAACGTGGTGCAAGGTTTTGGCAAAGAAGCCGGCGAAGCCCTGGCCACCAGCAAGCGCATCGCCAAGATCGCCTTCACCGGCTCCACCCCGGTGGGCGCGCACATTCTTAAATGCGCCGCCGAGAACATCATCCCGTCCACTGTCGAGCTGGGCGGCAAGTCGCCGAATATCTTCTTCGAAGACATCATGCAGGCCGAGCCAAGCTTTATCGAAAAAGCTGCCGAAGGCCTGGTGCTGGCGTTCTTCAACCAGGGCGAAGTCTGCACCTGCCCATCCCGCGCCTTGGTGCAGGAGTCGATCTACCCAGCCTTTATGGCCGAGGTGATGAAGAAGGTTAAGCAGATCAAGCGCGGCGACCCACTCGACACCGAGACCATGGTCGGCGCCCAGGCTTCCGAGCAGCAATTCGACAAGATTCTCAGCTACCTGGAAATCGCCAAGCAGGAAGGCGCCGAGCTGCTCACCGGCGGCGGCGTGGAGAAACTCGCCGGCTCCCTGGGTGGCGGTTATTACATCCAGCCGACCCTGCTCAAGGGCCACAACAAGATGCGCGTGTTCCAGGAAGAAATCTTCGGCCCGGTGGTCAGCGTGACCACCTTCAAAGACGAAGCCGAAGCCCTGGCGATTGCCAACGACACCGAGTTCGGCCTCGGCGCCGGCCTCTGGACCCGCGACATCAACCGCGCCTACCGCATGGGCCGGGCGATCAAAGCCGGCCGCGTGTGGACCAACTGCTATCACCTGTACCCCGCCCACGCCGCCTTCGGCGGTTACAAGAAGTCCGGTGTCGGCCGCGAGACCCATAAAGTGGCACTCGAGCACTATCAACAGACCAAAAACCTGCTGGTGAGCTACGACATCAACCCGCTGGGTTTCTTCTAACCCGTAGGCCGGCGCAACCCGCATAAGCAATGGCGGGTTGCGCCCGCCCCACGGCGCTGAAAACGTCCTCTGCATAGCTAAAAACGCACACCCCCACGCCGGCCGCACGCTATCGGTGGCCGCTGGCATGGGCGTTGCGTACCTTGAAAAAACTCTTGGTCTGTTCAACTCTCGGGCGGGTACTCAATATGACGATTGCAACGCAACTCAAACCCACACTCGGCACCCTGCACCTCTGGGGTATTGCCGTCGGCTTGGTGATTTCCGGCGAATACTTCGGCTGGAGTTACGGCTGGGGCAGCGCCGGCACCCTGGGCTTTCTGGTCACGGCCTTGATGGTCGCAACCATGTACACCTGCTTTATCTTCAGTTTCACCGAGCTGACCACCGCCATTCCCCATGCGGGCGGGCCCTTCGCTTACAGCCGGCGGGCCTTTGGTCCCAAGGGCGGCTTGATTGCCGGCCTGGCCACGCTGATCGAGTTCGTCTTCGCGCCACCGGCCATTGCCATGGCCATCGGCGCTTACTTGAATGTGCAGTTCCCCGAACTGGACCCCAAGCACGCGGCGGTCGGCGCCTACATAGTGTTCATGACCCTGAACATCCTCGGCGTCAGCATTGCCGCCACCTTTGAGCTGGTGGTGACAGTGCTGGCGGTGGCCGAATTGCTGGTGTTTATGGGCGTGGTGGCGCCAGGCTTCAGCTTCAGTAACTTCGCCTTGAATGGTTGGTCGGGCGCCAGCGAGTTCAGCAGCGCGGCTATTCCGGGAATGTTCGCCGCGATTCCTTTCGCCATCTGGTTCTTCCTCGCCATCGAGGGTGCGGCCATGGCCGCCGAAGAAGCCAAGGACCCGAAACGCACCATTCCCAAGGCCTATATCAGCGGCATTCTGACCCTAGTGTTCCTGGCGGTGGGCGTGATGATCATGGCCGGTGGTGTCGGCGACTGGCGTCAACTGTCGAACATCAACGACCCGCTGCCTCAGGCGATGAAAGCCGTAGTGGGCGACAATTCGACCTGGATGCATATGCTGGTGTGGATCGGTCTGTTCGGTCTGGTGGCCAGCTTTCACGGCATCATCCTCGGCTACTCGCGGCAGTTCTTCGCCCTCGCCCGCGCCGGCTACCTGCCCCGCGGCCTGGCCAAGCTGAACCGTTTCCAAACCCCGCACCGGGCGATTCTGGCCGGCGGCGTGATCGGCATCGCGGCCATCTACAGCGACGGCCTGATCAACCTGCAAGGCATGACCCTGACCGCCGCGATGATCACCATGGCGGTGTTCGGCGCCATAGTGATGTACATCATGAGCATGCTCAGCCTGTTTAAACTGCGCCACTCCGAGCCACTGCTGGAGCGCAGCTTCCGCGCCCCGGGCTACCCCATAGTGCCGGGTATCGCCTTGGTATTGGCCGTAGTTTGCTTGGTGGCCATGGCTTGGTTTAATGCCATGATCGGCATGGTGTTCCTCGGCTTTATGGTGGTGGGTTTTGTCTACTTCCAACTGACCTCGCACCACCGCGCCAATGCACCGGCGGATGCGATGTTGACCGGGGTTTAAGCGTAAGTATTGAGGAACACCTCGTAGGGCGGACTCGGAGGCACGACAGTCCGCCAATCAGGCGACTGCGCTGGCGGACTGTTCGCTACGCTCCTGAGTCCGCCCTACGCTGCACCCCAAAACGCCTAATTTGACAGCAATTTTTATAACAATAACGAGCCGTTGCAGGAGTAACCCCATGGCCCGTTTTACCCATTGCGTTGGGGTGGAAACTTTCCACTTCGACAGCCTCAAAGAGGTCATGG
>MHZN01000148.1 GCA_001830395.1 Pseudomonadales bacterium RIFCSPLOWO2_12_59_9 | reverse complement strand
CACGAACTCTCCCTGGCGTGCCCGGAGCACGCAGTCCCGCTGGTAGTCCTGGGTCTCTTTCGAGACGGCCCACCAGTGGGCCTCCCAGAACGGTTTTCCCTGGATATCATCCAGCCGGATACCCGCCCCATCGAGCGCGGACTGGTTAATCTCGAGGGCCATACCGTTCGCGTCCAGCAGGCCCACAAACTGGTACATCTCATCCAGCACAATGCGCGCGAGCTTCTCCCGGTGGGCCTGGAGATCGTCGGTAACGGAGAGCGTCACATCGCTGACGCGAAGTACCGGTGAGTCCGTAAACAGCTGGCGGCTGATGCTCGGCATGTTTCACCTCTCGTGCGAATAGTCGGGATTCTAGGCATAAGCATAAGCAGACTGTCGGGCGTGAGAAATTCAAGCGTTGCTACGCGCTTTCCAAGCAGTCGCAGTAGACGAACACTGCAGAATTTACGTGGTGCGCGCTTCACCGGAAAGTCCGACAGGCTGCCGGGCGACGGCATCGTATCGGGTTTCGTCCCCACTGCAATAGCAGGTCCGCTTTCCGTTTCGCATCCAGTGCGCCGTCACGCGAGACCCTCGCCTACCGACTGTGTCTCCACATCCCCAGGCGAGCAGCCACCCCGGCTACAGGCGGATCTTGCTCAGTCACCAACTCGAGCGCCCCATTCTTGAGCTCTTCGGAATAACGCTCGAGCTCGTCACCCCCTAGCAATAGGCCCCAGGGAGAGGCTTGGGGGTATCAGTGAAGCCGGGGAACTCCATTATACCTTGGTATAGCGCCGTGCACCTTTTTGACAAGTTCGCAACAAGGTTGCGCGAAGCATACTCCAATCCCACAGTCCTTCTTGATGGGCTGCACTGGGTGAGCTGGGCCACCCGGCCTGATAAATATAAGAGAGGAGACGGAAATGGCTGTATTGAATCGGATGGATTGGTACGACATCGCCAGAACGACCAACTGGACACCGAAGCATGTCACAGAGGACGAGTTGTTCCCCCAGGAGCTGAGTGGCAGCTTCGATATCCTCATGGAGAAATGGGAGGTCTATGACGAACCCTACAAGCAAACCTATCACGAGTACGTCAAGGTACAGCGGGAAAAGGACGCCGGCGCTTACTCGGTAAAAGCTGCGCTGGAGCGCAGCAAGATGTTCGAAACTGCCGACCCGGGCTGGCTCAGCGTTATGAAGTCCCACTATGGAGCCATTGCACGCGCCGAATATTCAGCCTCAACGGCCGAGGCGCGGATGGCGCGATTCGGCAAAGCGCCAGGCATGCGCAATATGGCGACACTCGGCATGATGGACGAGATTCGCCATGGCCAGATTCAGCTGTTTTTCCCCCACGAGCACTGCCCCAAGGATCGCCAGTTCGACTGGGCTCACAAGGCTTATGGCACTAACGAGTGGGCAGCCATTGCAGCGCGACACATGTTCGACGACATGATGACCACTCGTAGCGCGGTGGGTGTAGCGTTGATGCTCACCTTCGCCTTCGAAACCGGCTTCACCAACATGCAGTTTCTAGGGCTGGCAGCAGATGCCGCAGAAGCCGGCGACTGGACGTTCTCGAACTTGATTTCCAGCATCCAGACTGACGAATCGCGTCATGCCCAGATCGGAGCCCCCCTGGTGTCCGTGCTGGTTGCCAACGGCAAGAAAGCCGAAGCGCAAAAAATGGTAGACATTGGCATCTGGCGTGCCTGGAAACTGTTCTCGGTGCTGACCGGCCCGATCATGGACTATTACACGCCGCTTGAGCACCGTAAGCAGTCCTTCAAGGAGTTCATGCAAGAGTGGATTGTCACCCAGTTCGAACGCTCGCTGCTTGATTTGGGCCTGGATACCCCTTGGTACTGGGATCAATTTCTGCAAGAGATCGACTCCCAACACCATGGTATGCACTTGGGTGTTTGGTACTGGCGACCGACGGTATGGTGGAATCCGGCAGCAGGTGTATCGCCAGAAGAGCGTGACTGGTTGGAAGAAAAATATCCGGGATGGAATGCGACCTGGGGTAAAAACTGGGATGTCATTACTGACAACCTGCTTGCTGGCAAACGCGAACTGACCTATCCGGAAACCCTGCCAGTTGTATGCAATATGTGCCAACTGCCCATTAATCAGACACCTGGCCCAGCTTGGAAAGTACGTGATTTCCCCTTGGATTATAAAGACCGCACTTACCACTTCTGCTCAGAAGGTTGCAAATGGTGCTTCGAGGAAGAACCCGAACGTTACGCTGGTCATTTGTCCCTGGTTGATCGCTTCCTGGCCGGAATGATCCAACCAATGAATCTCGAGGGTGCCTTGAAATATATGGGGTTGGCCCCGGGGGAAATCGGTGACGATGCCCATGCCTACGCCTGGATCGAAAAGTTTCGCGCCGCATATACGAAAAATACGGCCTAAACACTGACACTGCAGACTCATAGGGGCATCGCACACGAGGCAATTCGCGAGCCACACCAAACTTATATTTGGAGAAGTAACCAATATGGCACTGTTTCCTTTGACATCCAACTTCCAAGAGGACTTCGTCCTGCAACTCTTGGCCGTTGATACCGACAACACAATGGATGAAGTTGCTGCTGCGGCTGCTCATCACTCGGTGGGCAGACGTGTCGCCGCCCGCCCAGGACATATCATGCGGGTACGGCGCCAAGGCTCCGAAAAGTTGTTCCCCCGTACAATGAAACTCAACGATACCGGACTCAAACCCATGGAGTGTATCGAAGTGGTATGGGAAGCGCCCTAAGCCAGGATGTGGGTTTCATTTATAACGCTGGGTAAAAAGCAATGGCATTTGTAAAGGTTTGCAATCTGGATGATCTCTGGGAAGGCGAAATGGCGGCTTTCGAAGTCAATGGCCATGAAGTTCTGCTGGTGAGTCCGGAGGGCAGTGAAATTCGTGCCTTCCAAGGCATATGCCCACACCAGGATATCCCTCTGGTAGAAGGCACATTCGACGGTAAGGTTGTAATTTGTCGGGCGCACCAGTGGGTATTCGATGGCTGCACCGGTAAAAGCATCAATCCTGCGAACTGTCGTCTGGCCGAATACCCCGTAAGGATCGATGGTGAAAATGTGCTGGTTGATACAGATGGTGTGACACCTGTGTTTGCACAAACATGATCTCGCCAGTTCACTAAAGAATTCCTGACGGATGAAAAGAGGAATGTGCGTGCTTTCCAAAATCATAACTTGGCTTAAAGGTGCACAGCACCCGACTGGTGGTATCGCAGTAGTTTCTGCACCTGCTACTCCGCCACAACAAGGGGAACACAACGTGAGTGGAATTTCTTCAGCGCATCTTAACAATAAAGTTGGCCCGATAATGCGCCAGGGCGAACTGGCTACGGCAGTTGCCGAGGCAGCTGAAATCGACAACCCAGGAAAAACAATTCTCGTCGAGGATAAAATTGCTTATCTGCGCATTCAGACCGATGACGAGATGATTATCAACCGCCAAACCATTGAGGAAATGCTTGGCCGCTCTTTCAGCATGAACGAACTCGAAGTGGAGCTATCTTCGTTTGCTGGACGAATCGATACCCATGCTGACCATGTTCGTTTTTACTACACCAAGCACCTGTAACCAGAATTGCGGAGAAAACCAACCATGAGCGAAGTCGAAGTACTGAAGCCATTGAAAACCTGGAGTCACTTGGCGGCACGTCGGCGCAAGCCAAGTGAATATGAAATTGTCACTACTAATTTGTTATACAACGACCGTGATCCGAATGCACCCTACGAGGCCGACCCCGATTTATTCATGAACCGATGGTACAAAAAGTACCGCAATGCTAGCCCACTACAACATGATGACTGGAACGCCTTTCGCGATCCTGACGAACTGGTATATCGCACCTACAACATGCTGCAGGATGGTCAGGAAACTTATGTATTTGGGCTTCTTGACCAGTTCAACGAGCGCGAGCATGACAAAGCACTAGACGCTCACTGGGCAGGCAGCCTCGCTCGAATCTACACACCAACACGCTATCTTTTTCATACCCTGCAGATGACCTCGGTTTACCTGCAGCAAATGTCACCCGCCAGCACCATCACCAACTGTGCGGCCTTTCAGGCTGCTGACTCGCTACGCTGGCTGAGCCATACGGCCTATAGAACAAAAGAGCTGTCGTTGACATTCGATGACAAGGGTTTCGGCAAAGACGAACGCCATTATTGGGAAAACGATCAAGCCTGGCAGGGTTTCCGTGAACTCATGGAAAAAGTACTGACCACCTGGGATTGGGGTGAAGCCTTTGTAGCCCTAAACCTGATTGCCAAGCCAGCTGTAGAGGAAGCGGTCTTGCGTAAACTGGGTGAGTCAGCACGACATAACAATGACACCTTGCTGGGCATGTTGACTGATGCCGAGTTGCTCGATGCAACCCGCCACCGGCGCTGGGCTTCTGCGCTAGTCAAGATGACGTTGGATAAACAAGGTAACGCCGAAGTCATCAAGGGCTGGATCGCCAAGTGGGAACCCTTGGCTGATAAGGCGATCGACGCCTATTGCGCGGCCTTGTCCGATGCACCTAACGCTGCTGCCGATGCTAAGAGCGCTTCACGCGATTTCCGGCGCTCGTTACAACTCTGATCTGCAGGAGTGGTTGTTACTGCCCGTTTTCTCCCTCTTCAACCTTACTTACTAGCCTGGTGAAGAGGGAGTATTTTTAAATGGAAAAATCTATGACTATTCACCGCATTTCAATCGAAGGGAACACCTGCGAATTCCAGCAAGAGGATCAGGATACCGTTTTGCGTGCGGCTCTGCGGGCCGGTGTAGGCTTCCCCTACGAATGCAACTCTGGCGGTTGCGGCAGTTGCAAATTCGACCTGATCGAGGGTGCGATCGAAAATTTGTGGCCAGAGGCACCTGGGTTAACTGAACGTGACCGACGCAAAAATTACTTGCTGGCATGCCAGTGTCGAGCAACGTCAGACTTGCATATCAAGATGCGCCCTGCACAAGAATATGTTCCCCCCATTACGCCGCAACGCCGTAAGGCTACCTTTATTGGCGCGGTCGATCTAACCCATGATATTCGGGAATTTCGCTTTGGCACGGAAGGCGAGGCTGATTTTCTGCCGGGGCAATATGCCACTCTAACAATCCCCGGTATCGCATCACCGCGCGCTTACTCCATGTCCAATCTCGCCAACGTACAAGGAGAGTGGCACTTTCAGATCCGCCGTGTGCCCTCGGGCAAAGCAACGGAACGCCTTTTTCACAAACTGGCTATGGGTGACGAAGTCGAAATCGACGGCCCCTATGGCCTGGCATGGTTGAGAGAAGACAATCCGCGCGACATCGCCTGTGTAGCGGGAGGCTCGGGCCTCGCCCCGATGATATCCATTGCACGCGGCGCCTCGGCAGCGGGTTTGCTGAAAACGCGGAATCTGCATTTTTTCTACGGCGC
>MHZN01000147.1 GCA_001830395.1 Pseudomonadales bacterium RIFCSPLOWO2_12_59_9 | reverse complement strand
CTTCGACCCGGCAGCCCTACCCGCCGAGAAAGTCAGCCAGGCAGCGGTCGATGAATTGCTCAAGCGCGGCGTGGTGCAACAAGGCGACTGGGTGATTCTGACCAAAGGCGACAGCTACCACACCATCGGCGGCACCAACACCATGAAGATCCTGCACGTCGGCGATCCCCTGGCCTAAAACTGCCGTTAATAAAAAAGGGCCGCTTATTTAAGCGGCCCTTTTTTATGGCTATGTACCAGTTACGTGTTGAACGCAAAACATAGGGTGGGCTTTAGCCCACCAAGGCCCTTGTCCAGCGCTGATGGGCTAAAGCCCACCCTACAAAACAGGGCCTGCAACACATAACCAGGGCATAGCTTTTTTATCTACTAGACACTCAGCGAGAGCTGGCCGCTCGCGCAGGCTTCTTCTTGGTCTGCAGCAGGTGCGAGAACACCGCGTGCAGATCATCCGAGGCGCTGTCTTCGTCGAGGTTGAGCTTGCTGTCGATGTGATCCATGTGATGCATCATCAAGCTGACTGCCTTGGCCGTGTCGCGAGCCTCGATGGCGTCGATAAGTTGGTTATGCTCATCGTAGGAGCAGTGCGAACGGCTGCCGCTCTCGTACTGGGCGATGATCAAAGACGTTTGCGACACCAGGCTGCGCTGGAAGCTGATCAAGGGGGTGTTCTTCGCCGCCACGGCCAGCTTCAAGTGAAACTCGCCCGACAGGCGAATACCGGCGCCGCGATCACCGCGCGAGAAGCTCGACTGCTCATCGCTGACCATCTGCCGCAACTCGGCCAGTTGCTCGGCCGTGGCGTGTTCGACAGCCAGCTCGGTAATGGCGCGCTCAACCATGCGCCGCGCGTAAAAGATTTGCCGTGCTTCCTCGACGCTGGGGCTGGCCACCACGCCGCCGCGGTTCGGCCGCAGCAACACCACACCTTCATGGGCCAGGCGCGACAGGGCGCGGCGGATAATGGTGCGGCTCACACCAAATATCTCGCCCAGGGCTTCTTCGCTCAGCTTGGTGCCGGGGGCCAGGCGCTGTTCGAGAATGGCATCAAAAATATGCGCGTAGACCACATCGTCTTGCGTGCCGCTGCGGGTGTTTTTGCCGGCGCGCGGTTGCTTCTTAAGCGGCTGTAATGATTCGTTCATGCGGGCTCGTATCAAAGAGGACGGCGAAACCAGACTCTACGATCATGCGCCGAGTTACGGACAAAAAAAGCGCAAATGCAGAGGGTAAAAAGACTGACGTATTGTACACAACCAAACCAGCGCACACACCTCACACGCAGCCCAGCTTGGCTCGGCAGCGCTGCTTGCAGTCCAGCCTGATCAACTTCACGCCCCAGACTCGACTGCCTAGCGGACTAAGCCTGCAGAGCGCCAACAAATAAATTGTAACTAGTGCGTTTTTTTAATCGCCAAAAAACTTAGCAAGCCGCAGCAAAACCATCCACCGGATTCTCTCGCAACATCAATATTAATGTCTATCCATTTGTTTTCTATGACTTTATTAAAAAATTATCTACGCCCATAAACGCCCACCAAGCTATTTTTTCGTCCCGGCTGGCGGCTGAAAAAATCGCGACAAAAGCAAAAACATTAATTGCTTTTTTTGTATACAACCCGATAATCGACTCAGTGAGTTTTTTTGACTTAACAGTCAGGAAGCAGCCCGCAGAGCACTCACTCATGCCTTGCCTCAGAGCGTCGTCCCAGCAATATCAGCAGCGCTCAGTGACTAAAAATAAAAGTAATGAGGAGTACCACGCAGTGGAAAGTAGCAAACCAACAAGTGCCCCCTACGCCGTGAGCCCACCGGCCACCGGTCTGCTGGAACGGCTGTTCAAGCTGAGCCAGCACCGAACCACGGTAAAGATCGAACTGGCCGCCGGCCTGACGACCTTTATCACCATGGCTTACATTATTTTTGTGAACCCCAACATCATGGTCGCCGCCGGCATGGACCATGGCGCGGCCTTCGTTGCCACCTGTTTGGCCGCGGCCTTCGGCTGCTTCCTGATGGGCCTGTATGCCAACTGGCCGGTGGGCTTGGCACCGGGCATGGGCTTGAATGCGTTCTTTAGCTACACCGTGGTTGGCGCCATGGGCTACAACTGGCACGTCGCCCTGGGCGCAGTGTTCCTCTCCGGCCTACTGTTTATGGTGCTGACCTTCAGCAAGATTCGCGAATGGTTGCTCAACAGCATCCCGCCCAGCTTGCGGTTCTCCATGGGCGCAGGGGTCGGTTTGTTCCTCGGCCTGATCGGTCTGAAAGAAGCCGGCATAGTGGTTGCCAGCCCGGCCACCCTGATCCACCTGGGTGACATGACTTCGCCAGCGCCATTCCTGGCCGCCATCTGCTTCTTGATGATTGCCATTCTGGAACACCACCGCGTGTTCGGCGGCATCCTCATCAGCATCCTTACCGTCACTTTGGCGGGCTGGGGCCTGGGGCTGGTCGAGTACCACGGCGTGTTCTCGATGCCGCCAAGCATCGCACCGACCTTTATGGCCATGGACATCGGTGGCGCGCTTAACGTGGGCATGATCAGCGTGATTCTGGCCTTCCTGTTTGTGCACATGTTCGACACTGCCGGCACCCTGATGGGCGTCGCCCAGCGGGCCCATCTGGTCAGCGAGAACGGTCACATCGAGAACCTCAGCAAAGCCATGAAAGCCGACAGCACCGCCAGCACCTTCGGCGCCCTGCTCGGCTGCCCACCCGTCACCAGCTATGTCGAAAGCGCTGCAGGCGTTGCCGCCGGTGGCCGTACCGGGCTGACCGCGGTCACCGTGGGCGTGCTGTTTATCGCGGCGATGTTCTTCGCCCCGCTGGCCGGCATGATCCCCGCCTACGCCACCGCCGGTGCGCTGATCTATGTGGCGATGCTGATGATGAGCGGCATGGCCCACATCGACTGGCACGACCACACCAACACCATCCCAGCCATCATCACCGCGATCATGATGCCGCTGACCTTCTCGGTCACCGATGGTCTGGCGCTGGGCTTTGTGACCTTCGTGGTGATCAAGGTCGGCACTGGCAAGCACAAGGAAATCTCGGCCAGCCTCTACGCACTGGCGGCGATCTGCATTGCCAAGTTCATCTTCCTTTAAGTTTTAACGCAACACACCAAGCCTCAGCGCCTCGGCACTGGGGCTTTTATGCATCTGGAGCAATGCTAATGAGTCTAGAAACCTGGCTGCTGTTCAGCAGCGCCGCACTGATCGTGATCCTGATCCCCGGGCCACTGTCGCTGCTGATGGTCAGCAACAGCCTGAACCATGGCGTGCGCCGCTCCTTGCCGGCCTTTCTCGGCGGGGTCAGCGCCTCGCTTTGCCTGCTGAGCGCCTCGGCCCTCGGGCTGGGCGCCCTGATGTTGGCCAGCGAACAACTGTTCAACACCCTGAAAGTTTGCGGCGCGCTCTATCTGTTTTACCTGGCCGGGCAAAGCTGGGCGGCATCCCGTCAAGCGATCCAGCCCAGCCCTAGCGCCCCGGCACCAAGCAATCCGAGCGGACCCACGATGTTCTGGCAAGCCTTCGGCCTGGGCGCCAGCAACCCCAAGGACCTGCTGTTTTTCGCGGCGTTCTTGCCGCAATTCATCAGCAGCGAACGGCCGCTGCTGTCACAGTTACTGCTGCTGAGCGCCACCTGGCTGATTCTCGATCTCGGCTGCAAGCTGTTCTATGGCCTCAGTGCCCAGGCGGCCGCCGGCTACCTACGTTCGGGCCAGGGCCAGGTCTGGTTCAACCGCACCAGCGCCACGTTGTTTGCCGGAGCTGGCACACTGTCGCTGCTCAGCCGCTAATGACCAGTGAATGGACAGGCGCGGCGCCACCCAGGCGATGCTAAAGGACGATAAAATGCCAACGCCAACCGCGCCTCATGCGCCCTTAATGCACAGCGCCGCTCAGTTTGTGCGCCGCAGCGCACTGCCGCTGCTGATACTCGGCAGCCTGCTTGGCTGCGAGCAACAAACGCCCCCCAGCCCCGCGAAACCGGCACTGCCGTTTGCCGCCGTCCCGCCCGAGCTAACCTTTGTCGGCACGCTGGCAGGTACAGCCGTGCGCCTGGTAGTCGACGACTGCAAAGTCTATCGCAACAGCCAAGATCCCAAGCGCGAGCAAGATTGGCAAAAGGTCCTGGAGACCGAGTTTTATCCCGCGGCCTACTGTCATCGGCAAAACCTGCACGCTGAGAACGGCCGGGTCACAGTCCAGATCGGCGATATGGCTTTCGGGGCCGGCGGGTGCTGCGCCACTGGCGGCACCTACACCTCCACCGATGGCCTGGTTTGGAAGAGGCAGTAAAGGTTGGCGGGCTCTGACTCAGGCCGACGGCGGGCTGTTCACCGCCCCTCAGCCCGTTCTGCGGCTCGGCTTGCAATGGGCACCTAATATCCAGCGGTGCTGCAGCTTTTGTAGGGCGGGTGAAACCCGCATGGCCATGATCCGACGGGTTTCACCCGCCCTGCGCCAGCAAATCCAAGGCAAAAAAAAGCCCGTAGTGTGCACGGGCAAAAACTTTCCAAAGGTAGGGGGACCAGCGCGGGATTAGCTGCCGCGGTAGGTGGAATAGCTGTAAGGGGAAATCAGCAGGGGCACGTGGTAATGCTCCTGCTCGGCGTTGATGCCAAAACGCAGCACCACCACATCGAGAAAGGCCGGTTCCGGCAACTCAACGCCACGGGCCCGGTAGTAATCGCCGGCATGGAACTGCAGTTGGTAGACGCCACTTATGTAGTCATCGCCCTGCAGCACCGGCGCATCGCAGCGGCCATCGTGGTTGGTCAGCACGCGATTGATCAGGGTCAGTTGCTCGCCCTCAACCCGATACAGCTCGACCTTGATCGCACTGCCCGGGCAGCCGTGGGCGGCGTCCAATACGTGGGTGGTTAAACGTCCCATAGCTTCTGGGCAGCTCGGCTTAACTCTAAACCGCTGGCTGCCGCGCCTCCTTAAAGATGATTGAGTTCAGTGCGCCACACCGGCCAGAGCCCGAGCGCGAATTGAGAATAGCACGGCGAATTAATACAGTACAGTTTTTGCGCTTTTTGTACACAATATAAACCACCCCGTTCCCAGAACCCTCTTTTGCCCCGATTTTAAGCCTGGTGGAGCGGGTGAAACCCGCACAGCTATGACCCGGCGGGTTTCACCCTCCCTACACCTGGGGCACACAGAAAACCCCTGCAAGGACTCGCAAGAGGCTCAAAATAGAGAAACCCGAAGAAAAAAGTTAATTTTAGATTTACAAACAACAAAGCATTTTGTATACAATTAACCCAGCACGATCGCCCAAGCGCAAACCCTGCTGCCTGCCACGCGATCGCAATACCTCTAAGTAAGGAAGACTGCAGTGAGCGCTGACTACCCTCGCGACCTGATCGGTTACGCCAACAACCCACCGCACCCGCATTGGCCTGGGGATGCGCGGAT
>MHZN01000146.1 GCA_001830395.1 Pseudomonadales bacterium RIFCSPLOWO2_12_59_9 | reverse complement strand
GGCTCGCCGGCAATCGCCATGGCAATCGCCACCCGCTGGCTCATGCCGCCGGAGAGTTGATGGGGGTAAGCGTTCAGGCGGCTGGCGGCGGCGGGAATCTCGACCCTGTCGAGCAGTTCAATCGCCCGCTGGCGGGCGGCTTTGCCTCTGAGGTTAAGGTGCTGGCGCAGCACCTCCTCGATTTGAAAACCGACTGTGTAGCTGGGGTTGAGGGCGGTCATCGGGTCTTGAAAGACCATGGCCAGGTCTTTGCCGACAATCTTGCGTCGCTGGCGTGGTTTCAGTTGCAGCATGTCGTGGCCGTCGAAACGCAGGCTGCTGGCGCTGACCACTCCCGGCGGATCGATCAGGCCCATCAGCGCCAGCATGGTCACCGATTTGCCCGAGCCGGACTCGCCAACAATCGCCAGCACCTCGCCCTTGTCGACCGTCAAACAGAGGTCGTCGACCACCGGCACCGCGTTGGCGGCGCCGAAACGCACGTTGAGGTTTTGAATGTGCAAAAGTGACATGCAGGGCACCTCAGGCGGCGTTTTTCAGTTTTGGGTCCAGCGCATCGCGCAGGCCGTCGCCGATCAAGTTGATGGCCAGCACGCTGAGCAAAATGGTCAGGCCGGGCAGGCTTACCACCCACCAGGCGCGCTCGATATAGTCGCGGGCCGAGGCCAGCATGCTGCCCCACTCAGGGGTGGGCGGTTGCACGCCGAGGCCGAGAAAACCCAGGGCCGCGGCATCCAGAATCGCCGAGGAGAAACTCAAACTGGCCTGCACAATTAGCGGCGCCATGCAGTTGGGCAGCACGGTGATAAACATCAGCCGCGGCAGGCTGGCACCGGCCAGGCGCGAGGCGGTGACGTAGTCGCGGTCCAGCTCGCCGATCACTGCGGCGCGGGTCAGGCGGACGTAGGAGGGCAGCGACACCACCGCGATGGCGATCACAGTATTGATCAGCCCTGGGCCGAGGATGGCGACAATCGCCACCGCCAGCAGCAAGGAGGGCAAGGCCAGCATGACGTCCATCAGACGCATGATGCCCGGGCCTAAAATCCGCGGGAAGAATCCGGCCAGCAGCCCGAGCAATACCCCCGGCAGCAGCGAGATGACCACCGAGGTCAGGCCGATCAACAGCGACAGTCGCGCGCCGACTATCAAGCGTGACAGTAGGTCGCGGCCCAGCTCGTCGGTGCCGAGCAAAAACTGCCACTGCCCGCCCTCCAGCCACACCGGCGGGGTGAGCAAGAAGTCGCGGTATTGCTCGCTGTAATCGTGGGGCGCGATCCAGGGCGCAAATAGCGCGCAGAACACGATCAGCGTCATAAACGCCAATCCGCCGACGGCGCCCTTGTTATGGGCGAAGGCTTGCCAGAACTCTTTCAAGGGTGAGGGGTAGAACAGGCTGGCGTCAGTGGCCGGAACGGCGGATGTAGGTTGCATGTTCAGACCTCCTTAACCTTGATGGCGAATGCGTGGGTTAACCAGGCCGTAGAGAATATCCACGGTGAAGTTGACCAGGATCACCAGGCAGGCGATCAGCAAGATGCCGTTCTGCACCACCGGGTAGTCGCGGGCGCTTATGGCCTCGATCAGCCATTTACCCACTCCTGGCCAGGCAAAAATCGTCTCGGTCAGCACCGCACCGGACAGCAGGGTGCCGATCTGCAGGCCAAACACCGTGAGTACCGGGATCAGCGCATTGCGCAGGGCATGCACGAACACTACCCGGGCCGGCGACAGGCCTTTGGCGCGGGCGGTGCGCACGTAGTCTTCGCGCAGCACTTCGAGCATTGCCGAGCGGGTCATGCGGGCGATCACTGCCAGGGGAATGGTGCCCAGCACTATGGCCGGTAAAATCAGGTGCTTGAGGGCGTCGACGAAGGCGCCGGGCTCCTCGCTGCGCCAGGCATCGATGAGCATAAAGCCGCTGGTCGGGGTGATGTCGTAGAGCAGGTCGATACGGCCGTTGACCGGCGTCCAGCCCAGGTTGACCGAGAAGAACATGATCAGAATCAGCCCCCACCAGAAAATCGGCATCGAGTAGCCGGCCAGCGCCAGGCCCATCACGCCGTGATCGAACCAGGAACCGCGCTTGAGGGCGGCAATCACCCCGGCCAGCAAGCCCAGGGTGCCGGCGAATAACAGCGCCGCCAGGGACAGCTCCAGGGTGGCCGGGAACAGGGTGGTGAACTCATGCCAAACGCTCTCACGGGTGCGCAGCGATTGGCCCAGATCGCCCTGAGCCAATTGGCCGATATAGTCCAGATATTGCGCCGGCAGTGGCTTGTCCAGCCCCAGGCGGTGCAGGGCTTGGGCGTGCAGCACCGGGTCGATTTTGCGCTCGCCCATCATCACCTCCACCGGGTCGCCGGGGATCAGGCGAATCAGCGCGAAGGTCAGCAGGGTGATGCCGAAGAAGGTTGGGATCAGTAGCGCCAGGCGTCGAGCGATAAAAGACAGCATCGCGAGGAGGTACTCCACAACAGGTAAGAAGGCTCGAGCGGCGCCAAGGGCCGGTCGTTAACAAATGTAGTCTCGGTGGTCAGTTGCCGAACCGCTGGCGAGCGGCCCGGCAAGCACCGATAGAGCTAAGGTTTAACGCTGACGCCGTAGAAGGCGTTAAGGGCGAAGGGGCTAATCAGGAAGTCCTGCACGTTTTTGCGCATCGGCTGGAACACCGTCGAGTGGGCAATCGGGGTGATCGGCACCTGTTCCTTGAGGATGTGCTGGGCTTGTTTGTACAGCTCGACTCGCTTGGGTTGGTCGGCAGTGGCCTTGGCGGCCTTGACCAGCTTGTCGTAGTCGGCGTTGCACCACTTGGAGAAGTTGTTGCCTTCCAGCGCGTCGCAACCGTAGAGGGTGCCGAGCCAGTTGTCCGGGTCACCGTTGTCGCCGCTCCAGCCGATCAGCATGGAGTCATGCTCGCCGGCCTTGGCGCGCTTCATGTACTCGCCCCATTCGTAGGTGACGATATTGGCCTTGATGCCGATCTTGGCCCAGTCGTTTTGCAGCATCTCGGCCATCAGCTTGGCATTGGGGTTGTAGGGGCGCTGCACCGGCATGGCCCAGAGGGTTATTTCGGTGCCTTCCTTGACGCCGGCGGCCTTGAGCAGCTCTTTGGCTTTTTCCGGATTGAAGGCCGGGTCCTTGATGGTGTCGTCATAGGACCATTGGGTCGGCGGCATGCCATTCACGGCCAGCTGGCCGGCGCCTTCGTACACGGCGTTGATGATGGCTTGTTTGTTGACCGCCATGTCCAGCGCCTGACGCACTTCAAGCTTGTCGAAGGGCGGGTGTTTGACGTTGTAGGCGATGTAGCCGAGGTTGAAACCGGCTTGTTCCGGCATGGCCAGATTCGGATCTTTTTTCAGGCTGGCCAGATCCGCCGGGCGCGGGAACAGGGTGATCTGGCATTCGCCGGCCTTGAGCTTTTGCATGCGTACCGAGGCGTCGGTGTTGATGGCGAAGATCAGGTTGTCGATCTTCACGTCTGCCGGCTCCCAGTAGTCTTTATTGCCGGTGAAGCGGATTTGCGCATCTTTCTGGTAGCGCTTGAACACGAAGGGGCCGGTGCCAATCGGCTTCTGATTGATCTCGGCGGCCTTACCTTGCTTGAGCAACTGGTCGGCGTATTCGGCGGATTGAATCGAGGCAAAACTCATCGCCAGGTTCTGGATAAAGGCCGCATCGACACCAGCCAGGGTGAACTTGACGGTATTGGCGTCAAGTTTCTCGACCTTGGTGATATTGGCGTCCATGCCCATGTCGGTGAAGTAGGGGAACTCCGCCGGGTAGGCCAGGTTGAATGGGTGCTTCTTGTCGAGCATGCGCTGGAAGGTGAAGAGCACGTCGTCGGCATTGAACTCGCGGCTGGGCTTGAAGTACTCGGTGCTATGGAACTTCACCCCAGGGCGCAGATGGAAGGTGTAGGTCAGCCCATCCGGTGACACATCCCAGCTGGTGGCCAGGCCCGGAATGACCTTGGTGCCGCCGCGCTCGAACTGGCTCAGGCGATTGAACATGGTTTCTGCCGAGGCGTCGAAATCAGTACCCGTGGTGTACTGACCCGGATCGAAACCGGCGGGACTGCCTTCGGAGCAGAACACCAGGTTGCTGGCGGCGTGGGCAAAGGGGGCGCTGGCAATTAGTCCAGCGGCAAGCAAAAACGGGATGGCGACATTCTTGCGCATGGTGGCCTCAGGGTTGTTTGATTGCTGTTATTGGTATCAACATTTGAGGGGCGGCTATCACCGCCGGCCCGACCGACGTTATGCAGCTGGCATGCCCGCTGCAAGTCGGTTGACCCGATTAGTGTAGAAGCTGTGGTGAGTTCGTCAGTGGATGTCGCAATTTCGTAACTCTCAACGCCAAGCGGGGGGCGCTGAGAGGTTTTCCTGCCGAGTTGGTCAGCAGTTTTGTGCGGTGTTGGTGCGCTTTAAGGCATCTGCACTTCAATCACGCCGTCGGCATTCACGCTGACCTGGCTGCTACCGGCTTCGATCTCCGGGGTCGGCGCGGACTTGGCCATCGACATGCTGTCCATCTGCATGCGCATCGGCCGCGGCGGTTGGAAGCCGCCGCCATTCAGGCTCAGGCTGACCAGCTTGTAACTCTTGCCGCCCAGCGCCGTGGTGGCCAGTTGTGCGCGGGCCTTGAAGGCGTTGATGGCGTCTTGCAGCAAGGCGTCTTCGGTTTTCTTCTGGGTCGGGTTGGCCACGCTAAAGCTCATGCCGCCCATTTTCAGTTGCTGCAAAAGCTCGCCGGTAAGCTTGGACAGGGTGGCGAAGTCGGCACTCTCCAGGCGTATTTCTGCGCGCTCGCGCCAGGCGCTGATGCGCTGGTCGTCGTCATACACCGGATAACTGTTGCGGCTGCCCAGGCTAATGGTCACCCCGCTGCTTTTGCGTGCCTGCTGCAGCGCCGCGTTGATGCTGGTGGTGATGCCGGCGGCCAGCTTGGCCGGGTCTTTATTTTGCGCCTCGCTGTAGAGGGTGACCTGCATCAGGTCGTGGGCGACTTCCTGGCTGACCTCGGCGCGCAGCGCGATCTGGTTGTAACGCGCCTCCTCGGCACTCACGGCGGCGCTGCCGAGGGCGGCAACACCAAGACTAACGACGGCGGCAAGACGGGTGATGGGCAACATGCGAACTCCTTGTGCAATGGCGATAAGCAGGCCGTTGAAAAACTACCTGCGTTGGCAATACTGCGTTAAAAATGGCCTCAAAATGCTCATGTACCGCTCGTACACTGCGCTTTTTTGGCCATTTTTGCCTTGTCTTGCCTGCCTCGGCTACGTTTTTCAACGGCCTGTTAGTACCAGCTAATTAGTGCAGGGCAAAGATTACCCTGCTCAGACCGGCAGGCAACAGCCGGGTTCCGTTATTGATTGATCGCTCAGTTTCTGCTGTTGCGTACCTGCGGCGGGTTGCCGCAGTGGGCGAGCAGCGCCCGTGGCATGGTTATACTCCCCGGGTTATGCGCCAGCGCAGCCTCGGAGAGCCCATGTACGGCCCCACTCAGTTACTTTCAGCCAGTCGGCAAAACCTCTGGCGTTTGACCCTGATTCGCGTCCTGGTGTTGGCCGCGCAAGCTGGCTCGGTGGGCTTTGCCTACCTGTCGGACATCCTGCCGCTGCCCTGGCTGGCGCTGAGCATTACCCTGGGCATCTCGGCATTATTTTGCGCCTTCACCGCCTTGCGGGCGCAAGGCCCGTGGCCGGTCACCGAACAGGAATATGCGCTGCAACTGGCCGGCGACCTGATCATCCACAGTGTGTTGCTGTACTACGCTGGCGGCTCGACCAACCCCTTCGTGTCCTATTACCTGGTGCCGCTGACCATCGCCGCGGCCACCTTGCCCTGGATGTACTCCATGGCCCTCAGTGGCCTGGCGCTGAGTGGCTACACCGGCCTGCTGATTTGGTATCACCCGCTGGCGCTGCATGGGGTTGAGCATGAGGCGATGTTGATCAGCCTGCACCTGTTTGGCATGTGGCTGAACTTTGCCCTGTCGGCGGCCTTTATCACCTTCTTCGTGGTCAAGATGGCCGGCGCGCTGCGCCGCCAGGACCAGTTGCAGGCCGAGCGCCGCGAAGAGGGCATGCGCGACCAGCAGCTGCTGGCGGTCGCGGCTCAGGCCGCCGGCGCCGCCCACGAACTGGGCACTCCCCTTGCGACCATGAGCGTGCTGATCAAAGAGCTGCGTCAGGAGCACCCGGACCCGCTGTTGCAAGAGGATCTGGCGGTGCTGCAAGAGCAGGTCAAACTCTGCAAGGAGAGCCTGCAGCAGCTGGTGCGCGCCGCCGAGGCGGATCGCCGGCACGCGGTGCAGGAGCAAACCGCCAGCGAATGGCTGGAGTCGGTGCTGCGCCGCTGGCACCTGATGCGCCCGGAGGCCAGTTATCGTTTTCAAAGCCTGGGGGTGGGCGCCGCGCCGCGGATGATGCCGCCCACCGACTTGACCCAGTCGCTGCTGAATTTGCTGAATAACGCCGCCGATGCCTGCCCGGACAAACTCGATATTCTGCTGAACTGGGATGCGCAGTGGATCACCCTGAGTATTCGCGACCATGGCGTCGGCGTGCCCTTGGCGATTGCCGAGCAACTGGGCCGGCCGTTTTTCACCACCAAGGGCAAGGGTTTCGGTTTAGGCTTGTTTTTAAGCCAGGCCAGCGTCACCCGTGCCGGTGGCTCGGTAAAACTGTATAACCATGAAGAGGGCGGCACGCTCACCGAGCTGCGGTTGCCTCGCGCCTATGGCGCCGGTCTTGGGTCTTTTTGATGGCTATGTCCCGACCCTGCAAAGCGCACAGCCCGACGTAGCAGTTAACCGCCACCAGCTTTTTTGATTCACGAGGAATGCAATGAGCGACAAAGCCCCAATCGATGGCGAAGCCCCGGATCTAGGTGAAGAACTCCCGCACCTGCTGCTGGTCGACGATGACGAGACCTTTACCCGGGTGATGGCGCGCGCCATGACCCGCCGGGGTTTTCGCGTCAGCACCGCCAATTCGGCTGAAGCCGGGCTGGCGCTGGCCACGGCCGATCTGCCGGAATACGCGGTACTCGACCTGAAAATGGACGGCGACTCCGGCCTGGTGCTGCTGCCCAAGTTGCATGAGCTGGACCCCGAGATGCGCGTGCTGATTCTCACCGGCTATTCGAGCATTGCCACGGCGGTGGAGGCGATCAAACGCGGCGCCTGCAACTACCTGTGCAAGCCTGCCGATGCCGACGATGTGCTGGCGGCGCTGCTGTCCGAGCATGTCGATCTGGACAGCCTAGTGCCGGAGAACCCGATGTCGGTGGACCGCCTGCAGTGGGAGCATATCCAGCGGATTCTCGCCGAACACGCCGGTAATATCTCCGCCACCGCCCGCGCCTTAGGGATGCACCGCCGCACCCTGCAGCGCAAATTGCAAAAGCGCCCGGTACGCCGCTGAGGGTGCAATGCGCAGCTGTGCCATGCACGGCTGCTATTCTGAGATTCGAACGCGATTTAACCTCAGGCAGGCGGGCGTAGTTTGCTGGGGCCTATGCGCGACTTACGCCACTAGAGTTTCACGCTGCGATTAAGGCTTGGCAGTGTTGTCGCCGATCTGTCGGGATCGATTAGCGTGATGGCGTATTGGCACTCTCAGGGTGGGCCTATGTTTTCGGGTAAAAAAATAGCCAAGGCCGCCGCGCTCTTGGGTATTGGTTTTATGGCCAGCCTGGCCCAGGCCGAAGACTGCCTGCAGCCGTTAAAACTCGGCTGGGAACCCTCGGCGCCTTATCTGTACCTCGATAGCCAGCAACAGATGCACGGCCTGGATTATGAAATAGTCGCGGCGGCGCTCAGCCAAGCGGGCTGTTCGATCGACTATCTGCCCTATGAAGCGCCCTGGAAGCGCCAGCTGTTATGGCTCAAACAGGGGCTGCTGGATTTGGCGGTGGGCGCGTCAAAAACCGCGGAGCGCGAGCAATACGCCTGGTTTTCCCAGCCTTACCGGCATGAGGCGGTGGCCCTTTTTGTGCGGCGCGGCGATGCCCCCAAGTATCCCCTGAACGTCCTGGCGGAGATTGCCCAGCTGCCCTTTGGCAAGCTGGGGATTTATCGCGGTTCCTATTATGGCGAGGACTTCATCAAGTGGATGGCAGTCCCGGCGTTTAGCGCTAAGACCTTTGAGATTGGGGCAGATAAACAAGGTTTGGAAATGTTGCTCAAAGGGCGAATCGATGGACTGATATTGGATTCGGTTTCCGGGGTTGAGTTCTTGCGCCAGGAGGGCGTGTGGGGGACGCAGGTGGAGCGTCATCCTCTGCCGATGATTCAGACTGGAAATATCCATGTGATGTTTAGTAAGCAAACCACTGCGGCTCAGCTGGTTGAGCGTTTCAATCAGGGTTTATTGCAGTTGCAGCGCAGTGGCGCCTACGCCGCGATCATGCACAAGTATGCGCAGTGAGCCGCGCCCGTGCGGGACATGCGGCGCCGTCGCTTGGCGGACTGTTCGCTGCGCTCCTGAGTCCGCCCTACGTCCGTATACGTCCGCCCCGTTAGGGCAAAAACTCCACCTGTAGGGCGCGGCTGTTGCTGCGGCCCTGATCGTCGCTGACCTTGAGCTGGTACTGCCCAGAGTTGCTCGGCCGCCAGTTCAGGGCTGTTTGTGGCGTGCTCTGACCGAGCAGGGTTGAGCCGGCAAACCAGTACAGCACCCGCGCATCGCTGGCGGCGTTGGCGGTCAGGGCGATGCTTTCTTGCGGCTGCGACAGACGCAGGCTGTAGGTCACCTGGGTGAGTGGCGAGGTGATCCGTGGCGCGTCCTGTTGATTGCTGGCCAGGGCTGTTTGGCAGTCGCTCAGCGAGTCCGGCGGGGTGCGCCGTGGCAGGCCGGCGGCGGCGAACAGGCGCTGCAAATCAGACGGCCAGAACTCGAAAATCTGCTGCTCGCTGCTGGCCGGGTCATAGGGCGGGCAGGCGGCCTTGCCGGTGTTGCGGTCGATCATCACCGGTCGGTGCAGGGTCGAGACCCGAATCGGTGAAACGCCGGGGATGT
>MHZN01000145.1 GCA_001830395.1 Pseudomonadales bacterium RIFCSPLOWO2_12_59_9 | reverse complement strand
CCCTACCCGGCCATGAGCTATCAACAGCGCCCGCTAAACACGCTGCGACAACTGGCGCACCCGCAAGGGCGGCACAGCCTGTATGACGGCGAGGGGTTGGTCAGCGGTACTGAGCGTTTGGAACGTTGGTTGTTATGGCCATCGGGGGTGGTATCGCCGGGGGCCATGCGCCAGTGGGGGCAACACGCCACGGCCTTTGTCGGCCGCGCCCAGTTTGATGATCCAGGCTTGTTAGAGCGCTACATTGTCGCGCCCTAAATAAGGCTCTGTAGCAGCGATGTGTTGAGCGCAAAACCTAGGGTGGGTTTAGCCCACCAATTCCCTTATCCAGCGTTGGTGGGCTAAAGCCCACCCTACATTAATGCTGGGCGATAGAACCCAACGGGCGCAACTGGTACTGCGCATACAACTTCCCCAGCAGCCCCTCACTGCGCAGTTGCTGCAGCAAGGCGCCGAGGGTGGCGCTGTTGATCGGCGCCTGCGGGCGCAGCAGTGCCTCGTGGTGGTAGATCTGATCGGCTTTGCTGGAGGTCAGTAACTGCGCCCGCTGCTCCGGGAACATCCGTTCAAAGCTATGCAGATAAGAGCGCGTCACCACGGTGATATCGGCGCGGCCGCGCTGCACCATCAGCAGATTGCTCTCATGGGAGTAGTTGAGCATCGCGTTGAACTCACGGGTCAAATACTCGGGATCGGCATTGTAATTCGCAAAGCCATAGTGATAGCCGGTATAGAGTGCCAAACGCTTGCCTTTGAGCTGCTCGAAATAGGCTTGAGTGCGCCCCGGCTCGGCCTTGGCCACGTAGATATCGGCGTCCTCAACCTGCAAGTCGAGGTTGGTCAGGGCTATATCCTGCCAACCCCAAGCGGCGGACTCAAACATGATGATGTCGAAACGGGCGTGCTGAAAGTCGCGGTAACGGCGGGTGACCGAGGTGGGCACCAACTCGAAGTGGTAGTCGTTTTGTTGCTGATTCAAGACGGCCAATAAATCGGGCAGCAGGCCTTGTGGCTGCTCGCTTTCCGCCTTGAGCACATAAGGTGGATAGTTGTAGGCACCAACCTTGACCACTTGCGCAGCCCACAGTGACTGCGCGGCACAGCAACTGAGTGCAAACAACACCAGGCAATGAACAACACGCACCACAGCCACCCCGTAAAATCCCTTATAGGCTGGAGTGTATGCGAAGAATGTCACAACACATACTGGCACTTAGCCTTCAGAGTAAAAAACCCACGGTAACAGTCAGCTTTTAACCCCAGCGCCGTGGTTTTCAGAGCCTTAATCAGGCCTCTTTGACCACCAATAACAGTGCCTGCTCGGCCAACTGATCCAGGCTCAACGAGCCATCGGGGCGAAACCAGGTGGTGGTCCAAGACAGTGCCCCGGCCAGCAAGCGCCGCAAAATAAAAGTCTCGGCCTTAAAATACCCGGCCGCTTTGGCCTCATCGAGCACGTCCAGCCAGATCTGCTCGTAGTTATCGCGCAGCGCCAGGATGTAAGCCTTGCCCTCGGGCGAAAGCGCCCGCCACTCGTAGACCAGCACCGCCATGGCCTCGCCGGTGCCGCCCATGATCGACTGCAACTCGCAGCGAATCAGCGCCAGCACCCGCTCACGCTGATTGCCGGCATCCGCCAAGGCGGCACGCATCAAGGCCGTGTTGTAAATAATGGTTTCCTCCATCACCGAGCGCAGGATCTCGTCCTTGCTTTTAAAGTGATGAAAAATGCTCCCCGACTGGATGCCCACCGCGCTGGCCAGATCGCGCACCGTGGTGCGATCAAAGCCTTTGCTGCGAAACAAATGCGCCGCGGTTTGCAGCAATTTGCCCCGCGCACTCTGCGCATCGGTGACTTGCCCGCTGGCCACCAAGGCCAACATTACCTCTTGGGCTTTTTGTTCATTCACGCCTGCCACTCCCAAAATCATTCATAGCCCTTGCCCGATCTACACTCGGCGATGTGCCTGGTTAAACCCAAGACGGCGGCAAGTGCTTGTCATTATTGATTAAATTTAGGCTCAGCGGGCAAACCAAGCAAGCGCTTGGGGAAAACTAACATTTTGATCTTTTCAACCAAGCGCTTGCTTGGTAAGCTCCAATTTACCACCTCACTGCGTTGCGGACCATTGCCATGACCCAAACAGTACGTATCGGCTGCGCCTCCGCCTTCTGGGGCGACACCTCCACTGCCGCCGCCCAGTTGGTGCATGGCGCCGAGCTGGATTATCTAGTGTTCGACTACCTGGCCGAAGTGACCATGTCGATCATGGCCGGTGCACGCATGAAGCAGCCCGATGCCGGCTACGCCAGCGACTTTATTGAGGTGCTGAGCCCACTGCTGGGCGACATCGCGGCCAAAAAAGTTCGCGTGATCAGCAACGCCGGCGGGGTTAACCCGAGTGCCTGCGCCAAGGCCCTGGCCGCGGCCTGTGAAAAAGCCGGAGTAAACCTGAAGATTGCCGTGCTGCATGGCGACAATTTGCAGCCCAAGTTTGGCGAGTTGGCCAAGGCCGGCACAGTCGAGATGTTCACCGGCGCCGCCTTGCCGCCGATGTGCGTGTCGGTAAACGCCTACCTCGGCGCGCCGGGCATAGTCGAGGCACTCAAGCTTGGCGCCGATATTGTGATTACCGGCCGGGTGGTCGACAGCGCCGTGGTTAGCGCCGCCTTGGTGCATGAATTTGGCTGGAGCTGGAGTGATTACGACAAGCTGGCTCAGGCGGCGTTGGCCGGGCATATCATCGAATGTGGCGCCCAGTGTAGCGGCGGTAACTTCACCGACTGGGAGTCCGTGCCCGACTACGAGCACATCGGCTTTCCGTTGATTGAAGTGAGCGCCAATGGCGACTTTATCGTCAGCAAACCGGCCGGCTCCGGCGGCCTGATCAGCCCCTTCACGGTGGGCGAGCAGATGCTCTACGAGATCGGCGACCCCCGTGCCTACTTTTTGCCTGATGTGGTCTGCGACTTTACCCAGGTCGAGCTGAGCCAGGTCGGCGACAACCGTGTAGCCCTCAAAGGCGCCCGTGGTCTGCCGCCGAGTGCCGACTACAAGGTCAGCGCCACCTATATGGATGGTTTTCGCTGCACCGCCAGCTGCCTGATGGCCGGCATCGACGCGGTGAAAAAAGCCCAACGGGTCAGCCAGGCGATCATCAACAAAACCGAAGAGCTGTTTATCGCCCGTGGTTGGGGACCTTACACCGAGGTCAATATCGAACTGCTCGGCAGCGAGGCGACTTACGGTTCACATGGCCGTCGGGCCGATAGCCGCGAAGTGGTGGTCAAGCTCGGCGTGCGTCACCCGAAAAAAGAAGCGCTGGTGCTGTTCTCCCGCGAGATCGCCCAGGCCGCCACCGGCATGGCCCCGGGGTTGACCGGCATAGTCGGCGGGCGCCCCACCGTTTACCCGGTGATCCGGCTGTTCTCGTTTCTGGCGGACAAAGGCAAGTGCAGCCTGGAAGTCGAATTGAATGGCGAACGTCATCCGCTCAGCCTGCCAGCCGTTGGCAGGTTCGAGCCAAGCCTGGTCGCCCACTATGTACCCGCGCCGCTGCCTCAAGGCCAGGCCGACACCTGTGTGCCTTTGATCAAGCTGGCGGTGGCGCGCTCCGGCGACAAGGGCAACCACAGCAATATCGGCGTGATGGCCAGAAAGCCCGAATATCTGGCGTGGATAGCCGCTGCGCTGAGCGAAGCCGCCGTGGCCGAATGGATGCAGCACGTACTGGACCCACAGACCAGCAAAGTCAGCCGTTGGTACCTGCCGGCCAGCCACAGTTTGAATTTTTTGCTGGAGAACGCCTTGGGCGGCGGCGGCGTCGCCAGCCTGCGCATCGACCCGCAAGGCAAGGCCTTCGCCCAACAGCTGCTGGAGTTCCCGGTGCCGGTGCCGCAAGCACTGGCGGATAGCCTGTAACCGCTACGTAGGGTGGGCTTCAGCCCACCATAACCGCACCTGGTGGGCTGAAGCCCACCCTACGATAAGAGCATCAACAACCATGGCATACGACTCAGTCTTCAAAGCCGGCCTGTTTAGCGGCCAAACCATTCTGATCACCGGCGGCGGCAGCGGCATCGGCCGTTGCACCGCCCACGAGCTGGCCGCCCTCGGCGCCCATGTGGTGCTGGTCGGTCGCAAGCTGGAGAAGCTGGAAAGCACCGCCGCAGAAATCCGCGAAGACGGCGGCAGCGTGAGTTTTCAAGTTTGCGACATCCGCGAGGAAGAGTCGGTCAAGGCCATGGTCAGCGCGGTGATCGCCGAGCGCGGGCCGATCCAGCATCTGGTCAATAACGCCGGCGGCCAATACCCCGCCCCCCTCGCCTCGATCAATCAAAAAGGCTTCGAGACCGTGGTGCGCACCAACCTGGTGGGCGGCTTTCTGGTGGCCCGCGAGGTGTTCAACCAGAGCATGAGCAAACACGGCGGCAGCATCGTCAATATGCTCGCCGATATGTGGGGCGGCATGCCTGGCATGGGCCACTCCGGTGCCGCCCGCGCCGGCATGGAGAACTTCACCAAGACCGCAGCGTTTGAGTGGGGTTACGCAGGCGTGCGGGTGAATGCCGTGGCGCCGGGCTGGATCGCCTCCAGCGGCATGGACACCTACGAAGGCGCCTTCAAGGCGGTGATCCCGACCCTGCGTGAACACGTGCCGCTCAAGCGCATCGGCACCGAGTCGGAAGTCTCGGCGGCGATTATTTTCCTACTCTCGCCAGGGGCCAGCTTTATCAGCGGCAATACCATTCGTATCGACGGTGCCGCCACCCAGGGCAGTCGCGCCTGGCCGCTGCACAAGGCGAAAAACAGCCACTCCTACAACGGCTTTCACCGGGCTTACTTGCCCGACGTATTGAAGGATCAGGAGTAAGCCATGCCGGTTATTCAGTCTGAAATCGACGCCCACAGCCCTGGTTTCGCCCAGAACCGCGAAGCCATGCTGGCCACCATCGAAGGCTTTCGGGCGGTCGAGCAGCAGGTGTTGGACAAGGCGTTTGAGGCCAAGGCCAAATTCGAGAAGCGCGGTCAGCTGCTGCCCCGCGAACGTCTGAACCTGCTCTTGGACGCCGGCGCGCCCTTTCTGGAGCTGGCCTCCTTGGCCGGCTACAAGTTGCACGACGACAAGGACGGCAGCATGGCCGGCGGCGGCCTGGTGGCTGGCATCGGCTATATCCAGGGCGTGCGCTGCATGGTGATCGCCAATAACAGCGCAATCAAAGGCGGCACCATCTCGCCGTCGGGCCTGAAAAAATGCCTGCGCCTGCAGCAGATCGCCACTGAAAACAAATTACCGATGCTGACCCTGGCCGAGAGCGGCGGCGCCAACCTCAACTACGCCGCCGAGATCTTCGTCGAAGGCGCCCGTGGCTTTGCCAATCAGGCGCGCATGTCGGCCATGGGCCTGCCGCAAATCACCGTGGTGCACGGTTCTTCTACTGCCGGCGGGGCTTACCAGCCGGGATTGTCGGATTACGTGGTGGTGGTGCGCGGCAAGGCCAAGCTGTTTCTCGCCGGCCCGCCGCTGCTGAAAGCCGCCACCGGCGAAGTGGCCACCGATGAAGAACTGGGCGGCGCCGAGATGCACGCGCAAACCGCCGGCACCGCCGAATACCTGGCCGAGAACGACGCCGATGGGGTGCGCATCGCCCGGGAAATAGTCGGTATGTTGCCCTGGAATGCGCAGCTGCCGCTGCGCGCCAAACGCAGCTATCAAGAGCCGCTGTACCCGGCAGAAGAGCTGCTCGGCATAGTCCCTAACGATCCGAAAAAACCCTATGACGTGCGCGAAATTGTCGCCCGCATCGGCGACGGTTCGAGCTTTCTGGATTTTAAAAACGAGTTCGACAGCCAGACCGTCTGCGGGCACTTGGCCATCGAAGGCCAGCCCTGCGGCTTTATCGGCAACAACGGCCCGATCACCCCGCGCGGCGCGGTCAAGGCGGCGCAATTTATCCAGCTGTGCGAACAGAGCAACACGCCGATTCTGTTCTTCCACAACACCACCGGTTTTATGGTCGGCACTGAGTCGGAACAAAACGGCGTGATCAAGCACGGCTCCAAGCTGATCCAGGCGGTGGCCAATTGCAGCGTGCCCAAGCTCACCATAGTGGTCGGCGGCTCCTACGGCGCCGGCAACTACGCCATGTGCGGCCGGGGCCTGGACCCACGGTTTATCTTCGCCTGGCCCAACAGCAAGACCGCCGTGATGGGCGGCGCCCAGGCCGGCAAGGTGCTGCGCATCGTCACCGAAGACAAGCACCTGAAGATGGGCCAGACAGCCGACCCGAAGATGCTCGACATGCTGGAAACCGTCACGGCGCAGAAACTCGACAGCCAGGCCACCGCTCTGTACGGCACCGCCAGCCTGTGGGACGACGGCCTGATCGACCCCCGCGACACCCGCAAACTCTTGGGCTTTTTGCTCGACATTTGCGCCGAGGCCGCCGTGCGGCCGCTTAAAACCAACAGCTTCGGCGTAGCCCGCCTGTAACCCTTCGGAGAATAAAAATGATCTTCACCCAAGAACACGAAGAACTGCGCCGCACGGTCCGTAACTTTGTCGACCGCGAGATCAATCCCCACGTCGACGAGTGGGAAAAAGCCGGCACCTTCCCGATCCACGAGATCTTCAAGAAGGCCGGTGATCTGGGCCTGCTGGGCATCTCCAAGCCGGAGAAGTTCGGCGGCATGGGCCTGGACTACAGCTACTCGATAGTCGCCGCCGAAGAGTTCGGCACCATCCACTGCGGCGGCATCCCCATGGCCATCGGCGTGCAGACTGACATGTGCACCCCGGCTCTGGCGCGCTTCGGCTCCGATGCGCTGCGCGAAGAATTCCTCCGTCCGGCGATTGCCGGCGACATGGTCGGCTGCATCGGCGTGTCCGAAGTGGGCGCCGGCTCGGATGTGGCCGGGCTGAAAACCACCGCCCGCAAAGACGGCGACGACTATGTGATCGACGGCAGCAAGATGTGGATCACCAACTCGCCCTCCGCCGACTTTATGTGCCTGCTGGCCAACACCAGCGACGACAAGGCCCACGTCAATAAATCCCTGATCGTGGTGCCGATGAACACCCCCGGCATCACCCTCAGCACCCACCTGGACAAGCTCGGCATGCGCAGCTCGGAGACCGCCCAGGTGTTCTTCGACAACGTGCGCGTACCACAGCGCAACCGCATCGGCCACGAAGGCGCCGGTTTTATGATGCAGATGCTGCAGTTCCAGGAAGAGCGGCTGTTCGGCGCCGCCAACATGATCAAGGGTCTGGAATACTGCGTCGACAGCACCATCGAGTACTGCAAAGAGCGCAAGACCTTCGGCAATGCGCTGATCGACAACCAGGTCATCCACTTCCGTCTGGCCGAGCTGCAAACCGAAATCGAATGCCTACGCGCCCTGGTCTACCAGGCCACCGAGCAGTACGTGCGCGGCCAGGACGTGACCAAACTGGCCTCCATGGCCAAGCTCAAGGCCGGCCGTCTGGGCCGCGAAGTCAGCGACTCCTGCCTGCAATACTGGGGCGGCATGGGCTTTATGTGGGACAACCCGGTGTCGCGCGCTTACCGCGACGTGCGCCTGGTCAGCATCGGCGGCGGCGCCGACGAAATCATGCTGGGCATCATCTGCAAACTGATGGGCACTTTGCCCGGCAAAAAGAAAGGCTGAGGACACGAGCATGGCCGAACTGCCGAACTGCGAAACCCTGCTGCTGGAACTGGTTGAAGGCGTGCTCTACATCACCCTTAACCGCCCGGACAGCCGCAATGCCATGAGCCTGACGATGGTCGAAGAACTGCGCGCGGTACTCGCCGCAGTGCGCCACACCCCTGACGTGCGTGCCCTGGTGCTGCGCGGCGCGGGCGGACACTTCTGCGCCGGCGGTGACATCAAGGACATGGCCGGTGCGCGCGCCCGAGCTCAAGGTGAAGGGGGTGGCGACGCCTACCGCACGCTGAACCGCGCCTTCGGCAGCCTGCTGGAAGAAGCCCAGTGCGCGCCGCAAGTGCTAGTCGCGGTGTTGGAAGGCGCGGTGCTGGGCGGCGGTTTCGGCCTGGCCTGTGTGTCTGACATCGCCATCAGCCATCAAGACGCCAAGTTCGGCCTCCCGGAAACCAGCCTGGGGATTCTGCCGGCGCAGATCGCCCCCTTCGTGGTCAAGCGCATCGGTCTGACCCAGACCCGCCGTCTGGCTCTGACGGCGGCGCGCTTCGACGGCACAGAAGCCCTGCGCCTGGGGCTGGTGCACTTCTGCGAGAACGACGACCAGGCCGTGGTCGACCGCCTCGCCCAGTGCCTGCAGCAAATCCGTCAGTGCGCGCCCGGCGCCAACGCGGCGACCAAGGCGTGGCTGCTGGCCACGGAAACGAAAAACCTCGGCAACCTGCTCGACCACGCCGCCGGCCAGTTCGCCGAAGCCGTGCTGGGCGCCGAAGGTGTCGAAGGGACCATGGCCTTTGTGCAGAAACGCAAACCAAGCTGGGCGCAGTAACCGCCACAACCTGTAGGAGCGGCCTTGGCCGCGAAGCTTTTAGGGCTTATCGCGGGCAAGCCC
>MHZN01000144.1:1886-5248 GCA_001830395.1 Pseudomonadales bacterium RIFCSPLOWO2_12_59_9 | reverse complement strand
GGTCAGGAACCAGCCGCGAAACGCCTCTTGCGCCAACCACAGGGCGGCAAAGGCCAGGGCGTCGGCCAGCGGTGCCTCGTTACGCCGTAGCCAGCGCGCCCACAGCCAGGCCGGCAAGCCAAAGAAAAACGCCAGCGCACAGCAAAAAGCCAGCATCAAACCGCCCGCCAGCGCTGGCGAGGCGCCGCCGTGGTCGTGAATGCTGACGTAAATCCAGCCGATGCCGGCCAGGTACAGTCCCAAGCCGTAGCACCAGCCGCGCCAGAGTGCGGCTTGCGGTGCCAGGTCACGCAAGCCCAGGTAGAACAGCGCCAGCGACAGCAGTGACAGCGGCCAGAAATCGAAAGGGGCCAGTGCCAGGGGGGTGAGTGCGCCTGCCAGCAGGGCAAGCAAATTGCCCGGCCAGCCGGGGCGAGTGATCCAGTTCATGGGGCGTTCCTTGTCGGCGATGGCCTTGGTGCGGGTTGTCAGTGGCGGTTGTTGGGTTGAGGCGAGGCTGTTGTAGAGGGGGCTTTAGCCGCGAAGCTTTGCTCGCACCATTGGGGCGCAGCAGCCATTCCTGACGGCTTGCTGCATTTCCCACATCCATGTGGGTCATAAAGTCCCACCTACGGGAGCGTTATTGTCAGCGCGATTCGGGTGTCAGGCGCAGCAAGTGGATGCGTCGGCTGTCGGCGCTGAGCACGCGAAAGCGGTAGCTGCCCAGTTCGGTCACTTCGTTGCGCTTGGGCAGATGACCAAAAGAACTCATCACCAGGCCGCCGATGGTATCGAACTCGTCGTCTGAGAAGGCGCTGTCGAAAAACTCGTTGAAGCGCTCGACCGGGGTCAGGGCTTTGATCAGGAAGTCGCCGCTGGGCAGTGGCTTGATATAGCTGTCTTCCTCGATGTCGTGCTCGTCTTCGATTTCGCCGACGATCTGCTCGAGCACGTCCTCGATGGTCACTAGACCGGCCACGCCGCCGTATTCATCTATTACCACGGCCATATGGTTGTGGTTGGCGCGGAACTCGCGCAGCAGCACGTTGAGGCGCTTGGACTCGGGCACGAAGGTGGCCGGGCGCAGCAGGTTTTTGATGTCCATCTCGGCTTGCGGGTCTTGCAGCACCAGCGGCAGCAGGTCTTTGGCTAGCAGGATACCGATCACGTCATCGAGGTTTTCGCCGATCACCGGGTAGCGCGAGTGGGCCGAATCGAGAATTGCCGGGAGGAACTCGCGCGGGCTCTGGCAGGCTTTGATGCTGATCATCTGCGAGCGCGGCACCATGATGTCGCGTACTTGCAGGTCGGCGACCTGGATGGCGCCTTCAACTATGGCCAGCGCCTCGCTGTCGAGTAACTTGTTTTGGTGTGCTTCGCGCAGCAGCTGCAGCAGCTCCTGGCGGTTTTTCGGTTCGTGGGTAAAAGCCTGGGTGATTTTGCCCAGCCAGGTCTTTTGCCCACTGCTTGATCGGTCTTCGCTCATGCGTGTGTACTCACGGCTCCTTGTTGATGATTAAAAGTGTGCGGGTAAATAAGGCCGACTTATTGCTCGTCGCCTGCTGTTTCGGTATAGGGGTCGGGATAACCGAGTTCGGCCAGCAGCTTACGCTCTAAGTCTTCCATTTCTAGGGCTTCATCGTCGTCGATATGGTCGTAACCAAGCAAATGCAGGCAGCCGTGGATGACCAGATGCGCCCAGTGCGCGGCAAGATCCTTGCCTTGCTCGGCGGCTTCACGCTCGACCACCGGTACGCAGATCACCAGATCGCCCAACAGCGGAATGTCCAGCAGACCGTCGGGAATGTCGGCCGGAAAGGACAATACATTGGTGGCGTAGTCTTTGCCGCGCCAGGTGTGATTCAGCTCGCGACCCTCTGGCTCGTCAACCATGCGGATGGTCAGCTCGGAGTCGGCGCTGCGCGGGCTCAGGCCCTTGCTGCACCACAGTTGCAGCTGCTCAAGGCTGGGCGCCGCGCCTTCGCTGGCGATTTGCAGGTCAAGCTCAATCATGTTTTTGGCCTTTGCTGGCGTGCTGTCCAGCTTTGTCCTGATGGCTCAGTTCATAGCGCTCGTAAGCTTCGACAAGGTTGGGCACCGAGCCTTCGCAGGCCGTTTGCAGATTCAGCTCAGTCATGTTTGCGGTCCTTGCTGTGCGCGGGCTTGTCTTGATGGCTTAGCTCATAGCGCTCATAAGCTTCGACTATGCGCTGCACCAACGGATGGCGTACCACGTCCTTGGACTGAAAGTGGGTGAAGGCGATGCCGGGCACTTCGTGCAGCACTTCCATCACATGATTCAAACCGGACTTGGTGCCGCGTGGTAGGTCGACCTGGGTAATGTCGCCGGTAATCACCGCGGTGGAGCCAAAACCGATGCGGGTGAGGAACATTTTCATCTGTTCCACCGTGGTGTTCTGGCTCTCGTCGAGAATGATAAAGCTGTTGTTCAGGGTGCGGCCGCGCATATAGGCCAGTGGCGCGACCTCAATCACCTGCTTCTCGATCAGCTTGTTGACCTGCTCGAAACCGAGCATTTCATACAGGGCGTCGTACAGCGGGCGCAGGTAGGGGTCGATTTTTTGCGCCAGGTCGCCGGGCAGGAAACCGAGTTTCTCGCCGGCTTCCACTGCCGGGCGCACCAGCAGAATGCGCCTGATCTGCTCGCGCTCCAGGGCATCCACCGCGCAGGCCACGGCCAGGTAAGTTTTGCCGGTACCGGCCGGGCCGATGCCGAAGTTGATGTCGTGGTCGAGGATGGCTTTAACGTAGCGCTGCTGATTAGCCCCGCGCGGGCGAATCATGCCCTTGCGGGTGCGCAAGGCGATGCTCGATTCGCTGTCGTTGCTGCTCGATGGCAGCAACTCGGCGGCCTGTTCTTGCAAGAACAGGTGCACCACGTCCGGTGACAGTTCGTGGGCCACGGTTTCGCGGTACAGCCGCATGATCAGCAACTCGGCGGCGTGCAGGGTCGGCAGGCTGCCGAGTAGCTCAAATTGATTGCCGCGGTTGCGGATTTCGATGCCCATGCGCTGCTCGATTAACCGCAGGTGCTCATCGAGTGCGCCACAGAGATTAGCAAAACGCTGTTGCTCGAAAGGTTCGAGGGTGAAGTTATGCACTTCAATGGGGGCGTTCAAAATGGCGGTATTCAAGGTCGCGGTGGCCCTTAGTCGTCGTGGCTGTTGGTCTGAGGATAACCCCGAGGCGGCGCCGGTGAAAGCGCGCCGCCACGGGGAGATTACTCGACCAGGGTGCCGATCAGTGAGTTGGGCCGCGCTTCGTCGATGTGCACGTTGACGAACTGGCCAATCAGGCTTGGGTCGCTAGAGCGAAAGTTGACGATGCGATTGGCTTCGCTGCGGCCTTGCAGCTGGCCGGGG
>MHZN01000144.1:0-1848 GCA_001830395.1 Pseudomonadales bacterium RIFCSPLOWO2_12_59_9 | reverse complement strand
GCTGCCGACCATCCGTCGGCTGTTCTCGAAGCCCTGCTGGCTGAGCTTGTGTTGCAGACGGGCCAGGCGCTCGCGCTTGGTTTCGGTCGAGGTAGCGTCGGCCAGGTCGGCCGCCGGCGTGCCGGGGCGGGCGCTGTAGACGAAGGAGTAGGAGAAATCGAAACCGACGTCCTCGACCAGCTGCAGGGTCTGTTCGAAGTCTTTGTCGGTCTCGCCGGGAAAGCCGACGATAAAGTCCGAGCTGATGACGATGTCTGGCACCGCTAAGCGCAGTTTGCGAATCCGCGACTTGTATTCCAGTGCGGTGTGGCCGCGCTTCATCGCCGCCAGGATGCGGTCGGAGCCCGATTGCACCGGCAAATGCAGCTGTTTAACCAGCTCGGGCACCTGGGCATGGGCCTCGATCAAAGCGTCGGAAAACTCCAGCGGGTGCGAGGTGGTGTAGCGGATGCGGTCGATACCGTCGATGGCGGCCACGGCGCGAATCAGCTCGGCCAAATCGGCCATGCGCTCGTCGCCATCGCCGAGGGCGCCACGGTAACCGTTGACGTTCTGGCCCAATAAGGTGACTTCGCGCACGCCGTGTTCGGCTAGATGCAGCACCTCGGCGAGCACGTCGTTAAACGGCCGGCTGACTTCTTCGCCGCGGGTGTAGGGCACCACGCAGAAGGTGCAGTACTTGCTGCAGCCTTCCATCACCGACACATAAGCGGCCGGGCCATCGACGCGGGGCTCCGGCAGGCGGTCGAATTTTTCGATTTCCGGGAAGGAAATATCCACCTGCGGGGTGCCGGTGCTGCGCGCGGCATCGAGCATTTCCGGCAGGCGATGCAGGGTTTGCGGGCCGAACACCACGTCCACATAGGGGGCGCGATCGAGAATCGCCGCGCCTTCCTGGCTGGCCACGCAGCCGCCGACACCGATCACCAGGTTGGGGTTTTCCAGCTTCAGCTCACGCCAGCGGCCCAGCTGCGAGAACACCCGGTCTTGGGCGCGCTCACGAATCGAGCAGGTATTGAGCAGAATCACGTCGGCCTCTTCGGCGCGGTCAGTCAGTTCGATCGGCTGCTGTTCGCCCAGCAGGTCGACCATGCGCGAGCTGTCGTACTCGTTCATCTGGCAACCGTGGGTTTCGATATAAAGCTTCTTGGTCATGCGGGCTCAAAGGCTGGCTTGTACGACCGCGCATTATAGGGGCCGCGGTCGAGTCCTCCTAGCGTTCTGCGTCGGATGCCTGTGCTATGCTTGACGACCCCCGATCTGCTGGCGTTGTTGGCTTCCCATGAGCAAGCGTGAACCTATCTACAAGGTGATTTTCCTTAACCAGGGCCAGGTGTACGAAATGTATGCCAAGCAGATCTTTCAAAGCGATCTGTGGGGCTTCCTGGAAGTCGAGGAATTCGTTTTCGGCGAGCGCAGCCAGTTGGTGGTCGATCCGAGCGAAGAGAAGCTCAAGGCTCAGTTTGACGGCGTGGTGCGCAGCTTTGTGCCGATGCACTCGATAGTGCGCATAGATGAAGTCGAGCGCCTGGGTACGCCGAAAATCAGCGAAGCCCGCGGCATGAGCAATGTCATGCCCTTCCCGATGCCGATGCCCGACAAGTAGGGCGGGCAACCGCGAAGCGTTGCCCGCCAGCAAGTTGCAGCGCTGGCGGGTTACGCCGTTACGGCTGTGGCAATGGCGCGAACAGCGAGTTGCTGCCCTGCAGTTGCAGCAGGTATTCGCGAAAGATCTGCCCCAGTACCTTAGTGGCTTGTTGCAGCTCCTCGCCGCGCATCTGCGCTGCGACCAAGTCGGCGCTATCGAGCGCATCTTCGGCGCCATTCACGGCGGCCATCTTCAGTACC
>MHZN01000143.1 GCA_001830395.1 Pseudomonadales bacterium RIFCSPLOWO2_12_59_9 | reverse complement strand
ATCGGCTGGTAAGCGGCGAACGGATTTCGATTAAATTCAACCCAGGCCTTGGGCAGCAACTGACGCTCGCCCCAGCGACCGTCACGCTGCATCAACAGGCCGACGCGGGCCAGGTCGCGGGCGGTCAGGTAGGCGTAGGAGGAGGCGACGAAATTACCGCTGGCGTCGGTTTCCCAGGTTGCCGAACTGATCCCCAAGGGTTCAAACAAAGCCGTCCACGGATAATTCGCATAAGCCGCGTCGCCGAGCATGCCGTGCAGCGCCGCCGACAACACATTAGTGTCGCCACTGGAATAGCGAAACCGCGTGCCCGGCGCCGCTTCACCCTGATGGCTGGCGACAAACGCCGGCATATCGCTGCGGCCACGGGTGTAGAGCATGGCCACCACCGAGGATTTCAGCGGCGCCAGTTCGTAGTCCTCCTGCCAGTCCAGGCCCGAGGCCCAGTTGAACAGATGGCCGAGCTTGATTTGCGGGTGCGCGGCAAACGCCGGGTAATACTGCGCCACGCTATCGCTGAGCTTGAAGCGCCCCTCGCCATAAGCGACGCCCAGGATCGCAGCCAGCAAGCTTTTGCTCATCGACCAGGCCAGGTGCGGGGTGCGAGCAGTGGTCGGGCCGGCGTAGCGTTCATAGATGACCTGGCCGTCACGAATCACCAGCAGCGCATCGGTACGCACGCCTTTACGACTCTCATCATCGCGCGGCGCAAAGGCATAGGCCTCCAGCGCCGCAACGGCTGGACTCGCGGGAGCTATGGCCGTGGCCCAATCGGCACTCGGCCAGGTTTCGGCGCTCGCCAGCGTGGCAACGGCGCACAGGCCAGTCGCCAGACACAGGCGACGAAAAACTGCAGTGGGCATAAGACCGCCTCTGGTGTTATTTGAGGCTGCACCCTAGCACGCGCCAAGTGACCGATTGAAGGGCCGAACGCGCCAGTCAGGTGGCGCTATTGGTCAGTCATCCCTAAGATCAGCAAGGCCTTTTCAAGCCGCTTGGCCCGCGCGCTGGCGGCGATGTTCAGCAGGTTCTGATCGCGCTGCCACAGCTGTGCCCAGGCCGGTGGGCCGGCGGCCATGGCGGCATCCACCTCGGGGCGCAAAGCAGCAAACTGGGTAAACAAGGCGGCCAATAGCAGATGACTGGTGGCCGCGTTCGGGCATTGCCGAGTGAGTTCGGCGCAGCCGGCCAGCAAGGCCAACAAACGCAGCTGCAAACTCTGCGGCCAGGCGCTGTCCTGCCCGACGCCGTACAGCCAGGCACCGATGGCGGCCAGCACATGCAGGTCTTCGATGCTGCGAAACGGTTTGACGTAAGCGTCCCAACCATCACCGGCCAGCAGCTCGCAACTGGCTTGCTCCAGGTGCAAACGGGCGTGGCCGATGTCCGGCATCAGCGGCAAGCTCGGCAACGGCTCGATGCGCACCCCCGGCGCGCCGCGATAGACCACCGCCAACGACAAATGCACGGGTGCCCCGGCTGCCTCATCACGGGCCGCCACCAACAACCAGTCGGCCGCTTCGGCGGCGGTGACAAAATCTTTGCGGCCAGTTAGCGCCAGCCCGCTCAGGCGAGTGTGCATATCGGCCGGTCGAGTGCTCTTGTTCTCGGTCACGCACAGGGCGCCCAACCCGGCCGGCGCCGAGGGCCAGAGCACCCGCAACGCCGCTTGATACCCGGCCAAAAACGCCAGCCCCGGGGTCGCCGCCAAACGCCCGCCGAGCAGCGCCAAGTGCAGCGGGGCAACCTCGCCCAAGCGCAAGTGCACAGCGGCAAACCAGTCCTCTAGCGGCTGCGCCGGCAAGCGTTCGGCGCGTTCAAGTAGCGATTGCCAAGGCATCAAAAACTCCTAAAAACCCAATAAGGGCTGTCATACAAGCATCACCGCTCCGTCACGGCAATGACACCGGGGCTACTTAGTCTGAGCTGGCAGTAGAACCTGTTCAAAGTCGTCGCGAGCGCAGGGCAAGCAAGGCGAACAGCGGTGAGGACGCGCAATTTACGCAGGGTAAATGAGCAGTCCGAGCCGCGGTTCAACGCAGCATGCCCAAGCGCAGCAGAGATTGCACAGGTTCTCAAGAAGTCTACAGACCGCAACCCAATCCGGCTGCTTCATGGAGGCTACACAATGAGCACCATCGCCCTCACCCGCGTTGCCAGCACGGAGCGTCGCTTGCACGCCGAACGGTTAATCGGCGCCAGCGCTTTGCGCGAGGCACAAGCGCTGCGCTATCAGGTGTTCAGCCGCGAGTTTGCCGCCAAGCTTAAAGGCGCCGAACTGGGCCTGGACATGGACGACTACGACCCACACTGTGCGCACATCGGCGTGCGGGATTTAAACAGCGGACGGCTGGTCGCCACCACCCGGCTGCTCGACCATCAGGCCGCCGCGACCCTGGGCAGTTTTTACAGTGAAGAAGAATTCAGCCTGCACGGCCTGGCCAAGTTGCAAGGGCCGATACTGGAAATCGGTCGCACCTGCGTCGACCCGGCCTACCGCAACGGCGGCACCATCGCCGTGCTCTGGGGCGAGTTGGCCGAGGTCTTGAATGAAGGCGCTTATCGCTACCTGATGGGTTGCGCCAGCATCCCCATGCAGGACGGCGGCGTGCAAGCCCAGGCAATTATGCAGCGCCTGCGCGAGCGTTATCTGTGCCAGGAACACCTGCGCGCCGAACCGAAACACCCGCTGCCAAGCCTGGATTTACCCAGCAACGTGATCGCCGAACTGCCGCCGCTGCTTAAGGCCTATATGCGCCTGGGCGCGAAGATTTGCGGTGAGCCGTGCTGGGATAAGGACTTCCAGGTGGCCGACGTGTTTATCCTGCTCAAGCGCGATGAACTCTGCCCGCGCTACGCCCGCCACTTCAAGGCGGCAATGTAATGCCCGCGCTGCGGCTCGGCTGGCGCAGCCTGTTGTTAGTGCTCTGGGGGCTGAGCAGTGTATTGCTGGCCGGCGGCCTGCGCCTGACCGAGTCCTGCGCCAGACGTGAACTGCCGGGCCTGCGCCAGCAGCTGAGCCAGGTGTGTTTTCAGCTGCTGCGCGCCTGCTTGCCCGTACAGGTGCAGGTGCACGGCCAACTGCCAAAGGAGACGGCGTTGTGGGTCAGCAACCATGTGTCCTGGGTCGACATTGCCCTGCTCGGCGCGCTGCAGCCGTTGAGTTTTTTATCCAAGACCGAAGTGCGTCAATGGCCGCTGGCCGGCTGGCTGGCGGTACAGGCCGGCACCTTGTTTATCCAACGGGGCGCCGGCGACAGCGCCAAGATCGGCCAGCAAATAACCACACACCTGCAAGCCGGGCGCGCCCTGCTGTTATTCCCCGAAGGCACCACCAGCGATGGCCAGTGCCTGCGCACCTTCCATGGCCAGCTGTTAAGCGGCGTGATCGAGCAGCCCATCGCCCTGCAACCGGTGGCGATTCGCTATTGGCGCGACGGCCAGCTGGACACTGCTGCGGCCTTTATTGGCGAGGATGATTTACTCAGCCACCTGCGCCGTTTGCTCGCCGCCCCCGCAGCCCAGGTGCAGATTCATTTGCTGCCGCCACTGTTCGCCAAGCCTGGCGAAAACCGCAAACAACTGGCCCGCCGCGCCCAAGCCTGTATCGCCCACTGCCTGGATAATCTGCCGGCGCCGCAGTCGCCGACCAGCGCTACTACGGACCGCGTGCAGCTTAACTAATCAGCTGATTAGTGCTGCAAAACGGCATTCACCGAACACTCTATTGGCGCACATCAAGCTCGCGGCAAATCCGCCATCTATGCTTAGGTGGTCACGGCTTATTGCCGCCGCTTTGTTTGAAGGAGCGCCCTATGCAGCAGACCTCTTTGCCGGTACCCGTCCAATCCAACGCCGCCAGTAAATTACGCGGGGTCAATCTGGGGGGCTGGCTGGTGTTGGAAAAATGGATGACCCCAAGCCTGTTCGAAGGCCTGCAGGCCACCGACGAAACCACCTGGTGCGCCGAACTGGGCGCCCAGGCAACCGCCAAGCTGCAACGGCACTGGGACGCCTTTATTACCCGCGAGGACTTTGTCTGGCTGCACCAGCGCGGCATCAATGCGTTGCGCATTCCGGTCGGCCACTGGATCTTCGGCCCCGGTTATCCCTATCACCGCAGCTACGGCGACAACCGCCAGCCCTTTGTCGAAGGCGGCATCGCGGTGCTCGACCGCGCCTTTGCCTGGGCCGCCGAGCTGGACCTGCGCATAGTGCTGGACCTGCACGCCGCCCCCGGCTGCCAAAACGGTTTCGATAACGGCGGCATCAAGGATGTCTGCGAGTGGCACACCCAGGCCGACTACCGCGAGCACTCGCTGAATGTGCTGGAGCGCCTGGCCGAGCGTTATCACTCGCACGCCTGCCTGCAGGCCATCGAAGTGCTCAACGAGCCGCGCTGGGACGTGCCCACCGAGTACCTGAAAAGCTACAACCTCGACGCCTACCAGCGCATCCGTAAACACTGCAGCGCCGCCGATGTCAGCGTGGTGTTTCACGATGGCTTTCGCGATTACCACGAATACCTGGGCTTTATGCAGGCGCCGGAATTTGCCAACGTGGTGTTCGATATTCACCGTTATCAGTGCTTCGAGCGCGGCGATATCGACAGCGATATTTACACCCATATCCACAAAGCCAGCGGCCAGTGGAAAGCCGAAGCCGACGGCATCATCCAGCAAATGGGCATGCCGGCCTATTGCGCCGAATGGAGCCTGGGCCTGGATCTGAAAGTCGTCTCACTGTGGGCCGAAGGACCGTTCAACCATGCCCTGGATCACATGGACAGCTTCCAGCAAAACACCGCCTACCGCGGTTATGCCGCCGCCCAACTGCTGACGTTCGAGAAGTATCAGGGCTGGTTCTTCTGGAGTTACAAAACCGAAACCACCCCCGCCTGGTGCTTTCGCGAATGCGTACAGCGCGGTTGGTTGCCGGCCAATTTTGCCTGATTGCGGCTGTCGCCTTTTGGAGTAACCCACAGCGCCCACATGGAGGTGAGCCCAGCAGAGGTTTTGCGTCGGCTGGACAACGCGCAGCTTGTCCACCATGGCTTAACCGCCACATCGCGCCAGGATGGTTATCCCCGATGGAAAACGCTTACTCTTCGACCGTAATAAAGGTGCTAACGGGCGCGGTGGTGAGCGAGCAAACCGGCGTGCTGCAGGTCAGGTATTTATCCTGGGCGGGCCGGTTGAGCAGCAGCTTGCGCTGGTAGTGACGCTCCAGACCGGTGTGAAAACTGATGGTCAACAGCGTCGCATTGGGCAGCTCGCGGTAGAGCATGTCCATCATGCACTCCTCGCCTCTGGGGTCGAAGGCATCGGTGGCCTCCTCAATAAACACCCAGGCCGGTTGCTGCAAAAACAACCGGGCAATCCCCAGCCGCTGCTGTGCCCGCAGCGGCAGCACCCGGTCCCAGCTATTCACTTCAGTCAGGCGCGGGGCCAACCAGGCAATCCCGGCGCATTCCAACGCATGGTGCATGGCGGCCGAGGTGAAAT
>MHZN01000142.1:15017-15318 GCA_001830395.1 Pseudomonadales bacterium RIFCSPLOWO2_12_59_9 | reverse complement strand
ATCCGCAGCCCATGGCAATTCTCGGTGGTGGTGCGGCCGGGGTCGAATTGGCCCTGGCCCTGGCCGACCAGGTGCCGCAGTTGGCGCTGTTCTGCCGCGGCCCCTTGCTGGCCGGGCACTCGGCCGGCCTGCGCATGCGTGCCCTCGGCCTTTTGCGCCAGCGCGGCGTGCGGGTGCGTGAAGACTGCCCGATCAGCCGCATCGACGACGACTGCCTGGTCAGCGGTGAGGCACCGGTCTGGCGCGGCCAGCTCCTGCTCCTGGCCAGTGGCGCGCAGGCCTTGCCCTGGCTGGCGCAGAG
>MHZN01000142.1:5487-14972 GCA_001830395.1 Pseudomonadales bacterium RIFCSPLOWO2_12_59_9 | reverse complement strand
CCTGCAAAGTCTTTCCCACCCGCACATCTTCGCCGTCGGCGATTGCGCCAGCCTGCCCGGTGCGCGCAAGAGCGGGGTCTATTCGGTGCGCCAGGCACCGGTGCTGGCGGCCAATCTCAATGCGGCGCTGCGTGGCTTGCCGCTGCGTGACTATCGCGCGCAACGGCAGAGTCTGGCGCTGCTCGCCACCGGCGATGGCGGTGCCTTGCTCAGTTGGCGCGACTGCAGTGCCGGCGGGCAGTTGTTCGGCCGCTGGAAGGATTACCTCGACCGCGGGTTTATCCAGCGCCATCGCCTTTCCGGTTAGCCGTGTGCGACCAAAGTGCCATGGTCTAACCCGGCGTTGAATGATCGAATCAACCTCCACTGCGCCGGGCGGTTGCCGAGGCAGGCCGATGCTTGCCTACAGATAATCGCGCACCTGCCGACTCAGTGAACAGGCGAGCGATTCGCCTGCATTGCGCGCACGGCTCCGACGCTTGAGCGGCAGGTGCGCGAGTTGCGTGAGTAAGGATGCAGTTGGCCCTGGTCCCGCCAGAATAAAAACTATGAGGTCCGTCATGCGCTCTGCCGTTACCCGCTCCCCCACCGCCTGCGTACTGCACGTGCTCGGGCTGGTCGCCTTGATCGTCGCCGTCGATCAGTTCCAGCTGTCCGGCTACCTGAGCATTGCCCTGTTGCTGCTGCTGGCCCTGTGGCCCTGGTTCGGTCCCTGGCGGCGCGACGACGCCGCTGCGGCGGCCAACCGTGCGGCGGCCGTGGACTTCAGCGAGCTGAGCCAAAGCCTGTCCCAGCACACCTGCCATAACGCCTTGTCCGCCGCCCAGGTGGCGCATGCGGTGCAGCAACTGGCCGAAAAGCTGAAGTCGCAGCTGCTCGCGGTCGAGCAGATCAGCCAGGGCGCCAATGCCATCACCCACACCGAGCAGGACAGTGCCCGGCGTGCCGAACAGACCCTGAAATCTGCGCAGACCGTGCGCCAGAGCAGTGCCGACGGCCAGCAGGCGTTGCTCCAGGCGATTGCCCGCATGCAGCGCCTGAGCGCACAGACGGCGGCCAGCCGCGAATTGATCGACGGCCTGAGCAGCCGTACCGAACAGATCGAGCAGGTCACCCAGGTGATCCAGTCGATCGCCAGCCAGACCAACCTGCTGGCGCTCAATGCCGCCATCGAAGCGGCGCGCGCCGGCGAGCAGGGGCGCGGTTTCGCGGTGGTCGCCGACGAGGTGCGCAACCTCGCCGCACGCACCGCCACGGCCACCGAAGAAGTCGGCCAGATGGTCAGCGACATCCGCCAGCAGAGTTCGGCGGTGGTGGCGCATATCCAGGAACAGGCCAGTGAGCTGGATCAGGCCGCCCGGCAGATCGAGGAGACCGGCGGACAGTTGCACGGCATCGCCGACCTGGCCGTGGATGTGGACGCCCAGGTGGCGCATGCGGTGCAGCAACTGGCCGAAAAGCTGAAGTCGCAGCTGCTCGCGGTCGAGCAGATCAGCCAGGGCGCCAATGCCATCACCCACACCGAGCAGGACAGTGCCCGGCGTGCCGAACAGACCCTGAAATCTGCGCAGACCGTGCGCCAGAGCAGTGCCGACGGCCAGCAGGCGTTGCTCCAGGCGATTGCCCGAATGCAGCGCCTGAGCGCACAGACGGCGGCCAGCCGCGAATTGATCGACGGCCTGAGCAGCCGTACCGAACAGATCGAGCAGGTCACCCAGGTGATCCAGTCGATCGCCAGCCAGACCAACCTGCTGGCGCTCAATGCCGCCATCGAAGCGGCGCGCGCCGGCGAGCAGGGGCGCGGTTTCGCGGTGGTCGCCGACGAGGTGCGCAACCTCGCCGCACGCACCGCCACGGCCACCGAAGAAGTCGGCCAGATGGTCAGCGACATCCGCCAGCAGAGTTCGGCGGTGGTGGCGCATATCCAGGAACAGGCCAGTGAGCTGGATCAGGCCGCCCGGCAGATCGAGGAGACCGGCGGACAGTTGCACGGCATCGCCGACCTGGCCGTGGATGTGGAAGATCAGGTGGCGCAGATCAGCGCCGGCTCGGCGAGCAATCACGAGCGCCTGGCCAGCCTGTTCGTCGCCGTCGAGCAATTGCGCGGCGACGTGCGTGCCAGCGAGACCCAGACTCGCCAGCTGGGCGACGCCGCCGGGCAACTGGTCGGCCAGGCGGAAACCGTCAGCGAACAGCTCGCCGAAGTGGGTCTGGACGATTACCACCAGCGCATCTATGACCTCGCCCGCGAGGGCGCCGCGAGCATCGCCGCCCAGTTCGAAGCCGATATCCAGGCCGGCCGGGTCAGCCTCGACGACCTCTTCGATCGTCACTATCAGCCGATTCCCGGCAGCTTCCCGGCCAAGTACAAGACCCGCTTCGACAATTATGCCGATCAGGTTTTGCCGGCTCTGCAGGAGCCGCTGCTGGCGCGCCACGAAGGGCTGGTGTTCGCCATCGTCAGCACCCCGGAAGGCTTTGTGCCGACCCACAACAACGCCTTCAACCACCCGCCCAGCGGCGACCGCATGCGCGACACGGCGAAGAGCCGCAGCAAGCGCCTGTTCAACGACCGCACCGGCATCCGCTGCGGCAGCCATCAGCAGCGCTTGCTGCTGCAAACCTACATGCGCGATACCGGCGAACTGATGCACGACCTGTCCGTGCCCATTCGGGTGCAGGGCCGCCATTGGGGCGGCTTGCGCCTGGGCTACAAGCCGGAGCCATAGGCGCTTAGAGCCCCTGCATCTGTAGGCGATCGCCCCGTCTTCGAAAGCCGCGCTGCCGCGCAGCAAACTGTGTAGGAGCCAGGGGGACGCCTAGTTCTTGCTGGCGATGCTTATGATTTACAAAGATCGCCGGGACGCCGGACCGCAGCAAGCTGGCGCCTACAAAAAACGTCATAGCTCATAGAATCAATGACATACGTGTTGATTGAGAAGAGCCGGTCGGGGGGCTATGCCTTGGCTCTTTGGCAATTCTGCGGCCCGCATCGCCGCGCGGGCCGCAGCCTGCACAAGCAACAGGCTGGCCCGCGCCGTGTCTGGCGCCCGTATGTTTAGCCGAAGCATAACTGACTGTTTGAAAAGTCAGATTTAACCCCTGCTCGCCAGCATGCGAGTCTCAGCCCATGAGTTCGCCCCTGAGTTGCCTGTTTCGGCCCCGGTTCTTTCCGTCGCGACGGGAACGGTTGTTCTTCGGCGTCGATCGGCTCAACCCGCTGCTGCCTGAAATCCTCGCGTTCTGGGCGTTATGGCATTGCCGTCATGCCCGCCCACCGGATAGCGCTTTCGTTCTAGTCTGAATAAGTCGGCTGCACCTGCGTGCGGCCCTTCCGATGATTGTGTCCTGCCGCCACCGGCCGGACGTGCGCCCTTGGCGCTAACGAGAGCCCCATGCCATTCGCCTCCGTGCAAGATGCCCAGGAATTCCTGGCGCAAAACCCCGATATCGACCTGTTCGAGCTGTTCATCCTCGACGCCAATGGCGTGCCGCGCGGCAAATTGCTCCATCGTGACGAGCTGCTCGCCGTCTATGCCAGTGGCCGGCCGCTGCCGAGCACCATCCTCGGCCTGAGCATCAACGGCGACGACGTCGAGGACACTGGGCTGGTCTGGGAGGTTGGCGATATCGACTGCCGCGCCTACCCGCTGGCCGGCAGCCTGACCCGCATGCCCTGGCGGCAGATCCCCACCGCCGCGGTGCAGGTCAGCATGCACCCCAGCGAGGGCATGCCGGCCACCGTCGCCGACCCGCGGCATGTGCTGGTGCAGGTGATAGACAAGCTCAAGGCCGAGGGTTACCACCCGGTGATGGCCTGCGAGCTGGAGTTCTACCTGCTCGACCAGCAGCGCGATGCCAACGGCCGCCCGCAACCGGCGCGGCAAGCCAACGGCGTGCGCCCGCAAGCGCCACAGGTGTATGGCGTGGCCGAACTGGAGCAGGTCGAGGCGTTTCTCAATGACCTGTATGCCGCCTGCGAAGTGCAGGGTTTGCCGGTGCGCACGGCGATTTCCGAGTACGCCCCCGGCCAGCTGGAGCTGACCCTGGAGCACCGTTTCGACGCGTTGCAGGCGATTGATGAAGGCGTGCGTTACAAGCGCCTGGTCAAGGGCGTGGCCCACCAGCACGGGCTGCAGGCCTGCTTTATGGCCAAGCCATTTGGCGATCAGGCCGGCAGCGGCATGCATATGCACGTCAGCCTGGCCGATGCCGAGGGCAATAATCTGTATGCCTCGGAGCTTGCCGACCTTGAAGGCGGGCCCGGCACGCTTTTAAGACATTCCATCGGCGGGATGATGAGCACCTTGCTGGATTCCCTGGCGATCTTCTGCCCGAATGCCAACTCGTTCCGCCGTTTTCAGGCCAACAGCTATGCGCCGCTGGCCAAGAGCTGGGGCGTCAACAACCGCACCGTGTCCTTTCGCGTGCCTGGCGGCCCGGCCAACAGCCGGCATATCGAACACCGCATCTGCGGCGCCGACGCCAACCCCTATCTGGCGGCGGCGGCGATCCTCGCCGGCATCCATCAAGGCATCCAACAGCAGATCGATCCGGGCCCGGCGATCACCGGCAACGGCTATGCCCAGGCCAAGGAATTTCTGCCCACCGACTGGCTCACCGCCCTGCGTGCCCTGGAGCAATCGGACTGGGCCAAGGAGCAGTTCAGCAGCGAATTTCTCAAGGTGTTTCTGGCCATCAAACACACCGAGTACCGGGAGTTTATGGGCGAAGTCGGCGAGCAGGATTGGCGCTGGTACCTGACCCACGCCTGATTGCCGGAACTTGATTGCCGGAACTAAAGCCGGCGGTGGATGGACAATAAATAGAGGGCGTACTCGCCGCAGTCGTAGGGTGGGCTTCAGCCCACCGTTTGCGCCGCCCTCTGGTGGGCTGAAGCCCACCCTACACACCGGAGAAGCCCATGACCCAACCCGTAGTGTTAATTACCGGTGCCGCCGGTGGTCTCGGCAGTGCTCTGGCCCGGCGTTTTGCCGCCGGTGGCTGGCGCGTGGCGGCCAGCGATATCAACAGCGACGGTCTGCATACATTGGCCAATAGCCTGCCGCTGGCCGCCAGCGAGGTCATCGACCTGCGCCGCCCGGCCAACTGTGCAGAGCTGCTCAGCCGAGTGCTGGCCAGTACCGGTCGCCTGGATGCGCTGGTGAACGCCGCCGGGGTATGGCGCGAAGGGCCGGTGGAATCCTGCAGCGAGGCCGATTTCGACCTGGTGATGGACGTCAATCTCAAGGCCGCGTTCTTTATGTGCGCCGCCGCCATCCCGGCGCTGCGCGACAGCCGTGGCGGCATAGTCAATATCGCCAGCGACGCCGGCCATCAGGGCAATCGCAACGCCGCCCTGTATTGCGCCAGCAAGGGCGCGCTGACCCTGCTGAGCAAAACCCTGGCGCTGGATCTGGCCCCGGACGGCGTGCGGGTCAACTGCGTGTCGCCCGGCGATATCGCCACGCCGATGCTCGACTTTCAGGCCGAGCAGTATGGCGATGGCGACCCGATCGCCTACAAACGCGAGCTGCTGGCGCTCTATCCCCAGGGCCGCAACGCACGTTTTATCCGCCCGGAGGAAGTCGCCGAACTGGTCTGGTTCCTCTGCCAGCCCTGTGCCGAGGCCATCAGCGGGGCCAACCTGGCCATCGACTTCGGCCTGTCGGCCGGTAAATAAGCGCCGCCGTCCTTTGCACCAATAGGGCACAGCCATCCGGTGCAGCGCTGTGGCCGTGCACCAAAAACCCACAACAGCGCAAAGAACCCGCCGGCGCCGCTGCGGGTCGCGCTCGAAACTGGCCGCGCCAGTGCGCTAAAACACGGCACTGGGCAGATTTGTGCAGCCGTACCGGGCGGGCTGGCGTTATCCTTGCAGGCCTGCGCACTGCATTCTTCGCTCAGCGAAGATCCCCCGCCCAACTGAAGAGCCTGTTGTTATGGATTCCGCGAACGCCCAGCTGTCGATGACGGTGTTAATGACCCCGACCATGGCCAATTTTTCCGGCAAGGTCCACGGTGGCACCCTGCTCAAATACATCGATGAAGTCGCCTACGCCTGCGCCAGCCGCTATGCCGGCTGCTACGCCGTGACCCTGTCGGTCGACCAGGTGACCTTTCGCCAACCGATCAATGTCGGCGAGCTGGTGACCTTTCTCGCCAAGGTCAACTACACCGGCCGCACCTCCATGGAGATCGGCATCAAGGTGATTACCGAAAACATTCGCGAACGTTCCGTGCGCCACACCAATAGCTGCTTCGTGACCATGGTGGCGGTGGGCGACGACGGCAAACCTATCCCGGTGCAGCCGCTGGAACTGACCACCGCCGACGACAAACGGCGCTTTCTGCATGCCCAGCAACGCCGGCAAATCCGCCAGGAGCTGGAGTTGCGCTACAAAGCCCTGCACGACGAAATCTACGCACCGCCCGCCACCCTCTAAGCGGCAATTGCGGCCAATCGGTTAAGCTGAACTCATAGCCCGAGGAGCCGCCATGCTGGATCTAACCGACCTATCGATTTTGCTGCTGTTTGCCGCCTGCGCCGCCTGGTTGTGGCGCGGCCACGGCATACGGGAGCGCGCCCTGGCGTTGGTGCGCCGCCATTGCGAGAAAGTCGAGGTGATCCTGCTGGATGACAATGTCGCCCTGCAGCGCTTGCGGTTCCTGCGTGACGGCCGTGGCCAGCGACGTTTGGCGCGGGTCTACGGCTTCGAGTTCACCGTCACCGGCGAGCAACGTCATATCGGCAGCATCAGCATGTTTGGTCAGCACCTGGGACAGATCGAACTGGCCGCTCACCCCTTCAGGGTCAAAGCTGATAGCGAGGCGCCGGTGGCCGAGTTGTTCAATGCCAAGACCTATGGTGATACGCCGGCGGCCGTACTGTTCAACCCGCAACCCCCAACTGACGCGCCACCGGCCGAGCCGTTACGCGAAAAAGCCGCCAGCGCTGCAGCGGGGGCGCAAATCATTCAGCTGAGCGACTGGCGCCAACGCCATTCGGGGGCCGACAAGCGGCATTAGGGCAGCAACTGCTTGGCTGCCCTCTCAGCGCCCGCCGACTGGCCCAGGTACTGCTAGGCCGGCAAGGTCATCGAGTGCTTGAGCACAAAGGCGCGCAACAGCTGGTTCAGCTGCTCCGGCTGGTCCAGGGGCGTGGCGTGGCCCGAGTCTTCAATCACCACCAGCTCGGCATTGCTCAGTTGCTCGACATAGCTCTGCTTGTAGGCCACCGGGGTGTAGTCGCGATCACCGGTCACCACCAGCAAAGGTGTCTTCAGCTCACGCACGGCGGCCAATGCCGACCAGCCGGGAATGGCGCGCATGGCATGCAGGTACGAGCACCGATCATTGGCTCCGATGCGCTGGGCCAACAGCTCCCGCAGGGCCTGCTGCTCGGGTTTGGGAAACAGCCGCCCAGCCAGCACCCGGCCGAAACGCTCCAGCCCCAGCCAGCGCACCATCGCCAGACGCAACCAGAGCTGGCCGCGGATCCGCCAACCCACCAGCGGAAAGCTTGGGGCGGTGTTGATCAGCACCGCGGCGCGCACCAGGTGCGGCTGCTCGGCCAGCAACTGAAAGGTCAGCATGCCGCCCATCGACACCCCCACCAGGATGCACGGCCCGATGCCCATGGCCTGAATAAACTCCGCCACATCGGCGGCCAGCGCCGCCATGCTGGTGGGCGCCCGCAACGGCTCGCTTAGGCCATGGCCGCGCAAGTCGAGGGCATAGACTTGGCAGAACGTCGCCAAATGATCAATTTGTGGCTGCCAGTCAAACAATGAAGAACCCAGCCCATGTATTAACAACACCGGCGTACCGCGACCTTGGCAAATATAAGCAAAACGTCCGCTCGACAACTTTAAATAGGCCATTGATTAATCCTTAATTAATATAAATAAAATCCAGCGTTTAATAGTATTAAGCCGCTGCCCATAATCATCGGCCAATAGCCGTTATTCATGGCTTGGCAGTTATTTGCCTTAGCCCGGCAAAAAACCTAGAATCAGCCTTCATCGCTTCGAGAGTCGATCATGTTCAGCATCGCCAGCCCAACCCAAGCACGCAGCAAGCAAGCGCTGGAGCGTTTTCTTAATGTGGCCGCCGAGCAGTTGGCGAATAACAGTTTCGAAGAAACCGGCATCGCCCAACTGGCGCAATTGGCCGAGTCTTCGGTGGGCACTTTTTACCGCTTGCTCGGCGATAAAGATGTGCTGCTGTATGCCGTGCACTCACGCTTTGTCGAGCAAGCCCAGGGCATTGTCGACGGCCTAAGCGAGGAGCTTAAGCACAGCGAACTGCCGCTTAACCAGCAGATCGAACGCTTTATCAGCAGCGTCATTGCGCAATTTGAAGGCAATGAAGGCCTGCTTCGGGCACTGATTCGGCGCAGCTCGGTTGACCTGCAATTTCGCCAGCGCTTCCACCATATCAACGCCTATATCAGCCAGGCCTTTTGTCAGCTGGTGTTGGCCCATGCCGCCGAGTTGCAACATCCACAGCCGGAACAAGCCGCCGATCTCGCCGCCCATCTGCTGCTGGCCGGGATGAACTACTTCACCATGGTCGGAACTTTCGGCAGTACCCCGCCGAAAGTTATTCCCCATGAACTTGCCCGCCTTATCTGCAGTTATTTGCAAGCCGCCTGATTATTAGCGCACCCCATCGCGGCGTAATTGTGCCGGAGTAAATTCAGTTGGCTTCAGGGCCAGATTGAATTGGGTGGCCGGTTCTTCATTGGACAATATGCCAATCACATAACGGCCGCCCATCAAGTCATATACCGCGTCGCCTTTGCTCCAGACTAACGGCTGATCGTAATAGTTGACGGTATAGGACTCGCCCAGGCGCCAGAGTTTGTCTTGACCGTCGAAATGGTCGGCCACCAGGATCTGGTAGCTGTCCTCATCAAAGTACAGATCGCGCTGTTTGTACTGGTGGCGCTGCCCTTCTTTGAGCGTGGCGCGCACATGCCAGACCCGGTGCAGCTCGTAACGCAGCAGTTCCGGATTGACGTGGCCAACCTTGACTATGTCGCTGTACTTGTTGGTTTTCGCGGCGAGGCGGTAGTTGTTGTAGGGCACATACATTTCCTGCTTGCCCAGCAGCTGCCAGTCGTATTTATCCGGCGCACCGGAAAACATGTCGAAGTTGTCGGTGGTGCGCATGCCCTCGGACGCTGTGCCCGGTGAGTCGTAGGCCACATTCGGCGCGCGCCGCACGCGCCGCTGACCCGAGGCATAGAGCCAGGACAGGCGCGGTTCCTTGACCTGATTGAGCGTCTCATGCACCAGCAACTCGGTGCCGGCCAGGCGCGCCGGGGCCAATACCGACTGGCGGAAGTAGAAGAGGATATTGCCGTTGTCCTTGCTGTAGTCGCCGGCATCCTGGTTGAACAGAAACTGATCTTCGATCTGGGTCATAAAATAGGCCCCACCGCTTTGCGGCACCGCCTGGGCGTAATGCCGCTTGGCGCT
>MHZN01000142.1:0-5474 GCA_001830395.1 Pseudomonadales bacterium RIFCSPLOWO2_12_59_9 | reverse complement strand
CGCCACGGTAGCGCGCCAGGTGATTCCACAGCACTTCCAGCGCCGACTGGGGGATAGGGAAAGGCGTCGCCAGCTTGAAGTCGGCAATCCCATTGCCACCCTCGACCAGCTTGGCGCTGCCCGCATTGGCCTTGGCCGCCGCGTAGACCTTGGCGGGATAAGAGGCCGAGCGCCGGCTCGGATAGACCTGCAACTTCCAGCTCTGCGGATAACGCTCCAGCATGGCGATCTGCCCTGGGCTTAACAGCTTTCGATGCTGCTCAAGATTGGCGCGGCTGATGCTGAACAAAGGCTTATCGGCCGCGAAGGGGTCGAGGTAACTACCGCTGGCGTCCAGGGCATCGCTGCGCGGGGCCAGACCACCAGTCCAGGCCGGAATGCTGCCGGCGGCGTTGCCGGCCATCTCCGCGCCCATCGGCGTGAGGTCTTTACCCAGGCGCGCGGCTTGCTCGCTCGGCACCTGGGCTTGCAGTAACGGGCTGGCCAGCAAGCTAGCCACGAGCAAGCCGCCGGGCAAAAATTTGAGTGTGCGCATGACGTTCGATCCTCTCTCAGAAACTGTATTTGACGTTGAAGCTCAGGAAGTCGCGGTCGCTGCGTTTGTTCAGCAAACCGCCGCCGCTGTAGCCCACGTACTTGGCGCCCACCGTCAGGGATTCCTGGTAGATCGCATCGACACCCACCGAGTAGCTCTTGGCATCCTCAACCAGGCCATTGGTCAGCTGCGGCGCCACCCCATGGATGCCGTACTGATAGCCGACACTGGGCACCAGGGTGAGCAGGTTGAAGACGTTGCTGTAGGTCAGTTGCAGGTTGGTTTGCGCGCCATAGGCACTGCGGGTGGCGGAGTAGTAGTCGGTCTCCGAGCCCAGGCCTTGCACCCGGCTGCCGACCAACTCCGAAGACAGCAACGCCGAGTTGGCACCGAGCAAATCGGTAAAGTTGTAGAGCGCCACCAGCGAGGCCTGGTACATGTCCTTCTCGTGGTAACCGTCTAACCGGCTGCCCACCGCCAGGCCCTGGCGGCTGCCGAGCAAGGCGCTGGGCAGGTATTCGTTGAGGCCCAGGGCAATCGGCGTGTCGGGTCGGTAACTCAGCTCCCCAGCCAGCGACAAGCCATTGAAAATGCTGTCGCCGCCAATCGAGGTGTTGAAGCTGATGCCGAGCAGATCGCGCTTCTCCAAGTACTCGGCGTAGTAGCTGGCGCTACTGGCGTTGGGCAGCACGCCGACCACCGGCAGGGTGACGGTGTCGCCCACGGTCAAGCCGAGCATCGGCACCTGCATGTTGTAACGCAGGTAGTAGAGGCCCAACTCGGTCTCATTCAGCTGCGGCACGTACCAGCGCAAGGCGGCGCCGTACTGCGCAGCATGATCGGCATCGAGATCCTCACCACGGGGCATAAAGGTGGTCGGCAGGTAGCTCTTGCGCAGGTTATTGACGAAGCCGGCCGGCAGACCGTCGACATAGGCCTGGGCCATGCCCGGGCTGTCGAAGGCATTGCCGCCCGCCAGCGGCTCTTGCAGCGGCGGCACCGACAGGTAGTTGCAACCTTCGCCGAGCACATCGAGGGTCGAGTAGTAGGTGCCGCACGGGTCGATTTTGGACTTTTCCCAGGCCCAGCCCGGTTGCCAATAACCCTCGACGCTGAGGTTGTCGCGCAGCTCCAGGGAGCCATAGGCCATGAAGGTCGGCATATAGGCTTCTTTGACTTCCGAGCCCGGCGCGCGCAAGGCATTGATGTCCACCGGGTTGGTGGCGCCAATACCGTTTTGGTAGAACAGCGACTCGCCCCAGTTGATCACCTGGCGGCCCAGGCGTGCATTCAGGGCGCGCTCGTCCAGCTCCCAGCTGCCGTAGACAAAGGCATCCAGCAAGTCGACGCTGGAGCCGGCCTCGTCCCGAGCCTGATTGCTGATCTGCCGATGCGGCAGGGTCTCGTCCTCCAGCACATAGTCGTAAAAGGCCCGACCACGGACGAACACCCCGTACTTGTCCTGAAAGCGCAGGTCCAGCTCCGACACGCCCTTGACCACTTCCGAGAACAGGTCGTGCTTGCTGAAGTTCAGGTCACCGTCATCCGAGTTGATCAGCCCGGCATTGCTGCCCCGGCCGCCATTGGCGCGGGCAATCAACTTGGCATCGCGGGCCTCCATGCGGTAACTCACGCCGTAGGACAGGGTGGTGTCCAGGGACATAGTCCAGTCGTCCTCGCGCAGTTGAAACGCCTGGGCAACGCCCAGCGGCAAGGCGCTGAAGACCGCCAGACCGGCTAACGCCAAGGCCTTTACTTGATAGGTCACGGTGACCTCCTGTTGTTGTTTTTATCGGAATCGGAACACTTGTTCCCAATCAATCTAAACGCCAACAAGCGGAATTGGCAACCCCATTCCGAATTTTTTCTTGCGGCGCCGATCGCGCCCAACACTTTGTGACCGTCCGTCGCCACAGCTGTCGACGATCACGGCTCAGGCCGTGGCTCTAGCCTGCCCCTTTGCCCGTCAGGCGCGCAGGCCGGCCAGGCAAAGTCCGAGGAAAAGCGAATTTCAGGCATTGACGGAATCGGAATATCAGTTTCATATTTAATGGGCAAGCCCCTAATAAAAACGGAGACACCGCCATGCCCACTGCCCTAACCGCCCGTCTTAGACTCTGCCTAGCGCTGCTGCTGAGCAGCCTGCTGTGTACCTCAGCCTGGGCGACCTCGCCCTGTAGCGAGCGCCAACCCTCCTTGCTGATCCCCGGCAAAATCAGCTGCAGCAGCCAAACCACCTGGGTGAGCTCCGGCGCGTTAAGCACCCGCAAGGTGATTTACCAAGTGCCCGCCGGCACCCCGCCCGCCGGCGGTTGGCCGGTGGTGTTCTTCTATCAGGGGTCATTTTTTGCGCTGGACAGCTTCGTCTACTACAGCAACGAGTGGGCCGGGAAGCTCTACAACGAGGGCAAGACCATCAAGTCCCTGCTCGAACATGGCTATGCGGTGATTGCCCCGAGCGCGCCGGCCGACCTGTTCTGGCAAACCAACATCCCCGGCATGTCGGGAGTGCTGTACGAAACCGGCACCGACTTCACCTTCATCACCAACCTGCTGACCGGTGTGCGCGAAGGGCGCTTCGGCCCGCTGAACGCGCAGCGCCAATACGCCACCGGGATTTCCAGCGGCGGCTATAACACCAGCCGAATGGCGGTGTCCTTCCCCGGCCAGTTCAAAGCCCTGGCGATCCAGTCCGGCTCCTATGCCACCTGCTCCGGGCCACTGTGCGTGGTGCCCGACACCCTGCCGGCCGATCACCCGCCGACCACCTTCCTGCATGGCTTCGTCGACACTGTAGTGCCGTGGTGGAGCATGGACCTGTACTACGACCGCCTGCTGCAGCAGGGCATCGAAACCACCCGTTACACCGAGCCCCTGGGCAACCATGAGTGGTTTGCCGCCTCCCCCGGCATCATCCTCGCTTGGTTCAACGCCCACCCTTGAATCATCCGCCGCCGCTCAAGGGCAAATAGTCCTTGAGCGGCGCGCGCAACCACCCCCTGCAACTCCCCAGGAGTGCCACATGATCCACCGCTTATTGGTCTTGGCGCTGGCGCTCTGCGCGCTGTTTTGCGCCAGCCTGAACGCCGCAGAACCCGTGAATGAACGCTATCGACTGCAACAGATACGGCTGCTCAGCCAAGCCACCCTGAGTGATTTTTACCTGCTCTACGGTGTGGATCAGGACCCGGCGCAGGTCAACGCCATGCAACAGCGTATGCAGGCAGTGAGTGCTTTATTCGCGGCCCTTAACCCGCCAGCGGCGCGCGACTCCCAGACCCAGCTTGCCCAGCTCGAGGCCCATTGGCGGGCTTATGCGCAACGCCTGACCGAGCTCAACGAAGCCCTGCAGCGGCACGTCAGTATCAGCCCCCGGGACATCACCGAGCTGCTCGGCCTCAATCAGCAGCTGCTGGAACGCTGCGACGCGCTCACCCGTCAATTGCCGGCCACTGACCACGACCCGCTCAACCAGCAGCTAAGCCTGCAGCTGCAAAATTTAAGCAGCCACTACATCGCCTACAGCATCGGCGCCAACAGCCTCGGTGGCGACACTATCGAGATTGATCAACTGACCCGCGCCTTCAGCGCACAGTTGCACGAGTTACAGACCCTGGCCGGCAGCCGCCCGCACAACCGAGCCATCCTGGCCAATATCCAGCGCAAATGGCGTTTTATCGAAGCGCCCCTGCAGCACTACAACCGCCAGGCGAACGTGCCTTTTCTGGTCAACCAATATGCCGGGCGCATCATCGAGCTGCTGGCGCAACTGCAAAGCCCGGTCGCGGACAGCAACCCGGTGCAGCTGTAGGGTGGGTTAGCGGCGCTACGCAAGCGCAAAACCTCTGCTCGCAGTCAGGGCGCCGCGTAACCCACCGAGCGGTTTCAGACTCTTTGCGAAATTTGCGTGGCCTAGCGAAGCCCGCCAGCCCTCAGTGCAACAAAAAGGCCGCAACCCGCTGGGCCGAATCCTCGGGATCTTGCTGCATAAAGCAGTGACCGCCGGCCACGGTTTGCCCGCTGACATGGGCATTCAGCGCCGACCAGCGCGCCACGGCGGTGGCGATAAAGGGGTAGGTGTGCAGGCCGTAAACCACCTGGGTGGGGGTTTGTATCTTGGCCAATGACGACCACAGGCGCTTGGGGAAAGAGCCGAAGATATCCGCCTCGCGACTCGGCCGGCATTTCAGTTCGACGCCCGCCTCCATCGATTTGAGGCCGTGCTCCACATAGGCCTGCAAGGCCTCATCCGTCCAGCCCTTAAACATGCCGCGGCCCTGCAAGGCGTCGAACGCCGCCTGCCGCGAAGGCCATTGCCGGCGACGGGTGCGCGCCTTGCTGGCCATGCTGTTACGGCGGTACAGGCCGACCACATCGGACAACGCCATCACGCCGATCATCGCAGGGGTAAAGAGCACCGGATCGAGCAACACCGCGCGGCTAAACAGCCCCGGTTGCTTGGCCAGCATCAGGCTGGTCAGCACCCCGCCAAAGCTATGGCCGACGGCGTAAGTGGGCACCGCGCCGTAAATCCCCCGGCCGGCATTGAAGGCTTCCAGGGCCAGGGCGGCGCTGCGGTTCCAACCATGGAAGCGGCCGCCGTGGTCACTGTCGCCATGACCCTGGACGTCGCACAGCCAAAGGTCAAAATCCACCGCCAGCAGGCGCAGCAAAGGCTCATAGGTGCGCCCGCAAAAACCGTTGCCGTGCAGAAAATGCAGCAGCGGTTTGCCCGAGGGCGGCGTATGCCAGCCACGCAGCGTAAAGCCCGCCGAGCAGGCGTGTGACCACGGCAGTAACAACATGAAAAACCCCATTGCAGACAGTTTAGGGTCTGTTGCCGTTTCATTCGCGGCAGCGCCGGAGCCTGTTTTTGCGCGAGGCAAGGCACGAGGAGCGCGGTTTGGTTGTTCCAAATGAGCGACGAGAAACGCCGCCT
>MHZN01000141.1 GCA_001830395.1 Pseudomonadales bacterium RIFCSPLOWO2_12_59_9 | reverse complement strand
CTGGCAGGGTGCCGCCAACCTTGCGCAGGCTCAAGAGCACAAGCTGGATCTGGTCTGCCGCAAGATCGGCCTGCAACCCGGTGAACGGGTGCTGGATATCGGCTGCGGCTGGGGCAGTTTTGCCGAGTTCGCCGCCCAGCGTTACGGTGCGCAGGTGGTCGGCATCACGATCTCCCGCGAGCAGGCCGAGTTGGCCAGGCGGCGTTGCAAGGGCTTGCCGGTGGAGATTCGTCTGCAGGACTACCGCGACCTCAATGAGCCCTTCGACCATATCGTGTCGCTGGGCATGTTTGAACACGTTGGCTGGAAGAACTACGCCACCTACATGGCCGTGGTGCAGCGGTGCCTGCGCGACAGCGGGTTGTTTTTGTTGCACAGCATCGGTGCCAACGACTGTCGCAAACACTGCGATGCGTGGATCGACCGGCATATTTTCCCGAATGGTGGATTGCCCTCCATCGCCCAGATTGGCAAGGCGATCGGCAACAATTTTGTCATGGAGGACTGGCACAACTTTGGCGCCGACTACGACCGGACCCTGATGGCCTGGCAGGCCAATTTCGAGCGCCACTGGGATGAGCTGGCCAGCACCTACAACCAGCGCTTTTACCGGATGTGGAACTACTACCTGCTGACCTGCGCCGGGGCCTTTCGCGCCCGTGACATACAGCTCTGGCAGATTGTGCTGGCCAAGGGTGGCGTGCCGGGTGGTTACCAGGCGGTGCGCTGACACCAACCTCGCCGCGTATTCAGGTGTGTTCGGCGCGGCTGGATACGCGGCTCAGCGTTCGACCCGCAGGCAGCGGTGGCGCGGATCACACGGCACTGCGCACGGCGGCTAAACTGCAATTTTGGGAGAATGGACATGGGCCAATATCAACGGCTGTTGCTGATCGCCGACCCGGACATGCGTCACTACGCGGCGCTGCAACGCGCCGTGGCACTGGCACAGGCGAGCGGGGCGGCGCTGCATATCGCCATGTTTGTACAGCCCCTGGCGGTGTTTGACGATAACTTCCAGGAGCTGCCCCGCGAGGGGCAGTTAGAGAAGCGCCGCCTCTGGTTGCAAACAGAGACGGCGGAGCTAACCGCCAAGGGCATTCAGGTGACCATCGAGGTGGTCTGGAATGAGCATCCGCTGGAAGAAGTCCTAGTGCATGTGGCGCAGTTGCAGCCGGACCTGTTACTCAAGGATGCGCAGCGCGAATCGGCGCTCAAGCGGGTATTTATCACCCCGCTGGACTGGCACTTGCTGCGCGAGTGCCCGGTGCCGGTACACCTGCTCAGTGCCGCCGGGCATCCCTTGCCGCGCAAGGTGCTGGCGGCAGTCGACTCGGCCAGCCCAGAAACGCAGATCCCCGGGCTTAACGACCAGATCATTCAGGCCGCCACTGCCCTGGCCTTGCAATGCGACGCCGAGCTGCACCTGTTAAACACCTATGACCTGTCCCCGGCGATTTTTTGGGACGGCGCCGCAGGGGCTGCAGCCTGGTCGGCGGACTTTGCCGGGGAGTTACGCAACTCCTTGCACCTGGCCTTTAACACCTTGGCCGATCGCTACGGTGTGCCGTCCGAGCGGCGGCATTTCGTCATGGGGCCGGCCATTAACACCATTGCCGAGTTTGCCCTGAAAATACAGGCCGACGTGCTGGTGATGGGTACGGTCCAGCGCCATGGCCTGAGCACACTGCTCGGCAGTACTACCGAGTATGTGCTGTACCAAGCGCCCTGCAATATTCTGGCGGTCAAACCACCGGCGGCAACTGACGCGGTATAACAGCGGTATAGCGAGGCTGCAGGCAAACAAAAAAATTGCGTCCCAGTCATGTTGAGTAATAAATGATGGGCTTTGCGTAGGGTGGGCTTTAGCCCACCAACATTGCGACGTTAAGGGACGGTGGGTTGAAGTCCACCCTAGGGAATCGGTCTTCAATATTTAACTGGGGCATAGCCAAACAAAAAGCCCCGAGCCATTTGATGCTGGCCAAGGGCTTGAGGGTCAGGCGGATTCAGCTGGTTTTAATCCGAATGTTTTTCTCCGGTTTGATGGCCTCAGGCTTTTTCGGCATGACCACCGTCAGCACGCCTTTACTGAACTTGGCTTCGATATGATCCGCATCGACCCCACGGGGCAGGTTAAAGATCCGTTCGAAGGAGCCGTAGCGGCGCTCGCTCAGGTAGTAGTCTTTTTGCTTGTCTTCGCGCTCTTCTTTCTTCTCACCGCGAATCAGCATGTTGCCGTTGGTGAGTTTGATCTCGATGTCCTTATCGTCCATGCCGGGCAGTTCAGCGGTGAGCTCGAAGGATTTTTCCTTTTCGGTGATATCCACCGCAGGCAGGCCAGTGCTAACCAGTTCACGCTGCCAGAACGGCTCGACATCAAACGCGCTGGGCACAAAGGGCAGGCGTCGCCCGCCAAAGTTGAGGTCTTCAAACAGGTGGTCGACTTGCCGGCGCAGGTTCTCCAGCGGCCGCCATGGATCGGCCACACTTGGGTTTTTACTGGTTCTACTTTCTACGCTTACGGGTAGTTTTTTTTCGGTGCTAGCCATTTAAGTTCCCTCCCACCAGGTCGGTCCGAAAGTGGACAAAACCAATTTTGAACCTCCGTGATGTGGCCACTTTGATTTTGATCAAATACCGGCGATTGCCTGCGCCCCGGCCTGAAGCACCGCTCAGGGCGCCCCTCCCACGGGTTTTGCAGCGTTCAATACTTAACGGGCACAGAGCCAAAAAAAAGCCCCCGGTCATGGGCGATGGCCGGGGGCGCAGGCTTGGGCAAGGCTCAGCTGGTTTTTATCGGAATGACTTTTTCCGGTTTAATTGCCTCGGGTTTCTTCGGCAATGTCACGGTCAAAATACCCTTGCTGAAACTGGCCTCAATGCGCTCAGGATCGATGCCCTTGGGCAAGTTGAAGATGCGCTCGAAGGCGCCATAGTGGCGCTCGGACAGGTAGTAGCCTTTCTTGTTCTCCTCGATTTCCTCCCTTTTCTCGCCGCGAATCAGCATGTTGCCATCGGACAATTTGATCTCGATATTAGTCTCGTCCAGGCCGGGAAGTTCGGCGGTGAGCTCGAAGAACTTGTCCTTTTCGGCAATGTCCACGGCCGGCATGCTGTGACCCAACAGCTCACGCCGCCAGGCCGGCTCGGCATCGAAAGGGCTGCGCCGGAACGGCAGGCGCAAGCCGCTGATGTGGAAGTCCTCGAACAGCTGATCGACTTGCCGGCGCAAATTTTCCAGCGGATGGCGCAGGTCCATGCGGCTCAGTCCCTTGCCGGCTTTCTCTTCCTGTTCAGGGGTTTTGCGAACGATGTTGACCATTTCCAATTCCTCCATTGCTGTTGATCCAAAGGGAACAGAAATATTTTTGCGCTACTGCATGGGGCACATTTTGATTTTGATCAAACAGCCGGCATCGCGGCGAACTAACCTGAGAGCAGACGACGAGGGAGGCGGGCTGATGCGTGTGGTACCGAGTATTTGCACGTTCTGTGGCGTGGGTTGTGGTATCGGTCTGCGGGTCGAGGCGGGCCAGGTGGTGGGCGTTGAGCCGCAGCCGGGGCACCCGGTCAGCCAGGGCCAACTCTGTGCCAAGGGCTGGGCCACCAGCTTTGCCATAGACCCGCAGAACCGTCTGACCAGCCCGCTGATCAAGGAGCACGGGGTGTTTCGCCGTGCCAGTTGGGACGAGGCCTTGGCGCGGGTGGCCAGCGAGTTCCAGTTGGCCATGGACGAACTGGGACCCAGCGCGGTCGGGCTGATCAGCTGCGCCAGGGCCAGCAACGAAGATAATTACGCCGCGCAAAAATTTGCTCGGGCGGTGCTCAAGAGCAACAACATCGATCATTGCGCGCGCATCTGTCACAGCCCCTCGGTGGCGGGCCTGGGCCTGACCCTGGGCTCCGGCGCCATGACCAACAGCATTGCTGACATCGACCAGGCCGAGGTGATTCTGGTGATTGGCGCTGACGTCACCGAGAACCACGCCATGATCGGCGCGCGCATGCTGCGGGCGCAGGCTTGCGGGGCTTGCCTGATTGTCATCGACCCGCGCAAAACCCGTCTGGCCCGGCTGGCCGACATTCACCTGCAAGTGCGCCTGGGCACTAATATCGCGCTGCTCAATGGCCTGCTGCAGATCATTTTTGCCAACGGCTGGGAGAACCAGCCGTTCCTGGCCGCCCGTTGTGAAGGGGACGAGGCCTTGCGCCGGCACCTGGCAACGCTGACGCCGCAACAGACCAGCGCCATCACCGGGGTGCCGGAGGCCGATCTGTTGGCGGTGGCGCGCCGCTACAGCCAGGCGCGGGCGGCCTTTATTGCCTATGGCATGGGCATCACCCAGTTTCAGAGTGGCACCAACAATGTGGTGGCGGTTTCCAATCTGGCGCTGGCCTGCGGTCAAATCGGCCGGCCAGGCACCGGGATCAATCCGTTGCGCGGCCAGAACAATGTGCAGGGCGCGTGCGACATGGGCTGTCTGCCGAATGTCTATCCCGGTTATCAGGACGCCGCCGATCCGCGGGTGCAGGCCAAGTTTGCTAAAGGCTGGGGCACTCCGATGCCGGCGCAGCCGGGGCTGACCTCGCTGGGCATGACCCACGCGGCGCAACAGGGTGAACTGCGGGCGCTGATGATCATGGGCGAGGAACCGCTGCTCACCGACCCGGACCAGAATCAGGTGGCCCGCGCCTTTGCCGCCCTGGATTTTCTGGTGGTGGTGGAGCTGACCCTGACCGAAACCGCCAAGCGTGCCGATGTGGTGCTGCCGGCGGCAGCGTTTGCCGAGAAGGAGGGCACCTTCACCAATTGCGAGCGCCGGGTGCAGCGCATCCGCCAAGCCATAGCCCCGCCGGGGCAGGCCCGCAGCGACTGGCAGATACTCGGTGAGCTGGCGGCGCGCATGGGCTACGCCGGCATGCGCTGGGTCGACGCCGAGGCGCTGTTCGCCGAGATGACGGCCTTGACGCCGATTTTTTCCGCCATGACCTATCCGCTGCTGGAGCAACGCCACGGTTTGCAGTGGCCCTGTGACGCGGCGCATCCGCACGGCTCGCCGCTCTTGCATGGCGAGCAGTTTCCGCTGGGGCGTGGGCGCCTGTTGCCGGTCTCCCATGTGCCGCCGGCTGAATGCCCGGATGCCGAGTACCCGTTTTTCTTCACCACTCACCGTCTGCACTTTCACTACGGCTGCGGCTCCATGACCCGCAAATCGCCGCTGCTGGAGCGCGAGACGCCCCGTGGCCTGTTATTTATGCACCCGGCCGACGGCTCCGCGCAGCAGTTGCAGGATGGCCAGGGCGTGCGCGTGAGCTCGCGGCGCGGCTGGCTGGAGACCCGGGTGCAGTTCACCGATGACCTGCCCAGAGGAGTGTTGTCCATGCCCTATCATTTTCGTGAGGCGCCCTGTAATCGGCTGACCAACGACGCCCAAGACCCGAGCACCAAGATGCCCGAGCTCAAGGCCTGCGCCGTG
>MHZN01000140.1 GCA_001830395.1 Pseudomonadales bacterium RIFCSPLOWO2_12_59_9 | reverse complement strand
AATGGATAGACCCGCTCGAACTCGGTGAGTACCCCCTGCGGGATCGACTGGCGCGACACGCCGTGGAAGCCGTCGCAGCCGGCGATGTGCTCGCAGTCCAGGCGCACCGGTTCGTCGTTGTGGGTGAAGGTGACATGCGGGCGCTCGCCCTTGAGTTCGTGCAGCTGCGCGTCCGTCACGTTGTACAGGGTGGTGGCGCCGCTGGCCCGACGGGCTTCCATCAGATCGCGGGTGACTTCGGTCTGGCCGTAGATCATCACCGTCTTGCCGCCGGTCAGCTCCTTCAGGTCGATACGTTCGCTGCGGCCGTCGAAGGCCAGTTCGAAGCCGTCATGCACCAGCCCTTCGCGGTCCATGCGATCACTGACGCCGGCTTCGCGCAGCAGGTCGACCATGCCTTGTTCGAGCACGCCGGCGCGGATGCGGCTGAGCACGTAATCGGGGGATTGGCGTTCGATGATGATGTTGTCGATGCCGGCCTTGTGCAGCAGTTGGCCGAGCAGCAGGCCGGAGGGGCCGGCGCCGATAATGGCGACTTTGGTCTTCATTGTTATTGTCCTTGGCGAATCCTGGCGCTGCTGCGCCAGTTCTGTCTTGTTGTAGGTGCCTGTATTTTTGGTGGATAGCTGTCGCCTTTGAAGGCACTATCTGATTATATTTCTGGATTTTTCGAGGATTGTCCTGTCATGCATAAGGCACCCGTCAGCGCCGTGCCGGTGTTCAAGTTGTATGGCGAGACGGCGGTCTGGCCGACTCCGGATCTGCTGCATTGCGAGTCGATTGCCGAGCGCAGTCACCGCCACGACTGGGAGATCAAGCCGCACCGGCATAGCGATCTGGTGCAGCTGTTGTATGTGCAGAGCGGCACGGCCGAGCTGGAAGTGGAGGGCGTGGTCCATTGCGTGCAGCAGGCCTCGTTGCAGGTGGTGCCGGCGCTGAGCGTGCATGGTTTCCGCTTTTCTCAGGACGTGCAGGGCCACGTGCTGAGCCTGGCCTTGCCGCTGGTGGAGCAGCTCGGCGCGCTGCTCGAACACCCGCCGCTGGCGCGCGCCGCCTGTTATCCGGTGGCGGGGCAGCAGCGTTATCTGGATACCCTGTTTGACTCCGTCGCTCAGGAGTACAGCGCGCAGCAGCCGGGGCGCGAGCTGATGCTGCAGTCGCTGATCAGTGCGCTGCTGGTGTGGGTCGGGCGCCGCTCGCTGGACCTCACGCGGGCCGAGGCCCAGGTGCAGGACCGCGGGCGTGAACATCTGCAGGGCTTCACTCGGCGACTGGAAACACAGTTTCGCGAGCACCTGTCCATCGAGCACTACGCCAGCGAGTTGGGCATCAGCGCCGCGCACCTGAATGCCCTGTGTCGGCGTCTGGCCGGCCAGTCGGCGCTGCAGATGATCAATCAGCGCCTGCTGCTGGAGGCCAAACGCAGCCTGGTCTACACCGCCATGACCATCAATCAGGTGGCGGACAGCCTGGGCTTTTCCGAGCCGGCGTATTTCTCGCGCTTCTTCAAACGCAGTACCGGACAGTCGCCGAAAGACTTCCGTTTGCAGCGTTAAGGCCTGCTGTCAGGTCATAACCATTTGGTTGGTTATCGGCTCGTTCGACGTTAGGCTTGCTGCTGTCTTTTCCAGTGCGCAGGGCCACCGTGAATATCGATACCCGGATCAAGTTTCGTCATCTCGTGTGCTTTCTCGAAATCGCGCGCCAGGGCACTTTGGCGCGGGCGGCCAGCAAGCTGGCGGTGAGCCAGCCGGCGATCTCGAAAACCCTCAAGGAGCTGGAGGAGTTGCTCACCGCCAGCCTGTTCGAACGCAGCAAAAGCGGCGTCAGTTTGACCGAGGCCGGGGTGGCCTTTATGCGTTACGCCGGCCCTTGCGTGCAGGCGCTGCGCGATGGGGTGAACAGCCTGCGGGAGGCGCAATATGCCTCGGGCACCTTGCGTCTGGGGGTGCTCTCGACCGTGGAGAGCCTGCTGATTCCCGAGCTGGTGCGTCGCCTGCACGAGCGCCATCCGGCACTGGTGGCCAGCGTGGCCACCGGCTCGAGTGCCTATTTGCTGTCGCAACTGCATGTCGGCGAGCTGGACCTGGTGGTCGGGCGGATGACCGACAGTCCGCAGATCCAGGGCCTGACCTTCGAACACCTGTACAGCGAGTCGATGACCCTGGTGGCGCGCGCCGGACACCCGCTGCTGTCTGCGCCGTTGCTGCCTGAGCGGTTGCAGGACTATCCACTGGTGCTGCCATTGGCCGGCACCACCATCCGCAAGTATGCCGATGCGCTGTTCGTGCAATGCGGCATTCGCCAGCCGCGCCAGCGCCTGGAGACCTTGTCGCTGGCCCTGAGCCGGCGCTATGTGCAGACCAGCGAGGCGTTGTGGATCGCCCCCTTCGATGCGGTGCAGCTGGATTTACGCCGCGGCGAGTTGGTCGAACTCGACCTGGGCAGCCGCGAGCCAGGGGGCTCGGTGGGCATCTGCAGTAACGCCAGCCTGCCGTTGTCGCTGGCCGGGCATTGGTGTGTCGAGGTGCTGCGAGAGCTGGGACAGGCCTACCGTGAGGGTGAGTTTCCATAACCACAGGGTTATGTATCAGGCATTTATTTTCAGTTTTACTCAGGGCTCCGACCTTGGAGACTGCCGCTCAGCTTGCTGCTGAAGCAGCCTTATCACTCCAATAAGAGGAACCCCGCCATGTCCGATGCGCCGCAGAGCCGCTTCGTCATTCGCGACCGCAACTGGCACCCCAAGCCCTATACGCCGGACTACAAGACCTCGATTGCGCGCTCGCCGCGTCAGGCGCTGGTGAGTATCCCGCAGTCGATCTCGGAAACCAGCGGCCCGGATTTCTCCCATCTGCAGATGGGTCAGCACGACAATGATTTGCTGCTCAACTTCAATAATGGCGGTCTGCCGATAGGGGAGCGGATCATCCTCGCCGGACGGGTCTGCGACCAGTACGGCAAGCCAGTCCCGCACACCTTGGTGGAAATCTGGCAGGCCAACGCGGGCGGTCGCTACCGGCACAAGAACGACGGCTACCTGGCGCCGCTGGACCCCAACTTCGGCGGAGTCGGTCGGGCCCTGACCGACAGTGACGGCTACTACAGCTTCCGCACCATCAAGCCGGGCCCGTACCCCTGGCGTAATGGCCCGAATGATTGGCGGCCGGCGCATATCCATGTGTCGATCAGCGGCCCGTCGATTGCCGCCCGGCTGATCACTCAGCTGTATTTCGAAGGGGATCCACTGATCCCGATGTGCCCGATAGCCCGCTCGATCGCCAACCCGGACGCGGTGCAGCGCCTGATAGCCCAGCTCGATATGAACGCGGCCAATCCCATGGATTGCCTGGCCTATCGCTTCGACATCGTGTTGCGTGGGCAGCGTCAGACCCACTTCGAAAACCGTTAAGAACCTGTCCACGATCTGCTGCGCGTCGGCCATACGGCGTTAAAAGTGGCTCTAGCTCGCGAGATCGTAAACAGGTTCCAGGAGAATTCTTATGCCTATCCAACTATTGCCTGAAACCCCTTCACAAACCGCCGGCCCCTACGTGCATATCGGTCTGGCTTTGGCTGCCGCCGGCAATCCGAGCCGCGCGCAGGAAATCTGCAATCAGCTGGCCAAGCCAGGCGCGCCGGGTGAGCACATCAGCCTGATCGGCCATGTCTACGACGGCAATGGCCATCTGGTGCGCGATTCCTTTCTGGAGGTCTGGCAGGCGGACCATGAGAGTCGCTATGACAGTGCCTTCGACTTGGAAAAACCGTTCAACAGCTTCGGCCGTACCGCCACCACCTTCGATGCCGGCGAGTGGACGCTCAGCACCATCAAACCGGGTGTGCTGAACAATGCGGACGGAGTGCCGATGGCGCCGCATATCAACATTTCGCTGTTCGCCCGCGGGATCAATATTCATCTGCAGACGCGTCTGTACTTTGCCGATGAGGCCGACGCCAACGCCCGCGACCCGGTGCTCAAGCTGATCGAGCAACCGCAGCGCCGCGAGACCTTGTTGGCCCAGCGTTGCACTGTGGATGGCAAGCCGGCCTATCGCTTCGATATCCGCATTCAGGGGGAGGGTGAGACGGTATTTTTTGATTTTTAACGGCACTTCGCGCAGCTGAAAAGTCCTAGCGCGTACGAGGAAATTTTTATAAACGCTGCCTGGGCGACGATCTCGCCCCAGCAGCCTGCACGGCCCAAAAAAACAATCTCAATAAACTAGGGGTGTAGTCGATGTCTCGTTTATATAGCGTGCTGCTACTGGCGCTGATGCCACTCGTGGCCGGCGCTGAAGAGGTTATTACGGTCTACAACTGGGAAGGTTACATTGCTCTGCCAGTGCTGAAGAGCTTTGAGGCCGAGACCGGTATTCGGGTGGATTACCATAGCTATACCTCGCCAAAAGAGATTGAGGATGCTTTCAGCAGCGGCGCGGCGATGGATATTTCCGTGCAGACCCACAACGACCTGCCACGGCTGATCAAAAGCGCCAGCATCCAGCCTCTGGATTTCAATCAATTGCCGAATCGCAAGCATTTAGCGCCCCATCTGCTGGGGGTGTTGAAGGCCCTTGACCCCGGCAATCGCTATGCGGTGCCTTACCTGTGGGGGGCTACCGGTTTGGCCATCAATATGCCCCTGGCCGAAGCGGCCTTTGGTGGGCCACTGCCCAATAGCTGGAGCCTGTTATTCGATCCTGAGCAAAGCCGTCGGCTGGCCAGTTGCGGTATCAGCTGGCAGGAAGGTCCCAACGAAGGCCTGACCACCTTGCTGCGTTATCAGGGGCGAGACTTAATGCGCAGCTCAACCAGCCGGATCAAAAAAGCCGGCAAACTGCTGATGGAGTTGCGCCCCAACTTGCGGTACGTCAGCAGCACGCGCTATATCAATGATCTGCGTGACGGCAAGCTGTGCGTCGCCATGTCCTGGGTCGGCGATGCGTTGGCCGCAGCGGCGGCGGGGCAGGATGTACGCTTTGTTATCCCGGATGAAGGGGCGAGTTTTTTTATCGATAGCCTGGTCATTCCAAGCAGCGCCAAGCGCCCGGATCTTGCTCTGCGCTTTATCGATTACTTGATGCGCCCGGAAATAGCCGCGCAAATCACCACTGAAACCCTCTACGGCAGTGGCAATCTCAAGGCTAAGGCGTTCGTCGACGAAAAATTGCGCGAACAACCCGGGCTTTATCCGGATAATCAAACCCGGCGCCGGCTGACGCTCTTGGAGACTATGCCGGCGAAACACGCCGAGGTGGGTAATGCGGTCTGGGCCGAGTTTATCAACGCGCAAGCGCACACCGAGGCATCTGTCGGCGCTGCGCCTTGAGTGCTGTCAGCCGCGCCGTCCGGTTGAGTCAGCTGTGGCGGTTTGTTGAGGAAGCTGTATGAGCGATACACGTCTGCCCCTGTCGACCCTGGCGCCACCGATAGTTGCCTCTCCTGCCAAGCGCATCGAGGCGCTGACCGGCGACCCTAATTTCATGAGTTCACTGGCCCGTGGCCTGGCGGTGATTCATGCGTTCCAGGAGCGCAAGCGCCAGCTGACCATCGCCCAGATCAGCCACCGCACCGAGATTCCCCGCGCCGCCGTGCGCCGTTGCCTGCACACCCTGATCAAGCTGGGCTACGCCACCACCGACGGGCGCACCTATTCGCTGCTGCCCAAGGTGCTCACCCTCGGCCATGCCTACCTGTCGTCGACGCCGCTGGCGGTCACCGCCCAGCCAATCCTCGACCGCCTCAGCGAGCAACTGCACGAGGCCTGTTCGATGGCCACCCTGGAGGGCGATGAGATTCTCTATATCGCCCGTTCGGCCACCCCGCAGCGGCTGATTTCGGTCGATCTGAGTGTCGGCAGCCGGCTGCCGGCCTACTGCACCTCGATGGGCCGCATCCTCCTGGCTGGGCTCGATGACCAGGCGCTGGAGGACTACCTGAGCGACGCCGAGCTGCAGGTCAAAACCAGCCGAACCCTGCACACCCCAGAGGCGTTGCGCGCCAGCATCGAGACGATTCGCCAGCAGGGCTGGGTGATCATCGACCAGGAGCTGGAGATGGGCCTGCGCTCGGTGGCCGTGCCCTTGAAGGACTCTGCCGGTCAGGTGCTGGCCGCGCTGAATGTCGGCACCCACGTCGGCCGGGTGTCGCAGCGGGAGCTGGAGACGCGCTTTCTGCCGGTGTTGCTGGAGGCCAGCAAAGAGCTGAGCACCCGGTTGTTTCACTGAGAGCCTGGCCGGCCGCGCAGCGGCTTTATTACAAGGGTGAAATTCGGGCTAAAGGCACCGCCATGCAGGAGCCAGCTTGCTGGCGATCCGGCCTGGAACAACATCGCCAGTAAGCTGACTCCTATCTATCACCTGCAAGTTAAGAGTTGTTCGATAAACGCCCGCTTAAGCGATTATCGAATTGAAGCCTCGGCGCTCGCTCCGTACTGTCTCTGCAGGCCGTGAAGCTAACGGCCACCCATAAGAACAATAAGAGACCGTCACGACCACACGCCGACTGCCATGGGCTCGCGCCTTATTGCAGAAGCGCTTTGGTCCTGCTTGCTGCTCTTTCCTGTTCCGTTTGCCAGCCCCCGGGCTGCGCCGATGCGAAGCAACAACCACAGGAATCCCGCTATGACCTGCTCTGCCAAACTGCCTGCCATCGGCACCCTGGACGTTCAGTCCTTTATCAACGCTCAACCCCTGTCGCGCTACCAATGGCGCATCGTGTTGCTGTGTTTCCTGATTGTCTTTCTCGATGGCCTGGACACCGCCGCCATGGGCTTTATCGCCCCGGCGCTGAGCCAGGACTGGGGCGTTGAGCGCGCCAGCCTCGGGCCGGTGATGAGTGCCGCGCTGATCGGCATGGTCTTCGGCGCCCTGGGTTTCGGGCCACTGGCTGACCGCTTCGGCCGCAAGTGGGTGCTGGTGGGGGCGGTGTTTCTGTTTGGCCTGTTCAGCCTGCTGTCTGCCTACAGCGGCAACGTCGAGCAACTGCTGGTGCTGCGCTTTCTCACCGGCCTTGGCCTGGGGGCGGCGATGCCCAATGCCACCACGCTGCTGTCCGAGTACACCCCGGAGCGGCTCAAGTCGTTGCTGGTGACCAGCATGTTCTGCGGCTTCAACCTGGGCATGGCCTGCGGTGGCTTCGTCTCCGCCAAGCTGATTCCGGCCTACGGCTGGCAGAGCCTGCTGCTGCTCGGTGGTGTGCTGCCGCTGGCGCTGTCTCTGGTGCTTCTGCTGCGCTTGCCGGAGTCGGCGCGCTTTCTGCTGGTACGCAATCGCGGCGCCGAGCAGGTGCGCCGCGTGCTGGCGCCCATAGCCCCGGCCGCAGTGGCCCTGGCCCGTGACTTCAGCGTGCCCGAGCAAGATACCGTGCAGAGCCGCAACGTGCTCAAGCTGGTGTTCTCCGGCAGCTACAGCGCCGGCACCCTGTTGCTGTGGCTGACCTATTTCATGGGCCTGGTGATCGTCTACCTGCTGACCAGCTGGCTGCCGACCCTGATGCGCGACAGCGGCGCGAGCATGGAGCAGGCCGCCTTTATCGGTGCGCTGTTTCAGTTCGGCGGGGTGCTCAGCGCGGTGGGCGTCGGTTGGGCGATGGACCACTACAACCCGCACAAGGTGATCGGCTGTTTCTACTTGCTGGCCGGGCTGTTTGCCTACTGGGTCGGCCAGAGTCTGGGGCAGGTGACCCAACTGGCGACTCTGGTGCTGCTGGCGGGCATGTGCATCAACGGCGCGCAGTCGGCGCCCGCGAGCACCGCGTCGATCGTAATCGGCGCCTTGATGCGGAAAAGTCTGGAAGCCCGCTCCACGTCGAGGATACCACGCTCGGTCTTGAGTCCCAGCCGGTAGCCGCGCTGCGTGTCGAGCGTGGCGAACGTGAGCTGGGCGGGTTTGGAGGAATATTTTCCGGGAGCCGCTTTTTTCGGGGTTGCCATTCTGGTCGCCTTTCGTAGGATTCGGGTATCGGCCGGCCTTCTCGCCCTGCCATGACGTGGCGACGTGTCTGACGCGCCGCGCGAACCGTGGATCATACCAAACAAACCGTGCGCGGGAGTTTGGCCGACCTAAGTCCGACAAACTCCTAGCTGGTCAACATTCCCGCTTCGGAGTAAATTCGGTGCCGTGATCCGCGGCGAGCCATCGGACCCCGCACCGTTCACTCACAACGACTCAAAAAGGACATCCCATGATTTACGAAGTGAGGACCTACGACATCAAGCCGCACTCGCTGCCCGAAGTCGAGAAGCGCTTTGGCGAAGCTTATGAAAAGCGCAAGAAATACTCGGAGCTTGCGGCATTCTGGCACACCGAGATCGGCCCCCTCAATCAGATCATTCATGTCTGGCCGTACAAGGATCTGGAGGAGCGCGGACGCATCCGCGCCGCGGCCGTCAAGGATGGCGTGTGGCCGCCGAAGACCGGCGAATTCATGTTGAGCATGCGCTCTGACATCATGATTCCCTTTGCCTTCTCACCCGAGATCAAGCCCGGCAAGATGGGGCCTTACTTCGAGATGCGGACCTACACCTACGCTTCGGGGGAGTTGCCCAAGTTCGCGCAACTGTGGGAGAAAGCACTGCCGGCGCGACTCAAGATCGGGCCCGTGTGCGCCGTCTGGTATTCCGAACTGGGCGGGCTCAATAAATTCGTGCACATCTGGCCCTATCCGACGCTGGATGCCCGCAATGAAACCCGTACGAGGGCGCAGGCGACCGGGATGTGGCCGCCGTCGGCAGTGGCCAAGAAGGAGGGCCTGCCCGTCTATCAGCTGCTCGCTCAGGAAAACAAGATCCTGATGCCCGCCGCCTTCTCGCCGCTGCAGTAGCTTGGAGCAGGCTTTTAATAATCCTCGTAGCGCCGCCGCTGCGTTTCGAGCACCTTCCACCTCACGACGGGAACATTGACGATGCAGTCGAGAGGCACGCGATACGCTACGGTGGGATCAAGGAATCGCACCTCGGTGCCGTGG
>MHZN01000139.1:12853-13300 GCA_001830395.1 Pseudomonadales bacterium RIFCSPLOWO2_12_59_9 | reverse complement strand
ACAGGCCGAGCAGCATCAGCAATACATAGAGGCCGGAGCTGGCCAGCAGCCACAATTGCCCCAGCGGCAGACCGGCGTTATTGACCAGGCACCAGCCGCTCACCGGCAGGCTCAGGGCCAGCACACCGAGCAGCGGCAAGCTGATCAGCCGGGTACGCCGTAGCTTGCGTTGCAGCACGGCCGCGTCGCCGCCACGGGCGGCTTTCCAGAGCATCAGCACATGCACCAGCAAGCCGACGAAGACCAGGATGGCCGGCAGGCTGTGGGCGATTTTCAGTAGCAGGTAGTTATCCATGGGCTAGGTTCCAGTTCCGTGTTGCGCGTTCGTAGGGCGGGCAACCGCGTAGCGTTGCCCGCCATGGGGTTCAGCCGAGAAACAAGCGGTAGGCCTGATTGTTGCTCTCATCCCAATAGGGATAACCGATGGCATCCAGCGCCGCCGGGATC
>MHZN01000139.1:0-12775 GCA_001830395.1 Pseudomonadales bacterium RIFCSPLOWO2_12_59_9 | reverse complement strand
ATCGAAATATTCCAGCGCCCGCCGAGTTTGTGCAGGAAGTTAAACAAAGCGCCCGGCCGCTCGGGAAACTCGAAACGAAACACCACCTCATCCGGCACCGCCGCGGCATGACCACCGACCATATGGCGGATATGCAGTTTGGCCAGCTCGTTGTCGGTCAGATCCAGCACCGGGAAACCCTGCTCGCGCAGGTTGGCCACCAGCGCCACGCGCGGGTCGGTGTCCGGGTGAGTCTGCACACCGACGAAGATGTGCGCCTCGCTATTAGTGTGGAAGCGGTAGTTGAATTCGGTGATCTGCCGCTTGCCCAGCGCCTCGCAGAAGGTCTTGAAGCTACCCGGCCGCTCGGGGATGGTCACCGCGATGATCGCCTCGCGCTTCTCGCCCAGTTCGGCGCGCTCGGCCACATGGCGCAGGCGGTCGAAGTTGACGTTGGCGCCCGAGTCGATGCCGACCAGCACCTTGCCCGTGCAGCCTTCGCGCTCGACGTACTTCTTGATCCCGGCCACGCTCAGGGCGCCGGCCGGTTCGGTGATCGAGCGGGTGTCGTCGTAGATGTCCTTGATCGCCGCACAGATTTCATCGGTGCTGACGGTGATCACTTCATCGACATAGTCTTTGCAGACGTCGAAGGTGTGCTTGCCGATCTGCGCCACCGCCACGCCGTCGGCGAACAGCCCGACCTGGGGCAACACCACCCGCTCGCCGGCGGCCATGGCGGCCTGCAGGCAGTTGGAGTCGTCCGGCTCGACGCCGATGATCTTGATGTCTGGGCGCAGGTATTTGACGTAGGCGGCGATGCCGGCAATCAGGCCGCCGCCACCGACTGGGACGAAGATCGCGTCCAGTTGACCGGGCTGCTGACGGAGGATTTCCATCGCCACGGTGCCCTGGCCGGCAATGGTGTCCGGATCGTCGTAAGGGTGCACATAGACGTAGCCTTTTTCGTCCACCAGCTTCAGTGAATAGGCCAGCGCCTCGGGGAAGCTGTCGCCATGCAGCACCACTTTACCGCCACGGGAACGCACACCATTGACCTTGATTTCCGGGGTGGTCTTGGGCATCACGATGGTGGCCTTGACCCCCAGGTGCTTGGCGGCCAGCGCCAGCCCCTGGGCGTGGTTGCCGGCGGAGGCGGTGACCACCCCGCGGGCTAACTCCTCGGCCGAGAGTTGCGCCAGCTTGTTGTACGCGCCACGAATCTTGAACGAGTACACCGGCTGCAAGTCTTCACGCTTGAGCAAAATCTGATTGCCGGTGCGCTCGGAGAGCTGCCGCGCGGGCTGCAACGGGGTTTCTACCGCCACGTCGTAGACGCGCGAGGTGAGGATCTTTTTGACGTACTGTTCGAGCATCGGGCTGGCTCTTGGCAATAAGGGCTGGCCCGCGAGTCTAACGCAGGTAACGCCCGCGGCGGGCAGCCTTGATGGATTTATCCGGTTTACCGGCGCCCAACCCAACCCGGCAAGCGGCTATAATTGCCGACCTCGACCCTCCTCTGCACACGGTGCCGCATGACCCAAGACCAACTCAAGCAAGCCGTGGCGCAAGCGGCGCTGGATTTTATCCGGCCACAACTGGATCAAAAAAGCATCATCGGCGTCGGCACCGGCTCCACCGCCAACTGTTTTATCGACGCCCTGGCCCAGCACAAGATGGACTTCGACGGCGCCGTGGCCAGCTCGGATGCCACCGCCGCCCGGCTGAAAGCCCACGGCATTCCGGTCTATGACCTGAACAGCACCAGCGACCTGGAGTTCTACGTCGATGGCTGCGATGAGAGCGACGAGCACCTGAACCTGATCAAAGGCGGCGGCGCGGCCCTGACTCGCGAGAAGATAGTCGCAGCGGTGGCCAGGACCTTTATCTGCATCGCCGATGCCAGCAAGCTGGTGCCGGTACTCGGTGCCTTCCCGCTGCCGGTGGAGGTGATTCCCATGGCCCGCAGCCATGTGGCGCGCCAACTGGTGAAACTCGGCGGCGATCCGGTGTATCGCGAGGGCGTGGTGACCGATAACGGCAATATCATCCTCGACGTGTTCAACCTGTCGATCGTCAATCCGGCCGAGCTGGAAAGCCAAATCAACGCCATAGTCGGGGTGGTCTGCAACGGCCTGTTCGCCGCCCGCCCGGCAGATTTGCTGCTACTGGGCACCAGCGACGGGGTTAAAACCCTTAAGCGTTAAACGGCCAAGGGGCGACTGCCGGCGGCGAGTATTACCTACTCACCGCCCGGCTTTTTGAACCGGTAAAACAGGTTCGGCTCGCTGACAATATACAGATCGCCCTGATCGTCCATCGCCAGCCCCTCGGCCTGCGGCACGCTGCGCTTGAGGCCATGCATGCCGGCCACCAGTGACAGGCTGCTGATTGGCTTGCCGGCCTGGTCCAGCTCCAGCACCAGGTGCGACTCATCGGACAGCAGCAACAGATGGCCGCTGCCCTGATCGAACATCAAGCTGGACAGATCGCTGACAAACAAACGTTGATCGCGCACCGCGTCGCCCTGCACATGCACGGCAAAGGGCTGGCCCTCGCTCTGCTGGGGGAAACCCAGCACCTGCAAAATCCGCAAGGGTTTGCGCTCCTTGGCCACAAACAAGCGACGCCCAACGCTGTCGTAGGCCAAGCCTTCAAAGCCGTTATTACTGTCTTCACCAATGCTGAGTGACAGCTGCTCGCTGTCAGCGGCATCCAGCCAGCGCGTGCGCGCATCCACATGCACCCTAAACAGGCGCTGCTGGCGCTCGTCACTGATCACGTAGATGCCGGGGCTGATGTACTCCACCGCCTCGGCATCGCCAAAACCGGTCAAGGGAATGCGCCGCACAAGCTGCCCATCGAGGGACAGTTCGAGCAATTCGGCCTGCTTGTTGGTGACGGCAAACAGGCTGCGCCGATCCGGATCAAAAGTCAGGGCCGAGAGGTTATCGGTGAGCCCGACAATCGGCTGCGCCTCAATATCGACCCGAAAATCCGGCAGCCATAAGGAGCGCTCTCGCCACTCGGGTGCATGGCGCCACTCTTGCACTGCAAACCAGCCGCGCTCGAACAAGCGCAGCTGCTGGGCGCCGGCCAAGCCGAGCGCAACCGCCAAGAATAATGCCAGCAACAACAGGGCGCGGGGTTTGAGCAAATAACGCATGGGCCAAGCTCCGCAAAATAGGCCGGCATCAATAGCACGCCTAACTGAATTCAAGCTGAACCGGGCAAGCCAGAACCAGCAAGACCTAATGACCTCAACAGCCGCTGACGCGCGGCAGCTACTGGCTTGCCGAGGCTTGGCGAAACCCATAAAACTTATTGCTCTCGCTGACCATATACAGGTTGCCGGCGCCATCCAGCGCCACCCCTTCGGCCTGCGGGATATTGCTGTCCAGCCCATTCAAAGCGCCCAGCAAGGCGATAAAGCTCTGCGGCTGGTACTGCTGATTCAAGCTAACCAACAGATGGGACTCTTGCGACAGGGCCAAAATCTGACCGCTGCGCGGGTCGACCGTGAGGCCGGCCAGATCGGTCATATAGTCGTCCAAAGACGCCAGTTCTTGCAGCGGGCCGGTCACCTTGCGGCCATCGGACGGCAAGCCAAATAGCATCAATGGGTCCCTTTCCTTACCCAGCAGCAAGCGCTGGTTGCGCTTGTCCCAGGCCAGGCCTTCGAAGCCTTTATTGGCGCTATCGCGGTAGCCAAGCTCGACCTGCTGCACGGCCTGCTCGGTGCGTAGCTCGCGGGTGCTGGCGTCGAGTTTAAAAATCGTCAAGTTGTGCTGACGCTCATCAGTCACTGCCAGATAGCCGTCCTCCAGCACCGCCACGCCCTCCAGATTGGACGCACCAATGACCGGAATGCTGCGCAGCAACTGGCCGTCCAGCGACAGTTCGATCAGCAAGGGGTGCTTGCCGCTGACAGTGAACAGCGTATCGGTCGCCGGGTTGTAGCTCAGGTCGGAAAACTCTTCATTCTCAAAACCCGGCACCTCGAGCTGCAGCACCGCCTGATAGCCCGGCAACCACAGCCCGCTGGCACGCTGCTCAGCAGTGGTCCGCGATTCTTGCAGCCATAACAGCGCACGCGCATCCAGACGCAACAGGTGCAGGGTGACTGCGGCTGCAATCAGCAGAACGGCAAGGGCGCAGAGTCGAAGCGTTCGGGACATGGGCAGAACTCGTAGTTGCAGCAACGAAGGCCTTATCCATGGCATGGAACTTACTCACCCTAGCGTACGGGCACCCGGGTGAAAAAATGGTTACAGCGCCGTTCTAAAGCGCATAACGCCCGTACAGGACGGGCGTTATGCGCTTTTGCTGCACTAAGATTTACAGCACCCGGCTGGTAAAGCCCGAGTGGCCGACCAACTCCAGCAACAACTGATCGCCAACCTTAAGCGGACCGACGCCCACCGGGGTGCCGGTGAGAATCACGTCGCCGGCCTGCAGGCTGAAATGCCCGCAGATGTGCTGGATCAGCGGCAGAATCGGGTTAAGCATGTCGCGGCTGTTGCCGTCCTGGCGCAGTTCACCATTCAGGCTCAGGCGAATACCGATATCGCTCAGGTCCGCCACTGCATCGCCCGGCACGAAAGGCGCCAGCACGCAGGCGCCATCGAAGGACTTGGCCACTTCCCAGGGATAGGCCTTGGCTTTCAGTTTGTCCTGCAGCTCGCGCAGGGTCAGGTCCAGGGCCGGGGCGAAGCCGGAAATCGCATCCTGCACTTCCTCGGCATTCGGTTTGCGCGACAAGGGCTTGCCGATCAATACGGCGATTTCCGCCTCGTAATGCACCGCGCCGCGCTCGTCATTGGGAATGCTGAAACTGCCATCCATGGGCACCACACAGCTGCCCGGCTTGATAAACAGCAGCGGCTCGGTCGGCACCGGGTTGTTCAGCTCTTTGGCGTGCTCGGCGTAGTTACGGCCGACGCAGACCACCTTGCCCAGCGGGAAGTGAATGCGAGTGCCGTCGATATAGTGGTGTTGGTAGCTCATAGTGCAATCCGTAATTTCGTAGGCCGGGTGCAACCCGGTGGCTGGCCACACACAATGAAAGCGTCACGAGCGAAGGTCAGGTAAGGCGGCGGTGTCGGAAAAAAGCGGAGTTGGCTGGTGCCAATGAGCATTTTTCCCGACACCGCCAACGCAGCATGGCCGAGCGCAGTAGCTTTCCAGTCAGAGCGGGAAGATTTTGCCGGGGTTCATGATCCCGTTCGGATCAAACACCGCCTTGATCGCCTTCATATAACCAATCTCGGCCTCCGAGCGGCTGTAGTGCAGGTAGTCGCGCTTGGTCATGCCCACGCCGTGCTCGGCGGAGATTGAGCCGCGGTACTTCTGTACGGTCTCAAATACCCACTTGTTCACAGTCGCGCACTTGGCGAAGAACTCGTCCTTGCTCAGGTTCTCAGGCTTCAAGATATTCAGGTGTAGGTTGCCGTCGCCGATATGACCGAACCAGATCACTTCAAAGTCCGGGTAGTTGGCTTCGACTATGGCGTCGATATCATGCAAAAACGCCGGCACCTGGCTGATGGTCACCGAGATATCGTTCTTGTACGGCGTCCAATGGCTGATGGTTTCGGAGATGTACTCGCGCAGCTTCCAGAGGTTTTGCAGCTGCTGCTCGCTCTGACTCATCACACCATCGACCACCCAGCCTTGCTCGACGCAATACTCGAAAGTCGCCAGGGCTTCGTTGGCCACTTCCTCGGTGCTGGCTTCGAACTCCAGCAGCGCATAGAAGGGGCATTCGGACTCGAAGGGCGCCGGCACGTCGCCACGGGCAAGGATTTTGGCCAGGGCCTTGTCGGAGAAGAACTCAAACGCGGTCAAATCCAACTTGCCCTGGAAGGCATGCAACACCGGCATGATCGAGTCGAAATCGGCGGTGCCGAGCACCATGGCGGTGAGGTTCTTCGGCGTGCGCTCCAGACGCATGGTGGCTTCCACCACAAAGCCCAGAGTACCTTCGGCGCCGATAAATAGCTGGCGCATGTCGTAGCCGGTGGCGTTTTTAATCAGGTCCTGGTTCAGCTCGAGAATATCGCCGGCGCCAGTGACCACCTTCATGCCGGCCACCCAGTTGCGGGTCATGCCGTAGCGAATCACCTTGATACCGCCGGCATTGGTACCGATATTGCCGCCGATCTGGCTGGAGCCGGAGGAGGCGAAGTCCACCGGGTAATACAGGCCCTGCTGTTCGGCAAAGGCTTGTAGTTGCTTGGTGATCACCCCGGCCTGGCAGACGGCGGTGCGGTCAAATTCGTTGAAGGCGAGAATTTGGTTCATGTAGTCGAACGACACCACCACTTCGCCATTGGCCGCCACCGCGCCGGCTGACAAGCCGGTACGGCCGCCCGAGGGCACCAGCGCGACTTTATGCTGATTGGCCCAACGGACAATCGCCTGCACCTGCTCAACCGTCTTCGGGAACACTATGGCCAGGGGCGCCGGGGCAAAATGCTTGGTCCAGTCTTTGCCATAGGTGTTGAGGGAATCGGCATCGGTCAACACCTTGCCGGGTTCAACCAGGGTCTGCAGCGCTTCGATCAAGGCGGGATGGGTCATGGACGCAACTCTCAAACGATTCATGGTCACCCTGAGCACGCTTCATCGGCCAGGGGTGGGTGTTTCAGGGGTCTCGTATGCTAGCATACGCACCCTTTGCAGCGTCCCCCAGGCGACGTCAGACAGCGCTTAATCGCGCTCCGACGCACCTGTAAGCGATGCTTCGCAGCCATATTTAATTCGGCCAATAGGTTTACGCAGATGACTAAGACGACTTCTCTCGGCAAGAGCAAGATCAAGTTCCTTCTCCTCGAAGGCGTCCATCAATCCGCCGTGGACACCATCAAGGCTGCCGGTTACAGCAACATCGAATACCTCACCGGCTCGCTGCCGGACGATCAGCTGAAAGAGAAAATCGCCGACGCGCACTTTATCGGCATTCGCTCGCGTACCCAGCTGACCGAAGAAGTCTTCAACTGCGCCAACAAGCTGGTGGCCGTCGGTTGCTTCTGCATCGGCACCAACCAGGTTGACCTGAACGCCGCCCGCGAACGCGGCATCGCGGTGTTCAATGCCCCCTACTCGAACACCCGCTCGGTGGCCGAACTGGTGCTGGCCGAAGCGATTCTGCTGCTACGTGGCATCCCCGAGAAGAACGCCTCTTGCCACCGCGGCGGCTGGATCAAGAGCGCGGCGAACTCCTTTGAGATTCGCGGCAAAAAGCTCGGCATCGTCGGCTATGGCTCGATCGGTACTCAGTTGTCGGTTCTGGCCGAAGCCCTCGGCATGCAGGTGTTCTTCTACGACCCGCTGACCAAGTTGCCGCTGGGCAACGCCACCCAGGTCGCCAGCCTGATCGAGCTGCTGGGCATGGCTGACATCGTCTCCTTGCACGTACCGGAGCTAGACAGCACCAAGTGGATGATCGACGAGAAAGAAATCCGCGCGATGAAGAAGGGCAGCATCCTGATCAACGCCGCCCGTGGCAGCGTGGTGGTGATTGACGCCCTGGCCGCCGCGATCAAGGACGAGCACCTGATCGGCGCCGCCATCGACGTGTTCCCGGTTGAGCCACGCGCCAACGGTGAAGAGTTCGCCAGCCCGTTGCGCGGCCTGGACAACGTGATTCTGACTCCGCACATCGGTGGTTCCACCGCCGAAGCCCAGGCCAACATCGGTCTGGAAGTGGCCGAGAAGCTGGTCAAGTACAGCGACAACGGCACCTCGGTGTCCTCGGTCAACTTCCCCGAAGTGGCCCTGCCGGCGCACCCGGGCAAGCATCGTCTGCTGCACATCCACCAGAACATTCCGGGCGTGCTCAGCGAGATCAACCAGGTGTTCGCCGCGAACGGCATCAACATCTCCGGTCAGTACCTGCAGACCAACGAGAAAGTCGGCTACGTGGTGATCGACATCGACGCCGAGTACTCGGACCTGGCCCTGGAAAAACTCCAGCACGTCAACGGTACCATCCGCAGCCGCGTGCTGTTCTAAAAACCGCCGCACAGCTACTGCGCAACGCTTTAGTGACTGTTTAGCGGAATGAAAAAGGGAGGCCTCGGCCTCCCTTTTTTGCGTTTTGGCCAAGCTATTTGACGGTGATATTGATTTTTTCCGAGAGTACCGGCGGGTCCAGCGGCACGTGGTTTTTGTCCCCCACCAGCAACTGCAAGCTGTGTGGGCCAGGCGCCAGTGTTAGCTGGGTCTCGGTCTGGCCCTTGCCGAAATGACGGATCTGCTCGGTGGCCGGCAAAGGCTGATCCAGCCCCGGCAACACCAGCATATCCACCAGCAAATGGTGATGGCCGGTGCCTGGCACATCGACCCCAGCCGGCGCCACGCCCATGCCTTTGAGGCCGAACTTGACGCTGAAAGTCTGGGGCACCACGGCCCCCGCCGCCGGCTCGATAAAATACACCTGTGCGCCCTCGGGTGCGGGCGTGCGCGGCGTCTCGGCGCTGACCAGCGTGCTGGCGGTCAGCAACACCAAGGCGCAACCAAGCTGGGGCATATGCATCTTCATGGACGTTCTCCTTGCAGTGACAGGGCTCAACCCGCGCACCAACGCCTGTACGGGCTGGGTTTAGCAGCATAGCCGGCCCAGACGACTCAGCCAGCGCCGTCCAGCAGTGCCTGCACCTGCGCCAATTGCCCCTCGTTGAACACCTGCACACCCAGCCGGCGCAACGCCGTGGCCGTGACGCCCTCACCTGTTACCAGGGTGCCGCTGAAACTGCCGTCGTAGTTCTGTTGATTACCACAGGACGGGCTGCGCGCCTTGAGTACGGCGACGCGGATGCCGTGCTGCTGCACCAGCCGTTCGGCAATCTGCGCACCGGCGACAAAGGCCGCGCTGACATCCTCGCCCGTCACAGTACGCACGGTAATCAACCCGTCCAGCACTTGCCCACCCTGACCACCGAGAATCTCCGCAGGCTCGCGCGGGGTCGGCAGACCACCGGCCACCTCCGGGCACAGCGCCACCACGCGGCCCTGCTGCTGCCACTGCAACAAGGCCGCAAAAGGGCCATGACCACCGCCGTCATAGCGCACCGGCTGACCGAGCAGGCAAGCGCTGACCAGAATTTTTTGCATGGCGACTCCCGATAAAACTGTTGCGCAATAAATACGACAAATAACCCCGTTGGCAGTCACTGCCGGTAACACCCCATCACCGACGCCAACCTGCGCACCGGCCAAAAGTGCAGCAATGGCCAATAAATTGCCAAGCCGATCACCTTAAATGCCCGGCGTAGCGCTCTGGCACAAGCGTTCCAGGCCTATCCTTCGGACAGAACCGTCACCCCAACCTAGCGCCCTGCTGCAAGCCGACGCAGACTGGCCACGTCCACCACTTGTCGCGAAGGATACGCCAGCATGCAGACCTCGACTCGCTTGTACCTGTTACCCGCTTTCACTGCGTTACTCAGCCTGCTTGCTGGCTCCGCGCAGGCCGCCCTGCAAGTGCTGGACAACCACTCGCTGAGCGAGGTGAGCGGGCAAAATGGCATCAGCATGCGCATTGACCTGCAGGCGACGATAAACAAGGTCAGTTGGGTCGATGACGGCGGCAGCGTCTCGCTGCGCAACGTCAAAATAGACAATGGCTGCGTTACTCCAAGCGCCTGCAATGGCCGCCCCTTCGGCGCGGCGCAGCTCGGGCTGACCTTGCCGTTCCTGGGCATCAACCTGCCGACCTTGCAGGTGGACGTAGTGACCAATGGCAGCGGCACCCAGCAACTGCAGTTCACCCTACCCGACCTCACCACCATCAATCAGCAAATGGTCGCCGGCGGCTTAGATCCAGCCTCGATTAAACTGCGCCTGGCCGCGGACATGTATGTCGGCGAGAGCAATTTGGGCGGCATAGAAATCCGCGACATCACCGACCTGCATGGCACCTTCAAGGTCTGGGGGCACTAACAGGCCGGCGGACTTAGCCGCGCCGCCGGAACCAGCCGGTCAGCGAGAGTCGCTCGCGGTTCGCCGGCAACACCGCATGGGGCCAGTCGGCAGACATAAACACCAGCAGGGTGCCGGCCTGCGGATAGACATCCAGCTCGCGGCCGGCATCCAGATACAGGCGCAAGGCGCCGCCCTGCTCGGGCAGCCACTCGGGGTTGAGGTAGAACACCACCGACACGCTGCGCCGGTCATCGTCGCGAAAACGATCCAGATGCTTCAGGTAAAACGCCCCCGGCGGATACAGCGCAAAGTGCCCTTCAAAGTCTTCCAGGCCCAGATACAGCGCCTGATTCAGCTGGCAACGCAACGCCTCAAGCACGGCTAAATAGCCGGCACTGGCCGGCGATTGCTCGGCCTCCAGCCACTCAATATGATCGCCACGCACCTGCTGCTGCACCCCTTGCGCGGCGCCACGGCCAACGCCCGCCGGCAACAAGCGGCCTTTATTTTCCCGCGCGCGGCACTCAGCCGCCAACTCCAGGGTCAGACCTACAGGCAAGGCGACATGCTGGATGGCCCAGCCGTGCTCGGCGAGGTCATCAATCAGCGGGGCAAAGGATATTTCAAGGGGATTCGACATCGGCTGAGTCTAACAGCCGCATCAACTCTCCTCGACAAGCCGCACGCCACACGCGGAAAATACCCGCATTAATCCAGGAGCCTGTATGCGCGCCCTTCTTGCTGTGTTTTTGCTGATATTCACCCTGCCCAGCCTCGCGGCGAATACCGCGACCGACCCTTATGTCGAGCTGTACCGGGCCGGCGGCTGGCCAGAACAGCGCGCGCATTTTCATGACGCCCTCAAGGCCGCCCAACAGCGTTATCGCAACAGCCTGCCACCGGCGATTTATCAGGCCCTGGTCGACAACTCCAATCAACGCTTCGCCCCGGCCGCCATGGACCAACGCGCCCTCGCCAGCCTGCGCCAACAATTGCCCAACCCGCAGCCGGCCCTGACGTTTTTACAGTCACCCGTCGGGCGCAAGATCATTGCCAGCGAGGTGCAAGCCACCCGCCGCGCACAACTGGCGCAAAACGCCCAAGGCATTCCGCGCAGCCAGGCCGGCGCCACCCGGCGCTTGTTGATTGGCCACCTGGTACAAGCGCTGCCGGCCAAAGAGGCCGGTGCCGAGGTGAGCCTGGCCCTGGCCGGTGTCGCGGCGGACAGCCTGAGCCAGATGATTCCCGGCCTACTCGGCGGCGAGCAAGCCCAGGGCCTGCTCAACGGCCAGCGGCAACGCTTGATGGGACAGATTGCCGGCGATCTGGATAACACCTTGCTGTACGTCTATCGCGACCTTAGCGACTTTGAGCTGGAGGAGTACATCAGCTTTGCCGAGTCCGCCGCGGGCCAAGCCTACTATCAGGCCGCCCTCGCCGCCCTGCGCGCCGGCCTGAATGCCGAGCCAAACACCGCCAGCGCCGGCCAGTAGGCAGGACTCCTGAGCGCAGCGAAGAGGCCGGCACCTCATCGCCGCAATGGTGGGTTACGGCGTGCCGAGTCTTTCGTTCAACCCAATCCCCGCGTACGCCCCACCCTACGCCCGATCGCCACGTCAGTCGGCAGTCGGCAGTCGGCAGTAACGCCTACCCCAACCGCTCGCTAAGAAAGTCAAAATAACGGCCGCGAAACTCCGCCGCCTCATTGACCAGGTGGTGCCGCGCCTGCGGCAACATCAGCAATTGTGGCGCACTGAACTTGTCTTGCAGCACCTCAAGGTTATGCCGCCAATCCACCGTCATGTCGTCGTCGCCCTGAATAATCAAGGGGCTACGGGCACTGCGCGGTGCGGCCTCGATCCTCGGCACCCAACGCGACAAGGCGCCGACCCAGGCGGTCGGCAGGCTCAGCGGCTGCAGCGGGTCGCGCTGAATAAACTGCAAAAACTCCTCATCATTGGAATTGGCGTTAAAGCGCCGCGGGATCGAGGAGACAAAGGGCTTGAGCATCCGGTAGCTGAACTTCGACCAGCCCCAGGCCCGCGGACGCACCAAGGGCGCCAGCAAAATGATCTGGCCGACCTTGGCACTGACCTCCCCCAGCAACAGATGGTCGAGCACAATAGCCCCGCCGGCACTTTGCCCACACAGGTGCCAGGGCTGCGGCAAGTCCAGGGCTTCGGCCTGGGCAAAGACGCCCTGCAGCACCGCCTGGTAATCGGCAAATTCGCCAATATCCGCCCGGGCGCCGCTGGACAAGCCATGCCCCGGCAAGTCGCAGGCCAGCACGGCAAAGTTCATCCGCAACGCCCAGTCAATCAGGTGCCGATACAGGCCCATATGATCGTAGTAACCATGCTGAAAAATCAGCGTGGCCACCGGTTGTTCGGGCCACCAGGCTTGCACCGCCACTTGATAGCCGGCCGCCTGAAAACAGCCCAGCCGGTTCTGCACGCCGAGCCGATCGAGGCCATAAAAAGCCTGATAAGCATGCTGCTCAGGTGTTAACGGCGCTGCTGCGGCCAAGGGTCGCAGGCTGGCACGCAGCTGATCGGGCTGAAAAGGCACAGGCATAAGGCTTTCCACAAAAAGGCAGGAGTTTTGACGGCGCAAATGGAGTGCTGCGCCGACAGAATAACGGCTGGCGATATTCTGCTTAGCCACGCGCCGTGGCAAGCTAGTCACCGTCAAAATACTCTGCCTGAACCAATAAAACATGCGCCGGCCCTCTCGCACCACCTTGCTCACCAGCCTGTTTATCGTCTTTTGGGGCGCCGCAATGGCGGGCGCTTACTGGTGGTATCAACTGCAGTACGTGCGCGCCTTTAGCCCGCAGGCCACGGTATTTACCTGCGCGGGCCTGCACCTG
>MHZN01000138.1:3805-5544 GCA_001830395.1 Pseudomonadales bacterium RIFCSPLOWO2_12_59_9 | reverse complement strand
CATGATCAGGCCGTTACCGAAGCAATGCCCACGGCAGATCATGCCCACGCCTTTGCCAACATAACGCTCACGGGTTTGCTTGTTCTTCACCAGTTCGATGGCGCCGAGCAGGCCGACGCCGCGCACCTCGCCCACCAGCGGATGATCGGCCAGTTCGCGCAGGCGCTTTTGCAGATAGGGCGCAGTTTCTTCACGGACCCGCTCGATGATTTTTTCATCGCGCAGAATGCGGATGTTTTCCAGCGCCACCGCCGCCGCAACCGGGTGCCCGGAGTAGGTGAAGCCGTGGTTGAAGTCGCCGCCGGTTTTCAGCACCTCGAAGACCTTGTCGCTGACAATCAAGCCGCCCATCGGGATATAGCCGGAGGTCAGGCCTTTGGCGATGGTCATCAGGTCGGGCTTATTGCCGTAGTAGTCGCTGCCGAACCATTCGCCGGTGCGCCCGAAACCGCAGATCACCTCATCGGCGACGAACAGGATGTCGTACTTGGCGAGGATCTCGCGGATCTTCGGCCAGTAGCTGTCAGGCGGAATAATCACCCCGCCCGCGCCCTGAATAGGTTCTGCGATAAAGGCCGCGACATTAGCTTCGCCGACTTCGAGAATCTTCGCCTCCAGCTGCTCGGCGGCCCAGATACCGAACTCCTCAGGAGTCTTGTCGCCACCTTCGCCAAACCAGTACGGCTGCGGGATATGCACGATGCCGGGGACCACGCCGCCTTGATCGTGCATGCCCTGCATGCCGCCCAGGCTGGAGCCGGCGAAGGTGGAGCCGTGATAGCCGTTGATGCGGCTGATGATGACTTTTTTGTCCGGCTGACCTTTGATCGCCCAGTAATGGCGAACCATGCGCAACATGGTGTCGTTGCCTTCCGAACCCGAGCCGGTGAAGAACACATGGTTCATGCCTTCTGGGGTTAGCTCGGCGAGGGTCTTGGCCAGCTCCAGCACCGGCGGGTGGGCGGTGTTGAAGAAGGTGTTGTAGAAGGGCAATTCTTTCATCTGTTGGCTGGCGGCATCGGCCAGCTCATCGCGGCCGTAGCCAATGGCCACGCACCAGAGACCGGCCATGCCGTCGAGGATTTTCTGCCCTTCGCTGTCCCACAGGTACACGCCATCGGCCTTGACTATGATGCGCGGGCCGTTGTCGCTCAGTTGCTGATAATCACTGAAGGGCGCCAAGTGATGAGCGCGGCTCATGGCCTGCCATTTCAGGGTCTGCGGATTCTTGCTCGTGCTGCTCATAGCGCCTCCAGTGTTATTGCGGCGGGCGGGTCTGCCCTAAGGGCTGAGCGCTGGTTGGCTCAGCACCCAATTAACTTCTGTCGAGCAGATGCTTGATGGCGAAATCGGCATCGGCCGCCTGCTCGTCCAGTTCAAAGCGTTTGATCATGTCGTACAGCATGAGGAAATCGGCGCTGAAAATATCCGCCATGATCGGGCAACGCTGCAGTTCATCCAGCGCCTCGGCGAGGTTCATCGGCAAGGCACCACGGGCCGACACCGCGGCGCGGTCGCTGACTTCCGGGCCCGGCTGAATCTGCTGCTGAATGCCGATCAAACCGGCGCCGAGCATCAAGGCCAGGCTCAGGTAGGGGTTGGCATCGCCGCCCGGCAAACGGTGTTCGACGCGGCGGTTGGCCGGGTTCGATTGCGGCACCCGAAAGGCCGCCGTGCGGTTATCAAAGCCCCACTCGACGCTGGCCGGCGAGGCGTCCGGACGCTGCAGGCGCACATAG
>MHZN01000138.1:0-3779 GCA_001830395.1 Pseudomonadales bacterium RIFCSPLOWO2_12_59_9 | reverse complement strand
CATCGACGCGCGGGCCGAGGCCTGCCAGCCGCCGATAAAGTGCTTGAGCCGCTCGTGGGGCGTGCCGTCGCCGGCGGTAAAGGGATTGTTGCCTGCGGCATCGGCCAGGCTGATATGCCAATGCAGCCCAGTGCCCGGCTCGGTCAAATAAGGCTTGGCCATAAAGGTCGCGTAGCAGCTATGCCGACGGGCAATCTCACGGGCCAGGCGCTTGAAGCGGAACACCGCATCGGCTTGAGCCAGGGGCTCGCCGGCGCTGAAATTGACTTCAAACTGGCCGATGGCCGATTCATGGCCGTAGCCGGTGATGGGGATACCCTGCATTTCGCAGGCGGCCCACAGCTCATCGAAGAATGGCGCGAAGGTCGCCGCGCTTTCTGCCGAACCCAAATCATGGGAGCTTTCGATATGTGGCACCTGGCCGGACATGCCGTGGGCCACCTGCAAACCACCCGCGGTATCACGCTGGCGATGGACCAGAAAGAATTCCAGCTCCGGCGCCACCTTGGCCCGGTAACCGGCGGCGTCTAAACGGGCCAGTACCCGCTTGAGGATTTGCCGGGGCGAGAGGTCGGCCACGTCGATCTCGCGGCTGCCATCGGCCGCCGTAAAACGTGCCTCCAGGTCGCAAATCACGCAGGCCGAGGGCACCGCCGCCAGCGGATCACGCACCAGGGTGCGCCAATCCGGCTGCATGGCCATGTCCGGGAAGGTCGGTGGAAATACGCGTTTGAACACCTGCGGCGGCTCACCGCCGGTCACGGTCAGGCCGAGAAACAACGAAGGCATTTTCGCCCCCAGGGTTTCGGTAAAGCTGGCCGTGCTCATCACCTTGCCGCGGGCCACGCTGGTCAGGTCGGCGAACACCAGCTCAACCCGGCGAATGTCATTGGCCGCAAGCCAGGCTAGGGCTTCACTGGCGTTGGAAAGTTGCGGATGCATGGGGTGAAACCTCAGGTCATTAAGCCAGGTGCAGCCGCTGCCGCACGCTCGCAGGATTTTAGTCAGCGCAATTAACTCAGCTGGTTTGGCGCCAAAGCGGCGCAAGGCACACCGACCCAGCGTAACGCGGCCATCCACTCTTCGGTGCGATGTTCCACGGTGCAGCGGCGCAATACCTCGGTCAGTTCAATATGGTGCCGGCAGCGGGCCGGATGGCTGGCAAAGCGCGGGTCTGCCGACCATTGCGGCTGCCCGGCCAGGGCGCTCAGTTCGGCAAACTGGTAATCGTTGCTGACCGCCAAAAACAGCGCGCCGTCCGCCGTCGGGAAAATATGACAGGGCGCAAACGACGGATGCCCGCCCGCCTGCGGCAGCGCTGCGGCAGTGCCTGCAGCGGAGTGCAACGCAGTGTGCGTAAGAGCAGCCAGCATTGAAACCCTCCTTAAACAGAGACCAACTAAAACGGGCAGCCAAGCTGCCCGTGCGCCACTTCCCGGTGCTTAGAAGAACGCCTGGATGCCGGTTTGGGCGCGGCCCAGAATCAGCGCATGCACGTCGTGGGTGCCCTCGTAAGTGTTGACCACTTCGAGGTTAACCAGGTGGCGGGCCACCCCGTATTCGTCGCTGATGCCGTTGCCGCCAAGCATGTCGCGGGCCAGACGGGCGATCTCCAGGGACTTGCCGCAGGAGTTGCGCTTCATGATCGAGGTGATTTCCACCGCGGCGGTGCCTTCATCCTTCATCCGTCCCAGGCGCAGGCAGCCTTGTAGGGCCAGGGTGATTTCGGTCTGCATGTCGGCCAGTTTCTTCTGAATCAGCTGATTAGCCGCCAGCGGCCGGCCGAATTGCTTGCGGTCCAGGCAGTACTGGCGCGCCGTGTGCCAGCAGGCTTCGGCGGCGCCCAGCGCGCCCCAGCTGATGCCGTAACGGGCCGAGTTCAGGCAGGTGAACGGGCCTTTCAAGCCGCGCACATCGGGGAAGGCGTTTTCTTCCGGGCAGAACACGTTGTCCATGACGATTTCGCCGGTGATCGAGGCGCGCAGCCCGACCTTGCCGTGAATCACCGGGGCGCTCAGGCCTTGCCAGCCTTTCTCCAGCACGAAACCGCGGATCTCGCCGGCGTCGTCCTTGGCCCAGACCACGAACACATCGGCGATCGGGCTGTTGGTGATCCAGATCTTGGCGCCGCTTAAGCGATAGCCGCCGTCGACTTTCTTGGCCCGGGTAATCATCGAGCCGGGATCGGAGCCGTGGTCGGGTTCGGTCAAACCGAAGCAGCCGATAAACTCACCGCTGGCCAATTTTGGCAGGTATTTTTGCTTGGTGGCTTCGTTGCCGAACTCGTTGATCGGCACCATCACCAAGGACGACTGCACGCTCATCATCGAACGGTAGCCGGAGTCGATGCGCTCCACTTCGCGGGCGATCAGACCGTAGCTGACATAGTTCAGGCCGCTGCCCCCGTAGACTTCCGGGATGGTCGCGCCGAGCAGGCCGGTTTCGCCCATCTCACGGAAAATCGCCGGGTCCGTGTATTCCTTGCGAAAGGCTTCCAGCACCCGCGGGGCCAGCTTGTCTTGGGCGAACTGCTGAGCGCTGTTGCGCACCATGCGTTCTTCGTCGCTCAGTTGCTGATCGAGCAACAGTGGGTCTTCCCAGTTGAAGCTTGCCTTGCCGGCCATAATCCAATCCTCAAGAGTTGCGCGGTGATGGCCTGCACGCAGCGAGCGGCAGGCGAAAGTTCGTATGAGTTAAGCCTAGCCAGCCGCGGCTTGTCCGACAACCGAGGAATTCGCACGCCGTTGTGCTAATTTCGCACTTCGAACCGGGTTTTTAGTCCCGATAAACCGGTTTAAAGTGCGGCATTCGCATAAAAGACCTGAAGTACGCCGCAAAATCACCCCGTAGGGTGGGCTTCAATACGCAATTGGGACATAGCTCAGGAAGCCTGCCATGCGCCGCAAAATCCCCAGCACCACCGCCCTGATCAGCTTCGAAGCCGCCGCCCGGCATCAGAGCTTTACCAAGGCCGCCGATGAACTGGCCCTGACCCAGAGCGCCATCTGCCGGCAGATCGCCGGGCTGGAGGCTTTTCTCGGCATCGAGTTGTTCCGCCGCTCGCGGCGTGGGGTCAAGCTCACCGAGGCCGGCTTGTCATACAGCCGGCGGGTGGCGGCGCAGCTGGATGCGGTGGAGCGCGACACATTGGCGGTGATGGGCCAGCAGGGGGCGATGAGCATCGAGCTGGCGGTGGTGCCGACCTTCGGTACCCAGTGGCTGTTGCCGCGCTTGAAGGATTTCCAGCGCCTGCATCCCCAGGTCACGGTCAACCTGACCAACCGCACCCGGCCCTTTCTATTCGCCGACACCGACTTCGACGCCGCAGTGTATTTCGGCGATGGCGACTGGTCGGGTACCCGCTCGCACCTGCTGATGCGCGAGAACCCCATGCCGGTGTGCAGCCCGACATTGCTTGCTGGGCAGACGCAGTTGGGTGCCGAGCAGATAGCCGCGCTGCCCTTGCTGCAACAGAGCACCCGGCCCTATGCCTGGCGCCAGTGGTTCAACGCCCAGGGGGTGAACAGCCCGCGGGATATGAGCGGGCCGCGTTACGAGCTGTTTTCCATGCTGGCCCAGGCCGCCATGCACGAGATGGGTATAGCCCTGATCCCACCTTTCCTGATCCGCCGCGAACTGGATGAAGGCCGGCTGGTTATAGCCTCCAGCTATAACCAGCCGAGCGACAAGGCCTATTACCTGATCATTCACGAGCGCAAGCTGGAATCGGCGGCGCTGTTGGCCCTGCGCGACTGGCTGGTGCAGGAAGCCAGCGCCTA
>MHZN01000137.1:730-5543 GCA_001830395.1 Pseudomonadales bacterium RIFCSPLOWO2_12_59_9 | reverse complement strand
AACTGCGCTGGAGCTGCTCGACCTGCTGACCCCGATCGTCAAATCCTGGCCGTCTGAGTTCTGCCTCAAGGCCAACGAACTGGCCATCCAGATTCTCGGCGGCCACGGCTACACCCGTGAATACCCGGTGGAGCAGTACTACCGCGACAACCGCTTGAACCCGATCCACGAAGGCACCCACGGCATCCAGTCCCTCGACCTGCTGGGCCGCAAGGTGGCGATGAACAACGGCGCGGCGCTCAAGCAACTGGTCAAACTGATTCAAGGCAGCTGCCAACGCGCCAGCCAGTACGACAGCCTAAGCCCCCTGCGCCAGCCGCTGGAGCAACTGCTCGCACGCCTGTCGGTCGTCACCCTGGCGCTGCTGGGCGATCTGATGAGCGGCAAGGTCAATCAAGGTCTGGCCAATTCTGCGCTGTACCTGAAAGTCTTTGGCCATCTGGTGATTGGCTGGCGCTGGCTGGAACAGGCGATCCGCGCCGAGGAAGGCCTGGCACTGATCGGCAACGGCCAGGGCAACTCGGCGGATCTGGCGTTCTACCAAGGCAAGCTGCAAGCCGCGCGCTACTTTCTGACCTGGGAAGTGCCCAGCTGCCACCACGAGCTGGCCATCCTCGAAGCCCGCGACGACACCTGCCTGGGCATGCAGGATGCCTGGTTCTAACCAAGCTGGATAACCCGGTAACTCGCCCATGCCGCAGGCGTAGGCTGCGCTCAACAAGGGCGGGACAACACTTAACGTCTGCCGTCGAGCTAAGGTGAGTCGCTACAACTAATAGGCTGGTAGCTGGATGCCGCCCATACCGAGGCATAACCTTGCTGATGGGTTGCATCCACCTCGACGACCTCCAGACACTGCGCCTGCACCTTCCGGGCATAACCCAGAACCAAAGAGGGCGCAATTACCTTATCGGCGCGGCCAACGAAGTGTCGCTGTGGGATTGAGCGCAGCCTTGCACGGTAGTCGAGCGGGTCGAGCGATCCGGTTAAAGGCGACAGTCCTTTGGCTTGCACCCAGGCCGAGGGATCGAGATTGCCAGCGATGGTCTGTACCTGAACCACGTCATCGCGCTCACCGGCGAGAATCAACGCCACCGCAGCTCCACCGGAATAGCCCACCAGCTCGAATTGCTCGACCGCAAACAGCTGCTTCAAGGCATCTAAGGCCGAACTCATTGAGTCGATGACCTCACGGCTAAAGCGTCGATCAGTCCACACCGCCGGCCGGCAGTTTATGTTGCCGACAAACTGACAGGGCCTGGCCAGATAGGCGATAGGGGCTGGATCAGCCGTGGCCAGGTTGACGACCATCGCGTTGAGCGGCGTGGGATCGGCACTCGGTTGTGAGGCAGTGACCCAGGCCCGGCCGTCGCCCTCGATATAGACCCGCAGCTTGGCGAAATGCCCCACCTTGGGTTGCAAGGATTGAATCTGGAAGGCGCCGTCGCCCACTATCATTGGCGTGAGCGTGCTAGTGCTCGCGACCTCGACAATCGAGACGGGCGTCGCACAGCCGCTGATGGCCAAGGCCGTAATGGCCGCAAACAGAATTCGAATGAGCACCCAGGTCTCCCAATGGTTGTTTTAAATATGGAGCAGCTTAACGGTTCGGCAGATAACCACCGGCGCTGAACAGAGACAAAACGACCCGCACTCGGCGGGTCGTTTTATATTGCTATGAACGCTTAGAAGTCGTAGCGAACCTTGGCCGTAAAGCTGTCCGCATTGAAGTCCGTTTTGCTCAGGTAGTTGTACGAGCCGCCAACAGTCCAGGCGTCAAGCTTGTAGTCAAGGCCCAGGCCCAGCTCGTAGCTGTCGCGTACCGAACCCGAACCCGTGGTGGTAAAGGGTGTGCCGCCGAGAACGAAGGTGCTGGTGCTGCTGACTTCATCGCCGATGAAATCATGCCAGGCCATAACCTTAGCTTGCGGCTCGAGACTGCCCTTGGCCAACTCGAAGGCCCCGACCAGGCGCACGCCGGCGCCCATTTCACCGATTTCATAGCGTTGCGCGCCAACACTCAGGGCGGCAGAGCTGCCCTTTTCGTTATACGAGTCGATGCTGATATTGGTGTAACGCGCACCGATTTGCGGCTCAACGATCAGGTTCTTGTCGATGCTATAGCTGTAGCCAGCCAGAGCATTCAGGCCCAGGAACTCACTGTCATAGTCGGCCTTGGCCTGGGTGCCAGCGATGCTGCGCTTGGACTCGTTGTCGTTCCAACCGTAGGTCGAGGAACCCTCAACAAACCAATTATCCTGTGCCCAGTTGCCATAGGCGGTCAGCGCATTGCCGGTCACGTCAGTCTGGTTGCCGCCACCCGAGCTCACGTCAGTCGACAGGTAGCTATAGGCCAGCCCGAGAGTGGTTGCCTCGTTCAGCTTGCCGTCAGCGCCGATGGCGATGCCGTTGCTGTCGGCGTCATAGCCGGCGATGCCTTGGCGATCATCCTGGGTCGCGTCGCTGCTCAGCCCTTGCGCCCAGACACCGGTCTCGCTCAGCAGATCACCCGACGACAGACCGCTACGCGCTGCGCTTGCGCGCGAACCTATGGCCGCATTGACCAGCGACAAGTCAGTCTTGGCCGCCTGGCTATCGCCACCGTTGACTTCAGGCGTCAACTGCTCAGCCAGAGTGACCAGTTCCGCATCGCTACCGGCGTTGGCGAAGGCGGTAAATACTGGGTCGCCTGTGCTGAGATCGCCGAGTACAGCACTAGCCAGTGGCACCACAGCCGCGGCGGCGGCGTTGCTGCCGCCAGCGTTACTGACCGCATCGACAATCGCCGCATCGCTCTTGCTGGCGACCAGCGCCTTCACCTGATTGCCGGCGACGCTAAAGCTCTTGACCTCAAGCAACGCGGAGGACGAGGCGACATTAAGGTTATTGCCACCGACAATGGCACCGGCGCTGATCAGCTGGTACTCAGTGCCACCAGTGGCCGTGCGGAAATCGTTCGCATTGGCCTGCAGCTGGACCTTGGAGTTCGGATCGAAGTAGGCCGTTTGGCTTACGCTAAGTAATGCAGTGGTGGGACTAGTGTTATTGCCCAAAAACAGTTCCAGAGTCGAACCCGAATCCATACTCAAATTGCCGGCGATGCTGGTGTACGGGCCCACCAAGGAGAGCTTGCCGCTCACAATGCCGACAAATCCAGTCCCGGCTCTGGTTTGGATATTAGCGCCGTCGAAAGTGGCATCGCCAATGATATTGACCTCGCCAATATCGAGAATATCGCCCTTGATCTTGCCGCCTGACCAATTAAGGTCGGCGCCGTCACCTTGAATGGCGGCAACCCCGCCCTCGATCAGGCCGCCCTTCTGATTGATCTGTAGCGGGGCAGAGCCCGGGCCAAAGTCGTACACAAAGATACCGACGCCATCCGCCGAGATAGTGCCGCTGTTGACTATGCCGACATTAAACGTTTGCTCTGGGGTATAGCTGGCAAAGGTGCCTTCCTCGATGTAAACAGCGTCCGCGTCGACACCGCGGGCCTGGATGGTGCCGCTGTTATTGATGGTGAGCAGGTTGACCTTGTCGATGAGTAAACCGGCAGACTCCAAACCCGAAGCGCTGATGGTGCCGCTGTTGCTGACGGCTGTGACCTTAGAGTTGCCCCAGAAGTCAATCGCGTCGGCATAATCACCAGTGGCGGTAATGCTGCCGGCATTGATGAAATTGCCATCAATCTGCGTACCTATGTACTGCTGATTAGCGTAAGAGGCGCTGATCGAAATGCCAACGGGCTCCAGGCCGGCAGCATTAATCGTGGCATTGTTGGTGAGATCACCCAACACATGGGCACCGCGGATGTTAACGACCGGCGATGAATGAACCTGCGGGGCGGTAGTGGCGGTGATTGACCCGCCCAGCGTGACATTGCCAAAGGTCTCGCTATCCGAGACCAGCTTGCCGGCGCTGAAGTTGTAGTTGAGGTCAGGTGCTGGCGCGGCTAGCACTGGAGTGGCTGCGGTAGCGGCAGCAATGGCCAAGGCGATAAAGGTATGACTTGGTTTAAATGAGTTCAATTTGTGCGAGTCCTTGCAAAGTATGTTGCTCATTGACGATAACGCGGTCTATTGACTAGGAGCCCATCAAGTTGATGTACATAAAGTGCGATTTATATATGTACATCCGTGAACAATGAGGCGAGTGATAAGGCTCCAGGGCATGAGATTGCTTAGCTACGGTTAGCGGTACCTGATTAGCGGCGGCGAGAGTCTACAGCGCAGTTCTTAGCGAAGCCATTAAATGGCCACCTAAAATGCTGGAACAGCAAAAAGCCGCAAGCGATAAATGGACACCGGCTTTTTTGCCTGCTGGGCAAAACCACGGGTTAGAATTCGGCACGCGCCCTGCATAGCAGAGCCAATCCTGCCTTTTATCTCGGAGTACGCCTGTGGACGCCAGCGCCATCAACAGCCTGTTTTTTATCGGCGCGTTGCTGGTGGTCGCCAGTATTTTGGTCAGCGCCTTCGGTTCACGTTTTGGCATCCCGATTCTGGTGGTGTTTCTCGCGGTCGGCATGCTCGCCGGCAACGACGGCCCCGGCGGCATCGCCTTCAGCGATTACTCAACCGCCTACCTGGTGGGCAACCTGGCGCTGGCGATCATCTTGCTCGACGGCGGCATGCGCACCCGGGTGGCGAGTTTTCGCGTGGCCCTGTGGCCATCCCTCTCCCTGGCCACCGTCGGGGTGCTGGTCACCGCCGGGCTGACCGGCCTCGCCGCCGCCTGGCTGTTCAAGTTGAGCATCATGGAGGGCATGCTGATTGGCGCTATCGTCGGCTCCACCGATGCCGCCGCGGTGTTC
>MHZN01000137.1:420-700 GCA_001830395.1 Pseudomonadales bacterium RIFCSPLOWO2_12_59_9 | reverse complement strand
CGGGTCACCGCCACCCTGGAGATCGAGTCCGGCAGCAACGACCCGATGGCGGTGTTCCTCACCGTGACCCTGATCGGCCTGCTGGCCAGCAGCGACCACGCCATCGGCTGGCAATTGGCCCTGCACCTGCTGCGCGATTTTTCCATCGGCGCGGTACTGGGCCTGGGCGGCGGCTGGCTGTTGTTGCAGATCATCAACCGCCTGCACCTGGTCGACGGTCTCTACCCGCTCCTAGTAGTCAGCGGCGGTCTGATGATTTTCGCCAGCACCAATGCCGCCG
>MHZN01000137.1:0-414 GCA_001830395.1 Pseudomonadales bacterium RIFCSPLOWO2_12_59_9 | reverse complement strand
GCGGTCTTACGGCAGGCGCGGTGTTCGGGCGCATCGCCGGTCAGAGCGCCGCTGCGTATGGAAAATTGGGATCATAGGAGCGTCAAGTGAAAGGTATTCTGTTCTCGCAGATGGAGCCGCCCGCGGAGCTCGAAGCGGAATTCAATGACTGGTACGAGACCGAGCACATACCGGTCAGGCTGGCATTGCCTGGCTTCAGCAGGGCCGTGCGATACAAGGAATGTGTCGGTGGGCGCAAATACCTCGCCATCTACGAGATCGACGATCTCGCGGTGCTGGAGGGTCCCGGCTACAACATCGTAAAGACGAAGCCTTCCGAGCGCACCGCCCGCATGCTGAAAAGCGTCAAGGGCTTTACGCGCTACACCTGCACGCTCGCATACGACAGCGGCAGCAGGCCAGAGCGCGGCAAAT
>MHZN01000136.1 GCA_001830395.1 Pseudomonadales bacterium RIFCSPLOWO2_12_59_9 | reverse complement strand
TGAAAGTGGTGGTGTCCAAAGACCTGCAGATCTATCCGCTGGTGTCCTGTGACGGGCAGAACCACTTCACCTGCGCCCCCGGCGACACCATTACCATCAGCAAAAAGCCGCAAAAACTCAGTTTGATTCACCCACTCGATCACAATTTTTACGAAGCCTGCCGGACCAAATTGGGTTGGGGCAGTCGCTTGGGCGTACACGACTGATGTTGCTCGATCCGGATCGCAGTTATGACCTGATTGGCGACGTGCATGGCTGCGTCCACAGCCTCGAGCACCTGCTCGATCAGTTGGGTTATCGCCAGCACGCCGGGGTTTGGCGCCACCCACGGCGGATGGCGTTGTTTCTGGGCGATATCATCGACCGTGGCCCGCGTATTCGCGAAGCCTTGCATTTGGTCCATGCCATGGTCGATGCCGGCCAGGCCGCGTGCCTGATGGGTAATCATGAGTTCAACGCGCTCGGCTGGCAGACCCCGGTGGTCACGTCCGACCGCGTCCACTTTGTGCGCGAACACAGTCCCTTGCATGCGCGGCAGTTGCAGCAAACCCATCAACAGTTTGCCAACTACCCGGATGAATGGCGCGAATTTATCGACTGGTTTCAGCAGTTGCCGCTGTTTATTGATGCCGGGCGTTTTCGGCTGGTGCATGCCTGCTGGGACGCGCAGATGATCGCGCAACTCAAACTCAGTTATCCGCAGGGGGTCATAGATCAGGCCTTCGTGCAGGCGGCGGCAGAACCTGGCAGTTTTGCCAGCCGAGTGTTTAACCGACTGCTGCGCGGCACCGACATGCGCCTGCCGGACGGTCTGACCCTGACTGGCGAAGATGGTTATACCCGCGCGCATTTTCGCACCAAATTTTGGGCTGACGCGCCGCAGACCTACGGCGATATCGTCTTCCAGCCCGATGCTCTGCCTGAGCAGGTGGCACAGACGCCTTTGTCGGCTGAGCAAAAAAACCGTCTGTTGCACTATCCAGAGGATCAGCCCTTGTTGTTTGTCGGCCATTATTGGCGGCGCGGCCTGCCGGCGCCGATTCGTCCGAATCTGGCCTGCCTGGACTACAGCGCCGTACTGAACGGCAAGCTGGTGGCTTATCGTCTCGATCAAGAGCGAGAACTCGATCCGGGTAAGTTTTGTTGGGTCGAGGTTGAACAGCTGGAGGCGCCAAGATGAGTGCGATAGCCGCCTTGCGCCTGCCGTTAACGGTAAATCTGGCCGCCTTTGTTGCCCTGCTGCAACGCCTGCAAGTGCCGCATAGGGTCAGCGAGGAGGCGGGTGAGCAGGTGCTCTGGGTGCCCGACGAGCAATTCGCCGAGACGGCGCGGGAGTTGTATGTACGCTATCCGCAGGGTGATCCGCATGTGCGGCTCGCCTCGAAGCCCGGCTCTTCGGGCATTGTGTGGCAGCGGCTAAGCGCTAGCTGGATGACTGCGGCGGTGCTGCTGCTGACACTTTTGGTCGCCGCCGTGACCTTGCTCGGCGACAACCTCGGTAGCCTGCACTGGCTGAGCTTTCAGGATTTTCGTATTCAGGGTGATTACCTGCTTTTTACCCCGCTCAGCGACAGCTTGGCAGCCGGGCAGTGGTGGCGCCTGGTTACGCCGATGCTGGTGCATTTTGGCGTTCTGCATCTGGCGATGAATGCCATGTGGTACTGGGAGTTGGGCCGGCGCATCGAGCAACAGCAAGGTCCGTGGTGCTTGCTGTTACTGACGCTGCTCTATGGCCTGGTGTCTAACCTGGCTCAGTATTGGTTTGGCGGGCCATCGCTATTTGGTGGTTTGTCTGGGGTGCTCTACGGCCTGCTGGGTTATTGCTGGATCTATCAGCGCCTGGCACCGACCTCGGCCTATCGTCTGCCGCCGGGTGTGCTGGTGATGATGTTGGTCTGGTTGCTGTTGTGCCTGTCTGGGCTGATTACGGCGCTGGGCTTCGGTTCAATTGCCAACGCCGCCCATGTCGGTGGCCTGCTTGTAGGTTGCTTAACCGGCCTGTTCGGCGGTGCGCTGGCGCGCCGTCGCCGTTAAACTGCCGCTTTGTTTTGGAGACCGCTATGTCGTCCTTTGTTGAAATGATCGAAAACATCACTCCTGAGATTTACCAGAGCCTCAAGTTGGCGGTGGAAATCGGTAAATGGGCCGATGGCCGCAAGCTGACCCTTGAGCAGAAGGAGCTGACGCTGCAGGCGATGATTGCCTGGGAGTTGCACAACCTGCCGGAAGAACAGCGCACCGGCTATATGGAGCAGGAGTGCGAGTCCCATCCGGCGCCGAAGCTGAATATCTTGTTTAAGTCCTCGGATACCCAGCACTGATGCTGGAGCTTGGGCGCGGCGCCCTGAGTAAAATGAGCGCGCAGCTTGGCTCGTTGGAGCAACCGGTGCAGTACGCGTTTTGCTTAGGCGAACAAGAGGTGCCGGTTAACCCGCTGATCGGTCAGCGGCTGCGCCTTGATTATCTTGGCGCCATCCACTGCACTCACTGCGCGCGTAAAACCAAAAAGAGCTTTAGTCAGGGGTATTGCTATCCCTGCTTCACCAAGTTGGCGCAGTGCGACACCTGCATGATGAGTCCCGAGCGTTGCCATTACGCCGCCGGCACTTGCCGCGAACCGAGCTGGGGCGAGCAGTTTTGCATGACCGACCATGTGGTCTATCTGGCCAACTCCTCCGGGGTCAAGGTCGGCATCACCCGTGCCACTCAGGTGCCCACCCGTTGGATCGACCAAGGTGCCAGCCAGGCGTTGCCGATCATTCGCGTCAGCACCCGGCAGCAATCAGGCTTTGTCGAAGATCTGCTGCGCAGCCAGGTGGCCGATCGCACTAACTGGCGCACCATGCTCAAGGGCGAGGCCGAGTCAGTTGATCTGCGCCAAGTGGCCGAGCAGATTCTTGGCGTGTGTGCCGAGGGCATGAGCGAGTTACAGCAGCGCTTTGGCTTGCAGGCGATTCAGCCATTGAGTGACGCCCAGGTGCTGGATATTCGTTACCCAGTCAGCGCCTACCCGAGCAAAATAACCAGTTTAGATTTAGAGAAAACCCCGCAAATCGAGGGCACTCTGCTGGGCATTAAAGGCCAGTACCTGATCTTCGACAGCGGGGTGATTAACATCCGTAAATACACCGCTTACCAACTTGCCGTGCAGCAGCTTTAGAGGTCACTCGTCATGCGTACCGAACAGCCGAAAATGATTTATTTAAAAGACTATCAGGCGCCCGAATACCTGATCGACGAGACTAATCTGACCTTCGAGCTGTTCGATGACCATAGCCTGGTGCATGCGCAACTGCTGATGCGCCGCAACCCCGCCCGCGGCGCCGGATTGCCGCCGTTGGTGCTGGATGGCCAGCAGCTGGAGTTGCTGTCGCTGGCAATGGACGATCACGAGCTGCAGGCCGGCGACTACCAGCTGACCGATAATCACCTGACACTACAGCCCACGGCCGCGAGTTTTACCCTCAACAGCAGCGTGCAGATTCACCCGGAAACCAACACGGCGCTGGAGGGTTTGTACAAATCCAGCGGCATGTTCTGCACCCAGTGCGAGGCCGAGGGGTTTCGCAAGATCACCTATTATCTCGATCGCCCGGATGTGATGAGCCGCTTCACCACCAGCCTGAGCGCCAGCAAGCAGGACTACCCGGTGCTGCTGTCCAACGGCAACCCGATTGCCAGCGGTTCCGAGGAAGGCGGTCGGCACTGGGCGACCTGGCAAGACCCCTTTATGAAACCGGCGTATTTGTTCGCCTTGGTCGCCGGTGATCTTTGGTGCATTGAAGACAGCTTCACCACCATGAGTGCCCGCGAGGTGACGCTGCGTATCTATGTCGAGCCGGAAAACATCGACAAGTGCCAGCACGCCATGGACAGCCTGAAAAAATCCATGCGCTGGGACGAAGAGGTGTATGGCCGCGAGTATGACCTCGACATCTTTATGATTGTGGCGGTCAACGACTTCAACATGGGCGCCATGGAGAACAAGGGTCTCAATATCTTCAACTCCAGCTGCGTGCTGGCCCGCGCCGAAACCGCCACCGATGCCGCGCACCAGCGGGTTGAGGCGGTGGTGGCCCATGAATATTTCCACAACTGGTCGGGCAACCGGGTGACCTGCCGCGACTGGTTTCAGTTGTCGCTGAAAGAAGGCTTCACGGTGTTTCGTGACGCCGAGTTCAGCGCCGACATGAACTCGCGCACCGTCAAGCGTATCGAGGACGTGGCCTACCTGCGCACTCATCAGTTCGCCGAAGATGCCGGTCCCATGGCTCATGCCGTGCGTCCCGACAGCTTTATGGAAATCTCCAACTTCTACACCCTGACTGTTTATGAGAAAGGTTCCGAGGTGGTGCGCATGCTGCAAATCCTGCTCGGCGCCGAAGGTTTCCGCCGCGGTAGCGATCTGTACTTTGCCCGGCACGACGGCCAGGCCGTGACCTGCGATGATTTTATCCAGGCCATGGAGGATGCCTCTGCAATAGCTGGGCAGGCTGTCGACTTAAGCCAGTTCAAGCGCTGGTACAGCCAGGCCGGCACGCCGCGCTTGGCGGTCAGCGAGGCTTACGATCCGGCTGCCAAGACCTACAGTCTGACATTTCGTCAGGATTGCCCGGCCAGCCCAGGGCAGGCCAGCAAGTTGCCCTTTGTTATCCCGGTCGAACTGGCGTTGCTCGACGGCCAAGGGCGCGAGTTGCCGTTGCGGCTAGTGGGCGAGGGCGCCGAGGCTGCTGTCAGTACGCGGGTGCTGTCGGTAATTGAAGCTGAGCAGAGCTTTAGCTTTGTCGATATCGCCGAGCGGCCGTTACCGTCGTTGCTGCGCGGATTTTCGGCGCCGGTGAAGTTGAGTTTTCCCTACAGTCGCGCGCAACTGCAGTTTCTGATGCAGCACGACAGCGATGGTTTTAATCGCTGGGACGCCGGTCAGCAGTTGGCGGTGCAAGTGTTGCAGGAATTGATTGGTCAGGTGCAGCGCAGTGAGTCTTTGCTGCTCGATCAGCGCTTGGTCGAGGCTTTGCGTACAGTTTTAACCAATGAAAGCCTGGATCCGGCCATGGTCGCCGAGATGCTCTCATTGCCGAGCGAAGCCTATCTGGCCGAGATCAGTGAGGTCGCCGATGTCGACGCCATTCATGCTGCCCGTGAGTTTGCCCGTAAGCAACTGAGTGAGGCGCTGTTTGAGCCGTTGTGGCAGCGCTATCAGGATAATCGCGTGGCTTCGCGGCGAACTGCCTATGTCGCCCAAGCCGCGCACTTTGCCCGGCGGAGCCTGCAAAACATTGCGCTGTCGTACCTGCTGCTCAGTGAGCGCCCGCAGGTGCTGGCCGCCTGCCTGGAACAATATGAAGTCGCCGACAACATGACCGAACGCTTGGCGGCGCTGGCCTGTTTGGTCAATTCGCCATTCGAAAACGAGCGGGCGCAGACGCTGG
>MHZN01000135.1:1056-31891 GCA_001830395.1 Pseudomonadales bacterium RIFCSPLOWO2_12_59_9 | reverse complement strand
TGGTGCGCTTCCAAGGTCCAAGAGCCAATGGCATGCCGGAGCTGCACAAGCTGATCCCCTTGCTGGCTAACCTGCAAAACGCTGGGCAGCAGGTGGCGTTGGTCACCGATGGACGCCTCTCTGGCGCGTCGGGTCAGGTGCCGGCGGCGCTGCATGTAACCCCGGAGGCCGTCGACGGCGGTGCGCTGGCCCGCGTGCAGGACGGTGACTGGATCGAGGTGGATGCTCTGCGTGGACTGTTACACGTAGAGCTAAGCGCCGCTGAATTGGCCGCACGAGTGCCGATGCAAGCACCACAGGAATTGGCTGCAGGTTTTGGCCTGGGTCTGTTTAGCGCCCAGCGCCGCCTGGTCGGGCCGGCCGATCAAGGTGCCACGAGCCTGGAGTGGGGCTGAGCAGGGCGGTTCTGTCAGGGCCGGGTGCAACGAGTTTGGATTGGGACTCATAACATGGGAGTTAGGACTATGCAGCTGACCATCGAACAGGTACTCAAACGCGCCCGCCCGGTATTGCCGGTGCTGGTGATTGAAGACGTCAGCCTGGCGCTGGATCTGGCGCGGGCGCTGTATGCCGGCGGCGTCGAGGTGCTCGAGGTAACCCTGCGCACCCCGCGGGCGCTGGATGCGGTGGCGGCGATTCGCCAAGAGCTGCCGCAATTGCTGGTGGGCGCCGGCACCCTGATCCACAGCGAACAGTTCCTGGAGGCTCGCGATGCCGGTGCGCAGTTCGCGGTCAGCCCTGGCTGCACCGAGCGTTTGGCCGCGGCGGCGGAAGACTCGGGCCTGCCCTACTTGCCGGGAGTGATGACGCCATCGGAAGTGTTGCTGGCGCTGGAGTACGGTTATCGCTCGCTCAAGCTGTTTCCGGCCAATGGCAGCACCAGCGTGAAGATGCTGAAAAGCTTCAAAGGCCCCTTTACCGGGATTAGCTTTTGCCCAACTGGCGGGGTGACGCCGGACAACTTGCTGACTTTCTTGCGCCTGCCGAATGTCGCCTGTGTCGGTGGCACCTGGTTGGCGCCGAGCAATCTGGTGCGCGCCCGGGCCTGGGATCAGATCACCCAGCTGGCGGCCGAGGCCCGGGAAAGCGCCAGCCGACTGGATCAGCAGTGATGAACTTAATCACTGCTGTGACTGGGAGTAAGCCATGAGCTGGGATCTGCCGACGCCCTTCGTGATTGATCTGACGGTTGCCGCCGAAGACATAGACGGCCTTGGGCATGCCAACAACGCCGTCTATGTTAGCTGGCTGGAGCGCTGCGCCTGGCGGCATTCGCAGTATCTGGGCTTGGACTTGTGTGAATACCGCCGGCTCGACCGGGCCATGGCGGTGTTGCGCCATGAGATCGACTATCTGGCCAGCGCCTATGAGGGCCAGCAGTTGCAGATGGCCACCTGGATTGTCGAGTCCGACCAACGCTTGAAGATGACCCGCCGCTTTCAGCTATGGCGCCCGGAAGACGCCAGCACCCTGCTGCGCGCGCAAACCACCTTTGTCTGCATCGAGATCTCCAGCGGCAAACCCAAGCGCATGCCGGCAGAGTTTCTTGAGGGCTATGGTGCGGCGCTGACTGAAGCCTATCCGCTGCAGCTGTAACAGGCTGTGTGAAAACTACTGCGCTCGGTTATGCGGCGTTAAAAACAGGCTCGGACTGCTCATTTACAACTCGTAAACTCCGCGTCCTCGCCTGTTTTTGCCTTGCCTAACCTTCGCTCGCTACGTTTTCACAGAGCCTGTGTAAGGCTGTTTTTTGGAGGGGCTTTAGCCGCAAAAGCTCTTCGCGGCTAAAGCCCCTCCTGCAGTACAATCGCCGCCCTTATTTCAGCCTGTGGATATTCCTGCGTGCAAATTGCCTTGGCGCCGATGGAGGGTTTGGTCGATGAAATCCTTCGCGATGTATTGACCCGTGTCGGCGCTATCGACTGGTGCGTGACCGAATTTATCCGCGTCAGTGAGCGTCTGCTGCCGCTCAGCACCTTTGAGAAATTGGCCCCGGAGCTGGCCAGCGGCGCCTGCACCGCCGCCGGCACACCGTTGCGGGTGCAGTTGCTCGGCTCAGATCCAGCCTGCTTGGCCGATAACGCCGCCTTTGCCTGCACCCTCGGTGCGCCGGTGATTGACCTGAACTTTGGCTGCCCGGCCAAGACCGTCAACCGTTCGCGCGGTGGCGCGGTGTTGCTCAAGGAGCCCGAGTTGCTCCATCGCATCCTCTGCGAGGTACGCCGAGCAACGCCGGCGCATATTCCGGTCACCGCCAAGATGCGCCTGGGCTTTGATACCCCCGACTGCGCCCTCGAATGCGCCCGGGCGCTGGCGGATGGTGGCGCGGCGCAGATAGTGGTGCATGCCCGCACCAAGGCCGACGGTTACAAGCCGCCGGCGCACTGGGAGTGGGTGGCGCGGGTGCAGGAGGTGGTCAAGGTGCCGGTGTTTGCCAATGGCGAAGTCTGGGACCTGGATGACTGGCGGCGCTGCCGCGAGATCAGCGGCGTCGAGGACATCATGCTCGGTCGCGGCCTGGTCTCACGGCCCGATCTGGCCGTGCAGATTGCCGCCGCACGTGCCGGCAATGAGGTGGTGCCCATGACCTGGCTGCAGTTGCAGCCGATGCTGCGCGAGTTCTGGCGACAGGTGCGCGACAAGATGACCGGCCGTTGCGCCACCGGGCGTTTGAAGCAGTGGCTGGCGATGCTGAGCCGCAACTACCCGGAGGCCATGCTGCTGTTTCACGAGGTGCGCCGCGAGCATGACTGCGTCCGGGTCGATCTGCTGCTGGGTTACGCGGGCGCCGGAGAGGCGCTGTTGGCCTGAGTCTTCGCCGGCCTGTTAATTGAGCGGCGGCCGTTGTTTGGCGTGTGCCAGCAGGGCGCGAAAGGTTGGTAAGGGCAGGGGCTGGCTGTACAGATAGCCCTGATACAGGTGACAGCCTTGCTGTTGCAGCAGGGCCAGTTGCTCTTCGTGCTCAACCCCTTCGGCAATCACTTCCAGTCCTAAACTCTGGGCCATGGCGACAATGGCGCGGATGATTTCGGCGTCGTTGGGGTTTTGCGTGGCGTCGCGCACGAACGACTGGTCAATCTTCAGGATGTCGACCGGCAAGCGCTTGAGGTAGGTCAGCGACGAGTAGCCGGTGCCGAAGTCGTCCATAGCAAAGCTGATACCGAGTTTCTTCAGCTGCAACATCTTGGCGATGGTGTCGTCGAGGTTGTGGATGACGATGCCTTCGGTGATCTCCAGGGTCAGCAGCGATTGATTCAAGTGGCTGGCGCTCAGGCTGCGTTCGACCCGTTCAACGAAACCCGGCTGGCGGAACTGTCGTGGGCTGATATTCACGCACAAACTGAACTGCCCGGCGTTGATCAGGCCTTCGTCGAGGAGTTGCGCGCACAGGTGGCAGGCTTCGGTCAGTACCCAGTCGCCGACCTCAACGATCAGCCCGCTTTCTTCCAGCACTTCAATGAAGTGGATCGGCGATTGCGGGCCATGTTGCGGATGATTCCAGCGCAGCAAGGCTTCGGCACCGACTATCTGGCCATAGCGGGCATCCACCTGGGGTTGCAAATACAGCTCGAACTCGCCGCGAGCCAAGGCCAGGCGCAAGTCGTGCTCCAGGCGCAGCCGGGCGCTGGCGGCTTCCTGCATGTTTTTGCGAAACATCTGCAGGGTGTTGCGGCCGCTGGCTTTGGCGCGATAGAGGGCGATGTCGGCACGTTTGAGCAAGTCCGCCGGGGTGTCGCCGTGATCGGGGATCAGCACCATGCCGATGCTTGGCGTGACCTGCAGGCGATGGCCGTCGAGCAGCATCGGCTCGCTCAATAGTTGCCGCAGCTTGTTGGCGACCTCGCGCACATGGCGCGTCACCTCGGCGCGCGTACCTTCCAGTCCGGAGATCAGCACCACGAACTCGTCGCCTCCCAGGCGTGCCACCGTATCTTCCTGGCGGACGCTGACTTCCAGGCGCGCGGCGACCATCTTCAGCACGGCGTCGCCGAGCGGATGGCCGAGGGAGTCGTTGATGTGCTTGAAGTGGTCGAGGTCGATAAACAGCAGCGCGCCGCGCAAGTTGTGGCGTTTGAGCAGGGCTATTTGCTGGCTCAGACGGTCCATTAACAGGCTGCGGTTGGGCAGGTTGGTCAGCGAGTCGTGGTAGGCCAGGTGCTCAATCTGCGCCTGGGCTTGCTTGAGATCGCTGATGTCGCGGGCGATCAGCAGCAGGCAGTCGTTGCCGTCGATGGTGATGGGTTGCACCGACACCTGCACGGTCATCGGCTGGCCATCGCGGTCGCGGGCGAGCATTTCCAGGTTGCGCGCATGGCCGTCCCGGGCCAGGGTTTCGATGAGGTATTGGCGTTGGCCGGGGTCCCAGGAGTTGAGTTCCAGGGAGGTGCGGCCGATTACCTCATCCAGTTGATAACCGGTGAGGCGGCAAAAGCCCTGGTTGACCTCCAGAAAGCGTCCGCTGCGCAGCTCGCTGATGCTGATGGCGTCCGGTGAGGCATGAAACGCCTTGGCGAACTTCTCTTCGCTGAGGATGCGCAGGCGTTCCGTGGCTTGCTGTGCGGTGATGTCACGAAAGGTGGTGATCATGCAGCGTTGCCGGCCCACACGAATCAGCCGGGCGGCGATTATGCAGGTCAGCAGCTGACCGTTTTGGGCGCGGAACTGGGCGATGACATTGTTCAGTTGACCCTGCGCCATCAGTTGTTTGCCCAATTGCTTGCGGACTTCGAGATCGAGCCAGAAATCGATTTCCAGGGCGTTTTTGCCGACGATCTGCTCTGGCTGCCAACCAAATGCCTGGGTAAAGCTTGGGTTGATCTCGATAAAAGCGGCATCGTTTAGGCGGGTTACGCAGATGGGCTCCGGGCTGCCCTGAAACAGCGAGGCGAACTTTTCTTCGGAGGCCGCCAGTGCCTGCTCGCGCAGGGTGCGGGCGGTAATGTCGCGTAATACCCCAACCATGCGTTCGGGTTGGTCCTGGGCGTCGCGATAGAGCTTGGCGCTGCCTTCCAGAAAGTGCTGGCTGCCGTCGGCATGCTGGGCGCAATAGGTGGTGCGCGTGTTGCTTAGGTGGCCGTCACGCAGTTGCTTGAAGGCTGCCACTGCGGTGCGTTGGTCCTCCAGGGGAATGTAGGTGAAAAAGCTTTCCAACGGGCCGTTGTAGGTCTCGTTAGCCAGACCGTGCAGGCTGGCGGCGCGGGCCGAGGCAAACAGTTGGTTGCTGGGCAGGTGCCAGTCCCAGAGGCCCAGTTCGGCGCTCTCCAGTGCCAGTTGCAGGCGTTCCTGGCTGTCGAGCAGGGCTTGCTCCTGCTGGCGCTGGTGGGTGATGTCGCGCAGGGTCAGGGCCAGGCAGACTTGTCCATCGATCAGGCATTCGGCGCCATACAACAGGTTGGTGCTGTGGCTGCCGTCGCGGTGGCTAAACTCGACTTCCAGGTGCTCCAGGCGGCCGTCGTCGGCCAGGGCGGTGAGCATTGTTTGCCGCTCTAGGGGCTCGCGCCACAGGCCTATCTCCAGGGTGGTGCGGCCTATGGCTTGCGTCGAAGTCCAGCCAAACTGGCGCTCAAAGGCCGGATTGATCTGCAGCAAAGTGCCGGTTTCGCGCTGGGTAATGATCATGCTGTCGGGGGTGCTGCGAAACGAGGCGGCAAATTTGTTTTCGCTGGCCCGCAGGGCCGCCTCGGCCTGCAGCTGTTTGCTGGTGTCGGTGAAGCTGACCAGCAGGCAGTCCTGCTGGTCCAGCTGCAACTGTTGCCAGGACAGCAAGCCATGGATTCGTTGCCGGGTCTGGTTGAACAGTTGCACCGGCTGATTGAGTACCAGTGGCTGGCTGAGCATGGCGGCAAAGAGTTGCTCGGGCTGCTCGCTGTTGGCCCAGATGCCAATGTCTTTGCCGGTGCGCCCCAGCACTTGGGCCGCCGACCAGCCAAACAGCCGCTCAAAATTGGGATTCACATCAAGCACGCAGCCGGCGTGTAGGTCGAGCAGCAGCAGGGCTTCGGGCATGGCTTGAAATAGGTGTTGAAAGCCTTGTTCCTTGGCTTGCTGGGGGATGGCGTAGGTCTGCGCGGCGCGGCTTTCACGCAGCAGACCGATCAGTTGCAGCTCGCCGTTGGCCAGTGACTGGCGCTGACCGCTCAGTTGCAGCCAGCGCATGTGCCCGTCGCGGTGCTGAACGCGGTGATGCAAGGCGGTTTCCAGAGAGAGGCCATTGATCAGTCGGTTGAGCGCCTGTTCGACCCTGGCTTGGTCGTCGGGATGCACCCGCTCAAGGTAACTCTGTGGCGCGTCGGGCACAGGATTCAGCAGGCCGAGTAATTGGCGGGCCGCGTCGGAGAGGTAGAGCCGGTGGTGCGCCAATGGCCAGCACCAGACGCCCAGCTGCTCCTGGTCAAGTAGGCCGAGCAGGCTGGCGGCGGCTTGCTGCAGTTGCGGTTCGTCCTCGCCCGGGTGCGGGTGAATCAGGGCTGAACGGGCGGACGGCAAGTCGGTCATGCAGGGTGCCTGTGTTATGAGTTGAGTAGCTGCCGGAGCTGTTCTGCGCTGGGGTGCGAGCGTTGCCGGGCGCTAGTCTTTGTTATTTTTAGGACTGGCCTCAAGGTAGCTGTTTGGCGGCTGCGGGTGCAAGGTCGGCCTGCGCGTCGAGCAGCGTCATAAAGGCGCGGGCGGCATTGGATAGGGTGCGCTCGCTGTGCAAGATATAGCCTAGCTGACGGCGCAGCTGAATGCCCTCCAGGGGCAGGCGCGCCACTTGCTCATCGAGCATGGTGCGCGGCAATACGCTCCAGGCCAGGCCGATGGAGACCATCATCTTGATAGTCTCTAGGTAGTTGGTGCTCATGCCGATATTGGGCGTTAGCCCCTGGGCTTCAAACAGCCGCCGGACTATGTGGTGAGTGAAGGTATTGCCGCCGGGGAATACCGCCGGATGCTTGGCCACGTCCTTGAGGGTGATCGGGCCATTAGCCGCCAGCGGGTGTTCGGGGGCGGCGACAAAGTCCAGCGGATCGTCCCAGACCGCAACGGCGCGTACTGGCTCGCGGGTTTGCGGTGCTAGGGTGATCACCGCCAGTTCGGCGCGGCCATGCAGCACCTCTTCATAGGCGACTTCCGAGTCGAGAAACTGAATATCCAGCGCCACTTGCGGATAGGCGCGGGTGAAGGCGCGCAGCAGTGGCGGCAGCCGATGCAGGCCGATGTGGTGGCTGGTGGCCAGGGTCAGGCGGCCGCTGATCTCGCCATTCAGATTGGTCAGGGCGCGGCGAGTATCATCCAGTACACCGAGAATCTGATAGGCCCGTGGCAGCAGTGCGCGGCCCGCTTCGGTAAGGCTGACTACGCGGCCCAGGCGGTCGAACAGGCGTACCTTGAGTTGCTGCTCCAGGCCGGCAATCCGCTTGCTGATGGCCGGCTGGGTGAGAAACAAGCGCTCACCGGCCAGGGAGAAACTGCCGGTTTCGGCAATGGCAATAAAGGCGTTGAGGCTGGCTAAATCCATTGGAGCTCCAAGTCGCAAATGGCAAAGGCGTTTATAGCGTTAAAGTATTCCATTAGGGAATGATTTGGATAAAAAATATGAATTTGAGTTATTTGTGCTAAGACCCTAGCATCCGCACTACACGTTGACTGTGCGCCGCGTGAGCGGCCGCTAACTGACACCACGCCTGATGAGGATTGACCGATGGCCGGCAAAACGCTCTACGACAAGCTCTGGGATGCGCACGAAGTTAAGCGACGCGATGATGGTTCGTCGCTGATCTATATCGACCGCCATATCCTCCACGAAGTGACCTCGCCCCAGGCCTTCGAAGGGCTGCGTTTGGCTGGCCGCAAGCCATGGCGGATCGACGCCAACATCGCCACTCCCGACCATAACGTGCCGACCACCAAGGCCGAGCGCCAGGGCGGGCTGGAGTCGATCGCCGATGAAGTCTCGCGCCTGCAGGTGCAGACCCTGGATGAGAATTGCGACGATTTCGGCATCCTCGAATTCAAAATGAACGACAGCCGTCAGGGCATAGTTCACGTGGTTGGCCCGGAGCAGGGCGCTACTTTGCCGGGCATGACCGTGGTCTGTGGCGACTCGCACACTTCGACCCACGGCGCCTTTGGTGCGCTGGCCCATGGCATCGGCACCTCGGAAGTTGAGCACGTGCTCGCGACCCAGTGCCTGGTGGCCAAGAAGATGAAAAATATGCAGGTGCTGGTCGAAGGCCAGGTGCCGTTCGGCGTCACCGCCAAAGACATAGTGCTGGCGATTATCGGCAAGATCGGCACTGCCGGTGGCAACGGCCATGCGCTAGAATTTGCCGGCAGCGCGATTCGTGAGCTGTCGATGGAAGGTCGCATGACCATCTGCAACATGGCCATTGAGGCCGGTGCGCGGGTGGGCGTGGTGGCCGCCGATGAGAAAACCATCGCCTACGTGAAAGGCCGTCCCTACGCACCGAAAGGCGCCGATTGGGATGCGGCAGTCACTGCCTGGGCCGATCTGGTTTCGGATGCCGATGCGCAGTTTGACACTATCGTTGAGCTGGACGCTGCGCTGATCAAGCCGCAAGTCACCTGGGGCACTTCGCCGGAGATGGTGCTGCCGGTGGATGCCCAGGTGCCAGACCCGGCCGCCGAGGCCGACCCGGTCAAGCGCGACTCGATTGTGCGGGCGCTGAAATACATGGGCCTGACGGCCAATCAGCCGATCACCTCGATCCAGCTGGATCGGGTGTTTATCGGCTCCTGCACCAACTCGCGGATCGAAGACCTGCGCGCCGCCGCCGTGGTGGCCAAGGGTCGTAAAGTGGCCTCAACCATCAAGCAGGCGCTGGTGGTGCCGGGCTCCGGCTTGGTCAAGGCGCAAGCCGAAGCCGAAGGCCTGGACAAGATTTTTATCGAAGCCGGTTTTGAGTGGCGCGAGCCCGGTTGCTCAATGTGCCTGGCGATGAACCCGGACAAGCTCGGTAATGGCGAGCATTGCGCCTCGACCTCCAACCGTAACTTCGAAGGTCGGCAAGGCACCGGCGGCCGTACTCACTTGGTCAGCCCGGCCATGGCCGCCGCTGCGGCAGTTACCGGTCGTTTTATTGATGTGCGTGAACTGAACCAAGCAGGAGCAGGCCAATGAAAGCGTTTACCCAGCACAGCGGCTTGGTCGCGCCGCTTGATCGCGCCAACGTCGACACCGATCAGATCATCCCCAAGCAGTTCTTGAAGTCGATCAAGCGTTCGGGCTTTGGCCAGAACCTGTTCGATGAGTGGCGTTATCTGGACGTTGGGCAGCCGGGGCAGGACTGTGCCAATCGTCCGCTGAACAAGGATTTCGTGCTCAACTTCGCCCGTTTCCAAGGTGCCAGTGTGCTCTTGGCGCGGGAGAACTTTGGTTGTGGTTCGAGCCGCGAACATGCGCCTTGGGCGCTGGAAGAGTACGGTTTTCGCAGCGTGATCGCGCCGAGCTACGCCGACATCTTTTTCAACAACAGCTTCAAGAACGGCATGTTGCCGATCATTTTGACTGAGGCCGAAGTGGATGAGCTGTTCCAGCAGTGCGAGGCCACTGAGGGTTATCAACTGAGCGTCGATCTGGCCGCGCAAACCGTGACCCGCCCGGACGGCAAGGTTTACCACTTCGAGGTCGATGCTTTCCGCAAGCACTGCCTGCTCAACGGTCTGGACGATATCGGCCTGACCCTGCAGGAAGGCGAGGCGATTGCGGCCTTTGAAGCCAAACACCGGCAGAGCCAGCCCTGGTTGTTTGGCGCGCTGTAGAGCGGCCTCATCGCGCAGCAGATTGAGAGCGGCGCTTTTAACGAATTGATTGAGAGAGACGTAATGAGCAAGCAGATTCTGATTCTCCCAGGCGACGGTATCGGTCCGGAAATCATGGCCGAAGCGGTCAAGGTGCTGCAGCTGGCGAATGACAAATACAGCCTGGGTTTTGAGTTGAGCTTCGACGAGCTGGGTGGCGCTGCTTACGAGAAATATGGCGTGCCGCTGGCCGATGAAACCCTGGAGCGCGCCCGCGCCGCCGACGCGATCCTGCTTGGCGCAGTCGGTGGCCCGCAGTGGGACAAGATCGAACCGGCCCTGCGCCCGGAGCGCGGCCTGCTGAAAATCCGCTCGCAACTGGGCTTGTTCGCCAACCTGCGCCCGGCGATTCTCTATCCGCAACTGGCCGATGCTTCGTCGCTTAAAGCCGAAGTGGTGTCGGGGCTGGATATTCTGATCGTCCGTGAGCTGACCGGCGGCATCTACTTCGGCCAGCCGCGCGAAACCCTGGTGCTGGAAGATGGCCAGCGCATGGCCTACGACACCCTGCCGTACAGTGAGAGCGAAATCAGCCGGATCGCCCGGGTCGGTTTCGACATGGCGCGAGTCCGTGGCAAGAAGCTCTGTTCGGTAGACAAGGCCAACGTATTGGCCTCCAGCCAGTTGTGGCGCACCGTGGTGATGGAGGTGGCCAAGGATTATCCGGACGTCGAACTCAGTCATATGTACGTCGACAACGCCGCCATGCAGTTGGTGCGCGCGCCCAAGCAGTTCGATGTGATGGTCACCGACAACTTGTTCGGCGATATCTTGTCTGATGAGGCGTCGATGCTCACCGGCTCGATCGGCATGTTGCCGTCGGCGTCTTTGGATGCCAATAACAAGGGTATGTACGAGCCTTGCCACGGCTCTGCGCCGGATATTGCAGGGCAGGGGATTGCTAACCCGTTGGCGACCATTTTGTCGGTATCGATGCTGCTGCGTTACAGCTTCAATCTGCATGAAGCCGCGGCGGCCATTGAGCAGGCGGTGAGCCTGGTGCTCGATCAAGGCCTGCGTACCGGCGATATCTACAGCGCCGGCACCACCAAGGTGGGCACTGCGGCGATGGGCGATGCGGTAGTCGCGGCCCTGCGTAATTTGTGATTTTTTGCCGCGCGGCCAAGGCTGCGCGCTGACTCTTTATTGAAGGTAGTGCTATGAAGCGCGTAGGTCTGATCGGTTGGCGGGGCATGGTGGGTTCGGTGCTGATGCAGCGAATGCTGGAAGAGCGGGATTTCGACTTGATCGAGCCGGTGTTCTTCACCACTTCCAATGTCGGTGGCCAAGGCCCGGCAGTGGGCAAAGAAGTGGCGCCGCTGAAAGATGCGTACAGCATTGAAGAGCTGAAAAGCCTCGACGTGATCCTCACTTGCCAAGGCGGCGACTACACCAGCGAAGTTTTCCCCAAGCTGCGCGAAGCCGGCTGGAAAGGCTACTGGATTGACGCCGCCTCGACCCTGCGGATGGCCGATGAGTCGGTGATAGTGCTGGATCCGGTCAACCGCAAGGTGATCGACCAGTCGCTGGATGCTGGCGCGAAAGACTATATCGGCGGTAACTGCACCGTCAGCCTGATGCTGATGGCCTTGGGCGGCTTGTACGAAGCCGGCTTGGTCGAGTGGATGAGCGCCATGACCTATCAGGCGGCCAGCGGCGCCGGTGCGCAGAATATGCGTGAGCTGATCAAGCAGATGGGCGCCACCCATGCGGCGGTGGCCGATGATCTGGCCAATCCGGCCAGCGCCATTCTCGATATCGACCGCAAAGTGGCCGAGGCGATGCGCAGCGACGCCTACCCGACCGATAATTTCGGCGTGCCTCTGGCTGGCAGCTTGATTCCCTGGATCGACAAGGAGCTGCCCAACGGTCAGAGCCGTGAAGAGTGGAAAGGCCAGGCCGAGACCAACAAGATTCTTGGTCGCTTCAAGAGCCCGATCCCGATCGATGGTTTCTGCGTGCGCATCGGCGCCATGCGCTGTCACAGCCAGGCACTGACCATCAAGCTGAACAAGGATGTGCCACTGGCCGACATCGAAGGTTTGATCAGTCAGCACAATCCCTGGGTCAAACTGGTACCCAATCAGCGCGAGGCGAGCATGCGTGAGCTGTCGCCAACCGCGGTCACCGGCACCCTCAGCGTACCAGTCGGGCGCTTGCGCAAGATGAACATGGGCTCGCAGTACCTGGGCGCCTTCACCGTGGGCGATCAGTTGCTCTGGGGCGCGGCCGAGCCGTTGCGACGCATGCTGCGGATTCTGCTGGAGCGTTAAGTGTGGTGGCTGGCGGTCGCGAGGTTGGCGCGGCCGCTGGTTTAACAGGCTGTTGAAAAAAGTAGCGAGCGAAGGTCAGGCAAGGCGGAATCAGCCAAAAAAGCGCAGTTTACTGGTCGTAAATGAGCATTTTTAGGCTGATTTCAACGCAGCATGGCCGAGCGCAGTAGTTTTTCAATGGCCTGTTAAAATTGCCTGGGTGCGGGGTGGCAGTTACAGTGCCGCTCCCCGTTTCGCCTGAGGTCATGCTGTGAGCCAATCTTTTAATATCGCCGTAGTCGGCGCCACTGGCACGCTCGGTGAAACCCTGGTGCAGCTGCTGGAAGAGCGCGATTTTCCGGTGGGTACCTTGCATCTGCTGGCCAGTGCCGAGTCGGCTGGGCATTCGTTGCCGTTCAAAGGTAAAAATCTGCGCGTGCGTGAAGTCGAGGGCTTCGACTTTGCCCAGGTGCAACTGGTGTTTTTTGCCGCCAGCGAACAGGTTACTAGCCGTTTTGCCCCGCTAGCCCATAAGGCTGGGTGCAGCTTGATCGACCTTAGCGGCGCTTTGTCGCTCGAACAGGCGCCGCGGCTGGTGCCTGAGGCGAATGCCGAGCTGCTTAAAACTCTGCCCGCGCCCTATCAATTGACCAGTCCTAGCCCATCGGTGGTTGCCTTGGCGACAGTGCTGGCGCCTTTGCGTGGTTTGCTTGAATTGCAGCGAGTGACTGTGACGGCTTGCTTGGCGGTGTCGAGTCAGGGCCGTGAGGGGGTGACCGAGTTAGCCCGGCAAACCGCCGAGCTGCTTAATGTGCGGCCACTGGAGCCGCGCTTTTTTGATCGGCAGATCGCGTTTAATCTGTTGCCGCAAGCGGGGGTAGTTGATGAGTTCGGTCATGGTCTGCTTGAGCTGCGACTGGCGCGCGAGCTTAAGCAGGTATTGGCTCTGCCGAGCTTGTCGGTGGCGGCAACCTGTGTGTTGGCCCCGGTGTTTTTTGGCGATAGTTTGAGCCTGTCGGTGCAGACCGGGGCTGCGGTTGATCTGCCGGCTATTGCTGCTGCTTTGGAGTCGGCCGCAAGTGTCGAGTTTGTGGCATTGGGCGATTATCCAACTGCAGTTGGTGATGCTGTTGGTCAAGACGAGATCTATGTCGGCCGGCTGCGAAACGGGTTGGATGATTTGACTGAACTGAATTTGTCGATTGCGTCTGATAATGTGCGAAAAGGTGCTTCACTGAACGCTGTGCAAATAGCCGAGTTGTTGATAAAACACTATCTGTAAAAGATACTTAGCGTTAGATTTGAAGAATCATTCTAACTTAGCAATACTGACTTGGCTGAACGCTGACGGGGATTCGCCGCAAGGCGCATGCAGTCAGTGACTTGAGACCCTCGCGTACGTCGAGAAAAAAAAGATAAAACAAAGGATCACGCTATGGTTCAGGTTCGCAAACTAGTACTGGCAATTGCAGCTGCTTCGGCGCTGAGCTCTGGTATGGCACAAGCGTTGGGGCTCGGGGAAGTGTCCCTGAAGTCTTCGCTTGATCAGCCGTTGGTGGCAGAGATTGAATTGCTGGAAGTGCGCGACCTCGCCACTGGCGAGCTGATTCCAAGTTTGGCCTCGCCTGAGGACTTTACTCGGGCCGGAGTTGATCGACAGTTTTTACTTAATGACCTCAAGTTCACGCCAGTGGTCAAGGCCAATGGTAAAAGCTTTATTCGCGTCACCTCCAGTAAGCCAATACGTGAACCCTACCTGAATTTTTTAGTTGAAGTGCTCTGGCCAAGTGGTCGACTGTTGCGCGAATACACCGTGTTGCTCGATCCTCCGTTGTACTCGCCGCAAACGACTGCCGCAGCTGCACCGAGAATGCCAGTGGCTGCGCCGATGTCACGCCCTGTAGCTCCCGTAGTGCGCCCGGTTACCGCGCCAGCGGCTGTTGCAGCGGCGCCTAGCCGTCCAACAGCCGCGCCAGTTGCGCCGACATCCAAAAAACTCAGTGGCAAAGATTACAAAACCACCTCTAGTGACACTCTGTGGGAAATTGCCCGTCGTCTGCCTGGCGGCAGTGCGAATGCTCATCAGGCCATGTTGGCCATTCAAGATCTCAATCCTGACGCGTTCATTGGCGGCAATATCAATCGCCTGAAAAGCGGTCAGGTGCTGCGTCTACCCGATCAACAACAAATCAACAGTCGCTCGCCAAGCGAGGCGATTGCCCAGGTTAATGAGCAAACTGCCGCATGGCGCGAAGGTCGCAGCATTGCCAGCAGCGAAAATCGCCAGCTGGATGCAACTAAACGTAATGTTGCCGGTGCCGCACCTGCAAAAACTGAAACCAAAGACAGTTTGCAGTTGGTTTCAGCTGAGGCCGGCAAGGCTGGTGCAGGCAGCGACAAAGGCGCAAATGGCGACAGCAAGGCGCTAAATGACAAACTGCAAGTGACCAAGGAAAGCTTGGATTCCACTCGCCGTGAAAATGGCGAGCTGAAAGGTCGGATGACCGATCTGCAAAGTCAGCTGGATAAGTTGCAGCGTTTGATTCAACTCAAAGATGATCAGCTGGCCAAGCTTCAGGCTGATCTGGCGGCTAAAGGCAAAACTGCAGCGCAACCGGCGGCTGTGGTTGTAGCGCCAGTGCCCGCGATCAAAGAGCCGGCAGTTGCGGCGCCGGCGGTAAAAGAGCCGGTTGCTCCGGCGGTGCCGGCTCCTGCTCCTGTGCCGGCAGTCGAGCCTGCCAAACCTGTGGTTGGCACTCCGCCAGCAACAGATTTCAACTACAGCGAAGAGCCCGCCAAGCCCGCTGAAGCTGTAGTGCCTGCTCCAGTTGAAGCCGTTAAGCCTGTTGCTGTTCCCCCTGTTAAACCTGCCGAGCCGGTTAAGCCCGTTGCCGTTGCGCCTGCGGTGGCACCAGTTGCTGAGCCAGAGGCGGAAAGCTTTATCGATGGCCTGCTGGCTAATCCAATGCTCCTGGCGATTGCCGGCGGTGGTGGTTTACTGGCGTTGCTGGTCGGTTTGATGATGCTGTCCAAGCGTAATGCTCAGAAAGAAGCTGAGTTGCTCGAAGGTCTGCATGCAGACGATGCGGAGTCGCTCGACACCGATCTGGAACTGCCAGAAAGCAGCTTCGGCGAGCTAGATACTCCGCTCGATGCAGAGGCTGATCTTGATGCTGCGCCTGAACGCGTGACGGCTCAAACTGCGGATCCGTTGGGTGAAGCCGATATTTATATTGCCTATGGTCGCTTCAATCAGGCTGCTGAGCTGTTGCAAAACGCCATCAATGATGAGCCGCAGCGCAGCGATTTACGCCTGAAGTTACTCGAAGTGCAGGCTGAGCTGGGCGATCGTGATGGTTTCGCTCGGCAAGAGAGCGAGCTGCGTGAAATCGGTGGAGTGACTGCCGATGTCGATCAAATTAAAGCCAAGTACCCAAGCATGACTGCCGCTGCGGTAGCTGTTGGGGTTGCTGCTGCCGCAAGCAATATGGATGCTGAGTTGGATGCCTTTAATCTGGATGATCTGGACTTGGATGAGCCTGCGGCGGCGGCTCCTGGGCAAGATATGGATGATGCGTTCGATCTAAGCTTGGATGATCTTGAGGCTGAGTTGGATAGCGATTTAGCCGCGAGCAATGCGCAGGGCTCAAACGCTGACTTTGCCGACCTGAGTCTGGATGGTGATTTTGATTTGGCTGATGAGGCGGTTAAACCTGCTGCGAATCAAGAGCTGAGTTTTGATCTTGAGTTGGATTCCCCGGTTTCCGCTGCAGAGGACGACTTTGATCTGGCCGATTTCAGTCTGGAAATGGAAACCGATGGTCAGCCTGCAGTGGCTGCTGCCGATGAAGATTTCCTCTTGAGCCTGGATGATGAGCCTGCGGCAGTGGCTAATGATTTTTCTGAGCTGAGCCTGAATTTGCCGGCAGACGAGCAGGTTGATGGGCTTGACCTGCCAGCCGATTTCGATCTGTCTTTGGCTGAAGAAGCACCTGCAGAGCTAAGCACTGATAGTTTTGCCGCTCATCTTGATGAGGTGACGGCTGAGCTTGAGCAGCTGGCGAGCAACCTCGATCAGCCGGATGTTATGGACGATCTGGACGCACCGCTGCTTGATCTGGAATCTGCCGAAGACCTGGATGGTGATGACGACTTCGACTTCTTGTCCGGCACCGACGAGTCGGCAACCAAGCTTGACCTGGCCCGTGCCTACATCGATATGGGCGATACCGAAGGGGCACGCGACATTCTCGATGAGGTTGTTGCCGAAGGCAGTGACGTTCAACAGCAGGAGGCGCGCGACTTGATCGCCCGTCTCACTTGATCAATGACTGAAGCAGTATTACCAGTGGCAGCCAATGTGGCTGCCACTGGCATTTTCAGAGTGGCTCTCGGGATTGAGTACAAGGGTTCGCGCTATCGTGGTTTTCAACGCCAGCGGGCTGGCGTGCCAACCATCCAGGAAACCCTGGAAAAAGCCCTGTCGAAAGTTGCGGGTGGTGCGCCGGTTACTCTGAGTTGCGCCGGTCGCACCGATGCGTCGGTGCATGCCAGCGCCCAGGTGGTGCATTTCGACACTCATGTTGAGCGCAGCCTGCATGCCTGGGTGATGGGCGCCAATATGAATTTGCCGGCGGACATCAGCGTGGCTTGGGCCAAGCTAATGCCGGCACATTTTGATGCGCGCTTTAGCGCCAAGGCGCGGCGCTATCGTTATGTCATCTACAACGATCAGATCCGTCCCGCGCATATGGCCGAAGAGGTCACCTGGAATCATCGGCCCTTGGATGTCGAACTGATGCGCAGCGCCGCCTTGCAGCTGGTAGGTACCCATGATTTCAGTGCGTTTCGTGCGCGCCAGTGTCAGGCCAAGTCGCCGATCAAAACGGTTCACCATTTGCAGTTGCAGACCTTTGGCCGGCTGATAGTGTTGGATATTCGTGCCAATGCCTTTTTGCATCATATGGTCCGCAATATCGCTGGCGTACTGATGACCATCGGTGCGGGTGAGCGTCCGGTTGAATGGGCGCGTGAGGTGCTGGAAGGTCGCGTGCGCCGCACCGGCGGGGGAACGGCGCATCCATTTGGCTTGTATCTGGTGCAGGTTGAATATGCCCAGGACTTTGATTTGCCGGTGCGTTATCTCGGTCCGCATTTTTTATCCGGTTTGCCGGATGTCATGGCTGGTCTTGAGTAAGATTTGCACAGCCATCCAATAGTCTGAGGTAGCCCTAAGGTGTCAGTCGTACGCAGCAAGGTCTGTGGCATTACCCGCATCGAGGATGCATTGCTCGCGGTCGCCGCTGGCGCTGATGCCTTGGGTTTTGTGTTTTACTCGAAGAGTCCGCGAGCCGTCAGCATTGAGCGGGCGCGAGGAATTATCGCAGCCCTGCCACCCTTCGTGACTACGGTTGGTTTGTTTGTTAATACCGATCGCCGCGAGTTAACCAGGCTTCTTGACGGGTTGCCGCTGGACCTGCTGCAGTTTCATGGCGACGAGACTCCGTCTGATTGCGCCGGTTACCAGCGCCCCTACATCAAGGCGCTGCGAATTAAGCCGGGTGATGATGTTACCCAGCTGGCCGCGCCCTATGCAGATGCCTCGGGGATTTTGCTCGACACCTTTGTTCCCGGTATTCCGGGCGGCACTGGCGCCGCATTTGATTGGTCATTGGTGCCGCATAAATTGTCCCAACCGGTGATACTGGCGGGCGGACTTACGCCACAGAATGTGTTTGCCGCTATCGAGCAGGTGCGCCCTTATGCGGTGGACGTCAGTGGAGGGGTAGAGGCGAGCAAGGGAATCAAAGATGCTGGCAAAGTTGAGGCTTTTTTGCGTGAGGTTCGCCGCGCCTAAGGCTTGAACGGGCGTGCTGGAATGTTGCTGAGGCATGGTTTTGCGGTTGGTAGTGCTATGTGACGACCGCAGATGCTTGGCCGTCCATCAAGCTGCAATCAAGCATTTGCTCGGGTCTGCACTGCATGGCCGAGGCCTGCAGCTAGGCTGGGCCCACAATTTTAGAATTAAGAGCTGGAGAAAGAGAGCATGAGTAACTGGCTGGTCGACAAGCTGATTCCCACCATCATGCGTTCTGAGGTGCAAAAGAGCTCGGTCCCCGAGGGCTTGTGGCACAAGTGCCCGTCCTGTGAGGCGGTGCTTTACCGTCCTGAGTTGCAAAAGACCTTGGACGTCTGCCCGAAATGCAATCACCACATGCGCATCGGCGCGCGGGCGCGGCTGGATATCTTTCTTGATGCCGAGGGCCGTGAAGAGATCGCCGCCGAACTTGAGCCAGTTGATCGACTGAAGTTTCGCGACAGCAAAAAATACAAAGATCGTCTGCTCGCAGCACAAAAACAGACTGGCGAAAAAGATGCGCTAATAGCCATGCGCGGCGCCGTGCTCGGTTTGCCGGTGGTGGTTTGTGCTTTCGAATTTGGTTTTATGGGGGGCTCGATGGGCGCCATCGTTGGCGAGCGTTTTGTCCGGGCGGCGAATGTCGCGTTGGAAAAGGGCTGCCCGCTGGTTTGCTTTGCCGCCTCAGGTGGCGCACGCATGCAAGAAGCGTTGATTTCGCTGATGCAAATGGCAAAAACCTCGGCGGTGCTGGCGCGTTTGCGCGAAGAGGGCGTGCCCTTTATTTCGGTGTTGACCGACCCGGTTTATGGCGGCGTATCGGCCAGTTTGGCGATGCTCGGTGATGTCATAGTGGCCGAGCCGCGTGCTTTGATTGGTTTTGCCGGGCCACGGGTGATCGAGCAAACGGTGCGCGAGAAGTTGCCTGAAGGCTTTCAGCGCAGTGAGTTTTTGCTTGAGCACGGCGCTATCGACATGATCATTCACCGTGAAGAGTTACGTCCGCGGTTGGCTCGCATCTTGGCGCAGATGCAGCATTTGCCTACGCCTACGCCAGTAACAACAGCGGCGATCGCTGCCCTATGACGCAACGGGCGCTGGCCGACTGGCTGAGTTATCTGGAGCAATTGCACCCCTCGGCCATCGACATGGGTTTGCAGCGCGTGCAACAGGTTGCCACCCAGCTGGGCTTGAGTCGGCCAGCGCCCTTGGTTATTACCGTAACCGGCACTAACGGCAAGGGCTCTACCTGCGCCTTTTTGGAGTCCTTGCTGCTCGCGCAGGGGCTTAAAGTGGCGGTTTACAGCTCCCCGCATCTATTGCACTACAACGAGCGGGTCCGGATTGCCGGTGTCGATGCCACTGACGTCGAGCTCTGCGCCGCCTTTGCTGAGGTTGAGCGCGCCCGCGCCCAGATATCCCTGACTTATTTTGAGATGGGCACTTTGGCGGCCTTTTGGCTGTTTGAGCGCACCGCGTTGGATGCGGTAATTCTCGAAGTGGGATTGGGCGGGCGGCTGGATGCGGTCAACCTGATTGATGCCGATCTGGCGTTGATCACCAGTATCGGCCTGGATCACGCCGACTGGTTGGGGGATACCCGTGAGTCGGTGGCCTTCGAGAAGGCCGGTATTCTGCGTGCCGGGAGGCCGGCTTTGTGCGGTGACCTCGACCCGCCGCTGCCATTGCTTGAGCGGGTGGCGGAACTCGACTGTCCGTTGTTTGTGCGTGGGCGTGATTATGTTCTGACGGTCGATGACCAGGCCTGGCACTGGCGCGGCCTGAATGCACGCGGCGAAGTCTTGCAGTTAGACGCTTTGCCCTTGCTGGATTTGCCGCTGGAAAACGCCGCCTTGGCCCTGCAAGCCTACGCCTTGCTGGATTTACCTTGGCAGCCTGCGCGGCTGGCGGCAGCCTTGGCGGCGACGCGGGTGGTTGGGCGTTTGGATCGGCGTCAGCTGCATTGGCAAGGTAAGTCACTGACACTGCTGCTGGATGTTGGGCATAATCCCCATGCGGCTGAGTATCTGGCTCAGCTGCTCGCTAGCCGGCCAGTGCCTGGCAAGCGTCTGGCGGTGTTTGGTTTGCTGGCGGATAAAGACTTGTCGGGGGTGCTGAATGCCTTGCGCGATGAGGTCCAGGATTGGGCGGTGGCCACTTTGCCCTGCGAGCGCTCGCGTCCAGCGGCAGAAATAAAGGCGGCGCTGCTTAACCTGGGTGCCCAGGTCGAGGCCTATGCGGATGTCGCGGCTGCACTGCAGACGCAGTGCACGCAGGCCACGGCAGAAGATGAAATTCTGGTTTTTGGATCTTTTTATTGCGTTGCACAAGCCTTGGAATGGTTGGCTTGTTCTGCTGCACAGGAGGTAGGCAATGGCTTTGCTCGATAGTGGGCTCAAGCAGCGAATCGTCGGCGCTTTAGTGCTGCTGGCGTTGATGGTGATTTTTTTGCCGATGTTGCTGTCTCGTCAGGATGATTTGCAGCGCGTGGTGGTCGATGCCCCGGCTATGCCGCAAGCGCCCGTGATGCCGCAGGTCGAGCTGGACCCGGTCAGCGTGCCGCAGGCGCAATTGCTCCCCGATGAGCCGGTCCCTATGACCGAGTCGGAAATCGCTGCAACTGCACCCGCCGTAGCTGTGCCGGCTAAGCCGGTGGCCGCAGTAACGCCACCAGCCGCAGCTAAACCGCCGGTCGCTGAAGTCGCGGCGCCAGCCAGTCGTTTGGATGCCAACGGTTTGTCCGTTAGCTGGTCGATTCAGCTGGCCAGTTTATCCAGTCGCACCAGTGCCGATAGCTTGCAGAATCGCCTGCGCGGTGCCGGATACAATGCCTACGTACGCAACGTCGAAGGCATGAATCGGGTCTTTGTCGGGCCGGTGATCGAGCGCGCTGAAGCCGATCGTTTGCGCGATCAATTAACCCGTCAGCAAAAGCTCAATGGCTTTGTGGTGCGCTTTCAGCCCGAACGAGGCTGAAGCGCGGCTTACCGTGAGGGCGGCGCTCTGTTAAAATCGTCGGCCTTTCATGTATGCAGGCTTTGCTGTGGCACTTACTTGGGTTGATTGGGCGATTATCGCCATCATCGTTATCTCCTGTTTGATCAGCCTCAAGCGCGGCTTCGTTAAAGAAGCCCTGTCGCTGGTTACCTGGATCATTGCTGGTGTCGTTGCCTGGATGTTTGGCGGCGCGCTTGCCCAGCACCTCACCGATTTTATTGAAATGCCTTCGGCGCGGATCATCGCCGGTTGTGCGATTTTATTTGTGGCCACCTTGCTGGTGGGCGCCTTGGTTAATTTCCTGATCAGTGAACTGGTGCGCGTGACCGGTTTGTCGGGCACGGATCGCTTTCTTGGCATGGTCTTCGGGGGCGCTCGCGGCGCCTTGCTGGTGGTGGTATTAACCGGGCTGCTAAGCCTGGCTCCGGTTCAGCAAGATCCGTGGTGGCAGCAATCGAGCCTGATTCCACATTTTCTAATAGTCGCTGATTGGTCAAAAAACCTGATTGTCGGGATGGCTGGTCAGTGGTTTGCGAGCAGTTTGCACGCGCCGAGTTAACATCGCAGTTAAAGGGGTGTTGTGTGCTGCGCACCAATGCCCAGAATTAGCAGTACTACTAGCAGGGGTTGCGTCACATGTGTGGCATCGTCGGTATCGTCGGTAAGTCGAACGTCAATCAGGCGCTGTATGACGCGCTTACCGTCCTCCAGCACCGCGGCCAGGATGCTGCCGGTATTGTGACTAGCCATGATGGCCGGTTGTTTTTGCGCAAGGACAACGGCCTGGTACGTGACGTGTTTCATCAGCGCCACATGCAACGTTTGGTCGGCCATATGGGCATCGGCCATGTGCGCTACCCAACTGCCGGCAGCTCCAGCTCTGCCGAGGCGCAGCCATTTTACGTCAACTCGCCCTATGGCATTACGCTGGCGCACAACGGCAACCTGACCAACGTCGAGCAGCTGGCCAAAGAGATCTACGAGTCGGATCTGCGTCACGTCAACACCAACTCCGATTCTGAAGTGCTGCTCAACGTGTTCGCTCACGAGTTGGCGCAGCGCGGTAAGTTGCAGCCAACCGAAGATGACGTGTTTGCTGCGGTCACCGATGTGCATCAGCGCTGCATTGGTGGTTACGCCGTGGTGGCGATGATTACCGGCTACGGGATAGTTGGCTTTCGCGACCCGAATGGGATTCGTCCGATTGTCTTCGGTCAGCGCCACACCGATGAAGGCGTTGAGTACATGATCGCCTCGGAAAGCGTGTCGCTGGACGTTCTGGGCTTTACCTTGATTCGCGATTTGGCCCCGGGTGAGGCGGTGTACATCACCACCGATGGCAAGCTGACGACCCGTCAGTGCGCCGCGAAGACCTTCTACTCACCGTGCATCTTTGAGTACGTGTACCTGGCTCGTCCTGACTCGATCATGGACGGCGTCTCGGTGTACAAGGCGCGCTTGCGGATGGGCGAGAAGCTGGCGGAGAAAATCCTCCGTGAGCGGCCTGAGCACGACATCGATGTGGTGATCCCGATCCCCGACACCAGTCGCACCTCGGCGCTGGAGTTGGCTAATCATCTGGGTGTGAAGTTTCGCGAAGGCTTCGTCAAGAACCGCTATATAGGTCGCACCTTTATCATGCCTGGCCAGGCGGCCCGCAAGAAATCGGTACGGCAGAAGCTGAATGCCATCGAGCAAGAGTTTCGCGGCATGAACGTCATGCTGGTGGATGACTCGATAGTGCGCGGCACCACCTGCAAGCAGATCATCCAGATGGCGCGCGAAGCTGGGGCGAAGAATGTCTACTTCTGCTCGGCGGCGCCGGCGGTGCGTTACCCGAACGTGTACGGCATCGACATGCCGAGCGCTCACGAGTTGATCGCACACAATCGCAGCACCGAAGAAGTGGCTGAGTTGATTGGCGCCGATTGGCTGATTTATCAGGACCTGGCCGATTTGGTCGAGGCGGTCAGTGAAAGCAATCCGGCGCTGCAGGGCTTCGATAACTCGGTATTCAATGGCGAATACGTGACGGGCGACATCGATTCGGCCTATCTGAACAAGATCGAGCAGGCGCGTAATGACCTGTCCAAGGTCAAGTCCAGCGCCGTTAGCGCGATAATCGATCTGTATAACAATTAACCAACTCGGTAACGGAGAGCGCGGCATGACGCAGGATTGGGATGCTGGCAGACTGGACAGCGATCTCGAGGGCGTAGCCTTCGACACCTTGGCGGTGCGCGCCGGTCAGCATCGCTCGCCAGAAGGCGAGCATGGCGAGGCGCTGTTCTTTACCTCGAGCTATGTCTACCGCTCTGCCGCCGAAGCGGCCGCGCGCTTTGCCGGTGAGGTGCCGGGTAACGTGTATTCGCGTTATACCAATCCCACGGTGCGCACCTTTGAAGAGCGCATCGCGGCGCTCGAAGGTGCTGAGCAAGCGGTGGCGACCGCCTCTGGCATGGCGGCGATTCTGGCTTGTGTCATGAGCCTGTGCAGCGCCGGCGATCATATTCTGGTGTCGCGCAGCGTGTTCGGCGCCACCGTGACTCTGTTTGAGAAGTACTTTAAGCGCTTCGGCATTCAGGTCGACTATGTGCCGCTGACCGATCTTGATGCTTGGCAGCGCGCATTCAAGGCTAATACTAAGCTGCTGTTTGTCGAATCGCCGTCCAATCCCTTGGCTGAACTGGTTGATATTGCGGCGCTGGCCGAGCTGGCCCATGGGCGTTCGGCGCAGTTGATCGTGGATAACTGCTTCTGCACGCCGGTGCTGCAAAAGCCCTTGGCACTGGGGGCGGATATCGTTATCCATTCGGCCACCAAGTTTATCGATGGCCAGGGTCGTTGCCTGGGCGGTGTGGTGGCGGGCCGTTCGGCGCAGATGACCGAGGTGGTGGGCTTCTTGCGCACCGCCGGGCCGACCATGAGCCCGTTCAATGCTTGGGTGTTTCTCAAGGGTTTGGAGACGCTGCGTTTGCGCATGCTGGCCCATTGCGCCAGTGCCCAAGCGCTGGCCGAGTGGCTCGAGCAGCAGCCGCAGGTGGCGAAAGTCTACTACGCCGGTTTGCCCAGCCATCCGCAACATGAGTTGGCTAGGCGGCAGCAGAGCGGTTTCGGTGCGGTGGTGAGCTTTGAGGTGGTCGGTGGTAAAGAGGCTGCGTGGCGTTTTATCGACGCCACGCGGCTGATTTCGATCACGGCCAACCTGGGTGACACCAAAACCACTATTACGCACCCAGCGACCACTACCCATGGCCGCTTATCACCCGATGATCGCGCCGCGGCAGGCATTCGCGACAGCCTGATTCGTTTGGCGATTGGCCTGGAGGATGTGATTGACCTCAAGGCCGACTTGGCCCGTGGTTTAGCGGCGCTATAAAGGCTGTTTGCGTCTGTAGTTGTAACTGTTTGGCCAAGGGCACTGACTCTCTGGATTTTGCTGGCAAGGCATCAGTTGATGCTTTGCCAGGTGCTTTGAAATTTGTCTGTTTTTAGAAAAACTTCAAGCAGGCTATTGACTTAGCATCGCCCCATGGGTAAATTGCACACCTCGCGAGACACTGGGTGATTAGCTCAGCTGGGAGAGCAGCTGCCTTACAAGCAGCGGGTCGGCGGTTCGATCCCGTCATCACCCACCAGTTCTCACGAGTACGAACGAAAGTTCGGCCGCTGCGCAGCGGTAGTTCAGTTGGTTAGAATACCGGCCTGTCACGCCGGGGGTCGCGGGTTCAAGTCCCGTCCGCTGCGCCATATTCGAAAGCCCTCAAGCAGAAATGCTTGGGGGTTTTTCTTTTGTCTCGGTTTTTGTTGTCATCTTTCGTTCATTGGGAATCTTTAGGCTGTGAGGTGGGTCTTGGTAAGACTAACTTTCGCAATCAAGGATTATCCCCGTGAACGACTATCAAGAAGAACTGCTCGACTACCACGCCACTGACTGGGAGCCGGCTGAGCCCATAGATGATGCCACCGAGCTCTGAATGGCTTTAGTTGGCGTGGCGCTGGCTGCGACGGAATTCGCCGGGAGTCTGGCTGCTCCAGCGCTTAAAGGCGCGCTGAAAGGCCTCTGCTGAAGCGAAACCAAGCAGAAAGGCAATTTCACCAAAGGCCAGGTCAGTGTCGCGGATATAGCTGATGGCGAGGTCGTGGCGGGTGTTGTTGAGCACCGTCCGAAATTGCGTGCCTTCCTCGGCCAATTTGCGCCGCAGGGTCCAGCTCGGCAGTTGCAGGCGTGCGGCAATCTCGGCCAGCTCCGGCTCGCGCCCGTGCAGTAATGGCCCTAGCAGTTGGCTGATGCGTTCGGTCAGACTACGGGTGCGGGTTAACTGCTCCAGTTCGCGCTCGCAAATCTCCAGTAAATGCCGCCAGGTACTCGGGCAGTGCTGCGGGTTGCGCAGGGCCAGGCTGGCTTGGCTTAACTGCAGCTGATTGCACTCGGCGGCAAATTCAACCGGGCCACTAAAGACTGGCGGGTAGTGCTCGGCATAGCTGGGGGCGGCGAACTCGATGCAGGTCTGTTCCGCACTCAGGCGTTGGCCAGCCAAGGTGCTCAGTTGTTGTACCCAGCCGGCCAATACCGAGTCGACCACGAAACGGTTGTAGGCGTTATACGGGCTGATGGAGTAGAAGCGCAGCCAGGCGCCCTGGGCGTTTTCGTGAAAACTCGACTGGCCCCGATAGTTGTAGGCATACAGCGGCTCAAAACGAATCAGCGTGCGCGCGGCTTCCCGCACCGTGGGTGCTTGCGCTGCGGTAATGCCCGCCAGGCCTGCCTGGTTGAAACGGCTGAGTTGACCCATTTGCAGGCCCAGCTGGGCGGCGTTGGTCAGTTGCATGGCGGCATGTCCCAGGCGCATATAGCGCGGAATCGACAGACGCGCCCGCGGTTGCGCCAGGCGCGCCGGCTCCAGGTCAAACTGCTTGAGCAAGGCGTGCGGGTCTTGTCCTAGGGCTTGCACGCTTTCGGCTAAACATTGCACAAAGCCCACCGATAAATCACCGAGGCGAACGCGGGGTGCTTTCATGGGCGTAGATTGCTGCAGTTGTGGCTCATGCTGTCCATGTCCGGGCGGCGATTTGCGCTCAGATTAGGGGTGAGGGTGGCGTTTGCCAAGGCTGACTGCGCATTTCGATCAATAAGTTGTGATTTACAGTCATTGATCGTCGCCTTGCGGGTCTTTATTGTCAGCACATAACTGATCGCTGTCGTTGCTAAGGCCGGCGACATTCCGTGAATACACTGCCTGCTCTGGAGTTTTTATGCCTGCCGCTCATTTCCCGCATTTGTTGGCCCCGCTTGATCTGGGTTTTACCACGCTGCGTAACCGCACCCTGATGGGTTCGATGCACACCGGCCTGGAAGAGAAGCCCGGTGGTTTTGAGCGCATGGCGGCCTACTTTGCCGAGCGTGCCCTGGGTGGCGTTGGCTTGATGGTGACCGGTGGTATTGGCCCGAACGCCGAAGGCGGGGTGTATGCCGGTGCGGCCAAGCTGACCACGCTGGAAGAGGCCGAGAAGCACAAGGTTGTTACTCAGGCCGTGCACGAAGCGGGCGGCAAGATTTGCATGCAGATTTTGCACGCTGGCCGTTATGCCTACAGCCCGCAGTCGGTGGCGCCGAGCGCCATCCAGGCGCCAATCAATCCGTTCAAGCCACGCGAACTGGATGAAGAAGGCATCGAGCAGCAAATCCAGGACTTCGTTAACTGCTCGGCACTGGCGCAAGTGGCCGGCTATGACGGCGTTGAGATCATGGGTTCGGAAGGTTATTTCATTAACCAGTTCCTGGCCTTGCACACCAATCAGCGCACCGATCGCTGGGGCGGCAGCTACGCAAACCGTATGCGTTTGCCGGTGGAAATCATCCGTCGGGTGCGTGAAGCGGTCGGGCCAAACTTCATCATTATTTATCGACTGTCGATGCTCGACTTGGTCGAGGGCGGCAGCAGCTGGGACGAAATAGTTCTGCTGGCCAAGGCCGTCGAGCAGGCCGGTGCGACCATTATCAACACTGGGATCGGCTGGCACGAGGCGCGCATTCCAACCATCGCCACCAAGGTGCCGCGCGCGGCCTTTACCAAGGTTACCGCCAAGTTGCGTGGCGAAGTCAGCATCCCGCTGATCACCACCAACCGTATCAATACGCCCGAAATCGCCGAGCAAGTGTTGGCCGAAGGCGACGCCGACATGGTCTCCATGGCGCGGCCATTCTTGGCTGACCCGGATTTCGTCAACAAGGCCGCCGCCGGCCGTAGCGATGAGATCAACACCTGCATCGGCTGCAACCAAGCTTGTCTGGATCACACCTTCGGCGGCAAGTTGACCAGTTGCCTGGTTAATCCGCGGGCCTGCCACGAAACCGAGTTGAACTACATCAAAACCATGGCGGTGAAGAAGATTGCCGTGGTCGGCGCCGGTCCTGCGGGCCTGGCTGCCGCCACAGTGGCGGCTGAGCGTGGTCATCAGGTGACCTTGTTTGATTCGGCCGGTGAGATCGGCGGTCAGTTCAATGTGGCCAAACGGGTGCCGGGCAAAGAGGAGTTCGTGGAAACCTTGCGTTACTTCAAGCGCAAGCTGGAAACCACTGGTGTCGAACTGCGCCTGAATACCCGCGTCAATGCGGCTGAGTTGGCCGCAGGCGGTTTTGATGAAGTCATCCTGGCCACCGGCATTGCGCCACGCACTCCGGAAATCGACGGTGTGGATAATCCGATGGTGATCAATTACCTGGATGCCATCCTCGGTCGCAAGCCAGTGGGTCAGCGGGTTGCGGTGATTGGCGCCGGCGGCATTGGTTTCGATGTGTCGGAGTTCATCACCCATCAGGGCGAAGCCACCAGCCTCAATCGCGAAGCCTTCTGGAAAGAGTGGGGCATCGATACCGATCTGGTTGCCCGTGGCGGGGTGGCGGGTATCAAGGCGCAGGTGCATGCACCGGCGCGCGAGGTGTTCTTGCTGCAGCGCAAGAAATCCAAAGTGGGTGATGGCTTGGGTAAAACCACTGGCTGGATTCACCGCGCCGGCTTGAAGAACAAAAACGTGCAAATGCTCAACAGCGTCGAGTACCTGAAGATCGATGACGCCGGGCTGCATGTACGGATTGCCGCTGGTGAGCCGCAGTTGCTGCCGGTCGATACCGTTATCATCTGCGCCGGCCAAGACCCGCAACGTGAGTTGCAGGCAGCGCTGGAAGCCGCCGGGCAGAAGGTGCACTTGATCGGTGGCGCGGATGTGGCGGCAGAGTTGGATGCCAAGCGTGCGATTAATCAGGGTTCGCGCTTAGCTGCTGGGTTGTAAGCCGCCGTCTATGTCTAGGCCGGCGGAGCCGCTAATGCGGCTGCAACGCTTTGGCTGCTCCGTCTAGGTTGGCGATGCAAAGTCGTCGATCTTGAAGTGATGGCTCTGCTTTGTGAGTGCCCGGCAAGCGCCTGGCTATATTCTGGTCCGGCGCTTGCCGTCCTGGCTGGCGCAGCAATATGCCTGGCCGCCAGCCGCGCGGCACTGTCCGACCGCATCACAGTTTTTGCTTGCCGCAGGTTCCCTGCGGCTTGGCGGCTGGGCGACTGCCAACCCAGTCACATTGCCCGTCGGTGATTTTCCCCTAAACTTGCAAGGCACAGGCTGGCGTTTGACTGTTCAGGTTCGCACTGGGCGGGTTGAATGTCGGCCGCGGCGTCGGGTGCTTGGTCGGTTTAGAGGAATGTTCATGAGCCTGCAGAAAAAACCGCAGATGGTCGAAGCCGTGATGTTCTTCAGTGAGCGTGGCGGGATCTGCAAGGAAATGCTCTTTGCCGAGTTTGAGGCGTTGCTCGACGGTGTGGTCAACATGCCGGAATACGCCGACCAGCAGATGCGCATGGCCTACTTGCTGATTAATCCGCGCTTGCTGGTGCGCTCGGCGGTGTTCTTCTATCTCGATTTTGACGAAAAAGGTGCCGCCGATAGCGGCTGGAACATTCCGCTGCGGCATCTGGCCGAGAACGCCGGGCGTGGACCGGATCTGGGCGCCGGGCCCATTCGTTTAGCGTGCCGCAGCCAATGCCCGGTGTCTTGGCATCAAATGCACCTGTGGGACCCAAGCCTGAGCCCGGGGCACAACGATTTGGCGCTGCTGCGCGATGCGGTTAAGCGCAATCACATGGGTCTGCTGGTTGAGGATGATGCGCCGCAATTGGTCGCTGCCGAGCGCCTGCAGATGGCTGTCGAAGATCACTGGCATCCGGCCGATCCACAGCAGTTACAGGCTGAGCAGCAAGCCCAGGTGCAGGCTGAGAAGGTTGACCAAGAGCAGCGTGTTAAGGCGGCTCAGCTAATTAAACAGCAACGCTTGCGAATCAACAGCCTGGCCCAGCAGCATGAGCAAGAGTTGGGCAAGTTCCGCATGGCCAGCGACGAGCAAAATCTGGCGCTGCAAACTCAGTTGCAAGCTTTGCAGCAGGCACTGCGCCAGCAGGAGGCATTAAATACCAGTCTCAAGGCGCAGCTGACTGCCCAGGCCGATGAGTTCCGCAGCGGTAGGGAGCTGATGACCGCCCAACTGCGCGCCCTTGAGCAGCACGCGCAAACCGAGGCGGATATTCTACGCCGGCAGTTTGAGGCTGAGTTACAGGCAAAAGTGGCCGTGGCGGTGGTTGAATACAAAGAGCAGTTGGCGCTGCGCGATGAGCAAGACGAGGTTAGGTCTCGCTCCGCCAGCGATGAGCAAAATCAGTCACTGCAAACCCAGTTGCGGACACTGCAGCAGGCATTGCGTCAGCAGGAAGAGTTGAACCTCAGCCTCAAGACCCAGTTGGGCAGTCAGGCGGAGGGCTTTCAAAGCAGTCGCGAGCAAATGACCGGGCAGCTGCGGGCACTTGAGCAGCATGCGCAAACTGAGGCCGATATCCTTCGGCGCCAGTTTGAAAGCGAGTTGCACGCCAAGGTGGCGGCGGCAGTGGTTGAGTACAAAGAGCAGATTGCCATTCGCGATGTCGAACTGGCCTACCGTAACGAACTGGATACCCAGTTAGAGCAAGAGGTCGTGCGCCTCAAGCGTGAGCGCGACGAGTTCGCCGGGCAGGGCAGTGAGCAGGTGCTGGAGCGCTTGTCCAAGCTTGGCGTGGTGTTTGTGGTGTATCACCCAGGCGCCGGCCATCTGACTATTCCGTTGGCCGATATCGCGCGTTATCAAGACAATCCCATGGCCTATGTGGCGGCCAAATGTTTTGTCAGCGAGGCGCAGTACCGTGAATGGCATGCGCACTATCAATCGCCCACCTGCGCGGGCCTATTGCCCAGCGGCGAGCGCTGCGGCATGCCGTTGGACCGCGTCGATGCGCCGAGTCGCTTTGTGCTGGGGCAATCCAATTGCTGTGCGCGACACAAGAGCAAAAGTCCCTTGCGCACTGCGGGTTAACCTTTGTCATTAGTCGTCCCGCACTGGCAACCGCAGGCCCCGCTTGAGTCCCTGGAGTTTGACTGGTCGCGCACGGCCGGAATTGAATTGGCCGTGCTGCGCCTGGAGCTGATTGATCCGCTGATCTCCGGTAATAAATGGTTCAAGTTGGCGCCCTATTTGACTGCCGCCGCCAAGGCCGGTTTTAGCGGGCTGATCAGCCTTGGTGGGCCGTACTCCAATCATCTGCATGCCTTGGCTGGTGCCGGTAAACGCTTTGGTTTTCCGGTGGTTGGCTTGTTGCGTGGCGAGCCGCAAGACACCCCGACGGTGCGCGACCTGCAAGCCATGGGCATGCAATTGCACTGGCTCGGCTATGGCGGTTATCGGGCGCGGCATCAGGCCGATTTCTGGTTACCCTGGCAGCAGCGTTATCCCGATTTATTTGCCGTGGCCGAAGGCGGGCTGGGCTTGTCGGCCGCGCACAGTTGCGCCAGTTTGCGTCAACAGGTGCAGACCCAGCTTGATACGTTGGGTTGGACTGACTATGACGCCTGG
>MHZN01000135.1:0-682 GCA_001830395.1 Pseudomonadales bacterium RIFCSPLOWO2_12_59_9 | reverse complement strand
GCCGCCGCCCCGTAACGGAGGTGGAGGTAGTGGAGGGGATGCAGTTTGATAGAGGATACCTCTCCCCCCACTTTGTAACCAATGTCGAAGATATGCGGGTAGAACTGGACAACCCCTACATACTTGTCTATGAGGACAAACTGTCCGGCATAAAGAATTTAGTGCCCTTACTGGAGAAGGTTGCCAGGAGCGGCAAGCCCATCCTCCTCATATCTGAGGACGTAGAGGGCGAGGCCCTTGCTACCCTGGTAGTGAATAAGCTCAAAGGGACCATATCCTGCTGTGCCGTCAAGGCCCCCGGCTACGGCGACAGGAGGAAGGCCATGCTGGAGGATATTGCCATCCTCACCGGGGGAGAGGCCCTCTTCAAAGACCTGGGCGTGCAACTGGAGGAGGTGGAGTTGAACCAGTTGGGCCGTGCCAAGAAGGTGACCATAGACTCGGAGCATACAACGATAATCCAGGGGGCTGGTTCCCATGACGCAGTAACTGGACGGATAAAACAGATCCGCACCGAGATGGAGGCCACCACGAGTGACTACGATAAGGAGAAATTCCAGGAGAGATTGGCCAAGCTGGCCGGCGGGGTGGCCCAGATAAACGTAGGCGCCGCTACGGAGACGGAGATGAAGGCCAAAAAGGCCCTCATGGAGGACGCCTTACACGCCACCAGGGCGGCCAT
>MHZN01000134.1:659-5375 GCA_001830395.1 Pseudomonadales bacterium RIFCSPLOWO2_12_59_9 | reverse complement strand
GCTGCGACTGATCGCCGGCAAGCGCGTGCAACCGATCAATACCGCGCTGATCGCCAACTGGAAAAACCTCGACGCTCGGCTGAAAGACGCGCCCTGGTACAACGTTGATAAGCAAACCTACGGCGCCCCCTATCAGTGGGGCCCGAACGTGCTGATGTACAACAGCAAAACCTTCCCCGCCGCGCCAACCAGCTGGAGCGTGGTGTTTGAGGAGCAAAAATTGCCGGATGGCAAATCCAACAAAGGCCGCGTGCAAGCCTATGACGGCCCGATCTACATGGCCGACGCCGCCTTGTATTTGAAAACAAAACAGCCCGAACTGGGCATCAAAGACCCCTACGAACTGAACGAAGCCCAGTACGCCGCGGTGCTGGATCTGCTGCGCAAACAGCACAGCCTGGTCCATCGCTATTGGCACGATGCGACCGTGCAAATGAGCGACTTCAAAAACGAAGGCGTGATGGCCTCCGGTTCCTGGCCGTATCAGGTCAACGCCCTGCAGCTGGAAAAACAAGCCATCGCCTCGACCATCCCCGCTGAAGGCGCCACCGGCTGGGCCGACACCACCATGTTGCACAGCGAGGCCAAAAACCCTAACTGCGCCTACAAGTGGATCAACTGGTCGCTGCAACCCAAGGTACAAGGCGACGTAGCCGCCTGGTTCGGTTCAGTCCCTGTGGTACCGGCCGCCTGCACCGGCAACGAACTGCTGGGCGCCGAGGGCTGCAAAACCAACGGTTTCGAGAACTTCGAGAAAATCGCCTTCTGGAAAAGCCCCCAAGGCAAGTGCGCCACCCACGGTGAGTGCGTGCCTTACAGCCGCTGGACCAAGGACTACATAGCCATCATGGGCGGCCGCTAAAAGTCATTCTGGTGGCTGCTGCGCGTGCCTTAGCCGCGCCCGGGCAGTGCTCGCACTCCTCACGTACCTGGGTACGCTGCGGTTGCTGTGCGCTGGCCGGACACGGCTGAGGCCCGCTCGCGACGCCACCAAAACGACTTTGCTGGGTCATGCCTGGCACTGTAAGCCTGCGTAGGGTGGACAACGCTACGCTTGTCCACCATCAGGCACCACTCGGTAATCGAGCAGCGCTCGGTGGATGAATAAAGCGTCACCCACCCTACGCACTTACACAAAACGCTTTCAACGTTGCACAACCCACAGCATCCGGCATTTTCCGTGTCGGCAAAAACACCGATGCCGGGCGTTGCGGGTTGGTTTTTATCCTGGAGTTTTACGATGACCCTTGCAGTACAGTTCACCAATGTATCCCGTGCCTTCGGCGAAGTTAAAGCCGTTGACCAGGTCAGCATCGATATCCAGGATGGCGAATTTTTCTCCATGCTCGGCCCGTCCGGCTCCGGCAAGACCACCTGCCTGCGCCTGATTGCTGGCTTTGAGCAACCAACCTCTGGCTCCATTCGTATTCACGGGGTGGAGGCCGTCGGCCTGCCGCCCTACCAACGCGACGTCAACACGGTGTTTCAGGATTACGCCCTGTTCCCCCATATGGACGTGCGCAACAACGTCGCCTACGGCCTCAAGGTCAAGGGCGTCGCCAAGGCCGAACGCCTGGCCCGCGCCGATGAAGCCCTGGCCATGGTCGCCCTGACCGGCTTTGGCGAGCGCAAGCCCGCCGCCATGTCCGGCGGCCAGCGCCAACGGGTGGCGCTGGCCCGTGCGCTGGTCAACCGACCACGGGTGCTGCTGCTGGATGAACCCCTCGGCGCGCTGGATTTAAAACTGCGCGAACAGATGCAAAGCGAGCTGAAAAAACTCCAGCGCCAACTCGGCATCACCTTTATTTTCGTCACCCACGACCAGACCGAAGCGCTGTCGATGTCCGACCGGGTGGCGGTATTCAACAAGGGTCGCATCGAACAGGTCGACACCCCACGCAACCTCTATATGCAGCCGGCCACCGCCTTTGTCGCCGAATTCGTCGGCACCTCCAACGTGCTGCGTGGCGAGTTGGCGGCCAAGTTGAGCAACGCCAGCCAGCCATTTTCGATCCGTCCGGAGCACATCCGCCTGGTCGACAGCAGCACAGCCATCGGCAGCAGCGAGGTCGAAGTCAGCGGCCTGCTGCATGAGGTGCAATACCAGGGCAGCACCACCCGCTTCGAGCTGCAACTGGAGAACGGCCAAACCCTCAGCGTCAGCCAGGCCAATAACCAGTGGCTCGATAGCAGCCCGGCCTTTCAGCCCGGTCAGCGGCTGACTGCGCGCTGGCCGCGCGACGCCATGGTTGCGCTGCGCGAGGGCATCTGAGATGAACGCCCAACCTAAGGCTCTGGCCCCGGCGATTTCGATCGGGCCGCTGCGGCGCTTTTCCAACCTGCTCTACCGACGTCCCAATCTGTACCTGGCCCTACTGCTGCTGCCGCCGCTGCTGTGGTTCGGAGCGATTTACTTAGGTTCACTGCTGGCGCTGATGTGGCAGGGTTTTTACACCTTCGACGACTTCAGCATGACGGTCACGCCCGACCTGACCCTGGACAACTTCGCCGCCCTGTTTCAGCCGTCCAACTACGACGTGATCCTGCGCACCCTCTATATGGCCATCGCGGTGACCCTGGGCAGCGCCCTGCTGGCCTTCCCGATTGCCTATTACATGGCGCGTTACACCAGCGGCAAAACCAAGGCGTTTTTCTATATCGCGGTGATGCTGCCGATGTGGGCCAGTTACATCGTCAAGGCCTACGCCTGGACCCTGCTGCTGGCCAAAGGCGGCGTGGCTCAGTGGTTCGTCCAGCATCTGGGGCTTGAGCCGGTATTGCTGTTTATTCTCGGCATTCCCGGTGTCGGCGGCAGCACCTTGTCGACCTCCTACCTGGGCCGCTGCCTGGTGTTTATCTACATCTGGCTGCCCTTTATGATTTTGCCGATTCAGGCCTCCATCGAACGCCTGCCGCCGTCCTTGCTGCAAGCCTCGGCCGACCTCGGCGCCAGGCCACGGCAGACCTTCACCCAGGTGATTCTGCCGTTGTGCGTGCCGGGGATTGCCGCCGGCTCGATCTTCACCTTCAGCCTGACCCTCGGCGACTTTATCGTCCCGCAACTGATCGGCCCGCCCGGCTATTTTATCGGCAGCATGGTCTACGCCCAGCAAGGCGCGATCGGCAACATGCCGATGGCCGCCGCCTTCACCCTGGTGCCCATAGTGCTGATCAGCATTTATCTGGCCATAGTCAAACGTCTGGGGGCTTTCGATGCACTCTAAATCTACGTCACAAGAGCAAGCTTCATGGGGCCTGAAACTCGCGGCTTGGGGCGGGCTGGTGTTTCTGCACTTCCCCATTGCCATCATCTTCCTCTACGCCTTCAACACCGAGGTCGGCGCCTTCAGCTTTCCACTGCAAGGCTTCACCCTGCACTGGTTCAGCGTGGCCTTTGCCCGGGAAGACGTGCTGGAGTCGATCACGCTGTCGCTGCAGATCGCCTGCGTCGCCACCCTGATTGCCTTAGTCCTCGGCACCCTAGCCGCTGCGGCCCTGTACCGGCGCGACTTCTTCGGCAAGGACGGCATCTCGCTGATGCTGATCCTGCCCATCGCCCTGCCCGGCATTATCACCGGCCTGGCGCTGCTGTCGGCGTTTAAGAGTTTAGGGATCGAACCGGGGATGCTGACCATCATCATTGGTCACGCGACCTTCTGCGTGGTGATCGTCTACAACAACGTCATCGCCCGTTTCCGGCGTACCTCCTACAGCCTGATCGAAGCCTCGATGGACCTGGGTGCCGACGGCTGGCAAACCTTTCGCTACATCATTTTGCCCAACTTAGGCTCCGCCCTGCTGGCCGGCGGCATGCTGGCCTTTGCCCTGTCGTTCGACGAGATCATCGTCACCACCTTCACCGCCGGCCACGAACGCACCCTGCCGATCTGGCTGCTCAACCAACTCGGTCGCCCGCGTGATGTGCCGGTCACCAACGTGGTGGCCATGCTGGTGATGCTGGTGACCATGCTGCCGATTCTCGGCGCCTACTACCTGACCAAGGGCGGCGAGAGCGTGGCTGGCAGTGGCAAATGACCACGAACCCAGCCAACCAAAGCCCAACGTCGAACCCAACACAGCTCAACCAGAGGATTCCGTTATGCAAACCAAACTGCTGATCAATGGCCAACTGGTCGAAGGTGAAGGCGCCGCCCAGGCTGTGCTCAACCCGGCTCTGGGCAGCGTACTGGTGTCTATCAATGAAGCCAGCCCAGCCCAGGTCGACGCCGCCGTATGCGCCGCCGATATGGCTTTTGACAGCTGGTCGCAGACCGTGCCAAAAGACCGTGCGCACCTGCTGCTGCGCCTAGCCGATGCCATCGAAGCCAACGCCGAAGTGCTGGCCCGGCTGGAGTCGAACAACTGCGGCAAGCCCTACTCCGCGGCGCTGAATGACGAAATTCCGGCGGTGGCCGACGTGTTCCGTTTCTTCGCCGGCGCTTGTCGGACCATGAGCGGCTCGGCCGGCGGTGAATACCTGGCCGGCCACACCTCGATGATCCGCCGCGATGCTATTGGTGTCGTTGCTTCGATTGCGCCCTGGAACTACCCACTGATGATGGCCGCCTGGAAACTCGCCCCGGCCCTGGCCGCCGGCAACTGCGTGGTGCTCAAACCCTCGGAGCAAACCCCGCTGACCGCCCTGAAGCTGGCCGAATTAGCCAATGCCATTTTCCCCGCCGGGGTGATCAACCTGGTGTTCGGCCGTGGCCCGAG
>MHZN01000134.1:0-473 GCA_001830395.1 Pseudomonadales bacterium RIFCSPLOWO2_12_59_9 | reverse complement strand
GGCGCTCACGTCGGGAACTGACCGGCAGGCGTTCACCGACAACAGTTTCCACTTCATTTACGGGCTGGATATTCCCCTCAAGGGGAAAGGCAGCGACATTTACGCCTTTCTGATAACCACCGGAACCCCCACGTATGCGGACACCGGGGACGTCACCGTAACGATTCAAGTCGAGACTAAGGGAGCGCGGGCGGGCTTGTCCGCGTATTAGGGGGTAGCGTCGTGCCCATTCCCGCAAGGTGGGGTGAAGCCCGCCAGCAGTTGGTCTAACGCATCTTCGGGTATCAATATTTTTTGGCCTATGCGGATGTGCGGAATGTGACCCAGGCTGAGTTGGTTATATAGAAATTGCCTGCCCCACGGTGTGCCATTCTGCCGTTCCCGCTCCAGAAACTGTTTTGGAGAGATGTAACGTCTTTGCTCTTGCATGAATTGTCCCTCCATGTTTAATTACTCTCTCACTGTAACATATA
>MHZN01000133.1:2978-5584 GCA_001830395.1 Pseudomonadales bacterium RIFCSPLOWO2_12_59_9 | reverse complement strand
ATGCCCAACAGGGCCAGGCTGCGGGCGATGAGCTCGGGTTGCACGGCCAGCGGGTCGCTGCCGCGTTTGCCGCGCAAGCCAAAGCGGGCCAGTTGCGGCAAGACCCCGAGGGTGCTGAGCAGCTCATTGGCCAGCGGCGCCAGCAAGCCGGGAATTCCGCCGTCTTCGATGATGGTGCTGAGCCTGTGGTCATCGCGGTGCTGAAAGCGAATCACCGCGCTGATGGTTGGCCCGCAGGTGGGTTCAGAGGCGGTGCTCGGGGGGGCGACACTGCTGCTACCGAGGCCGTTGGCGCTGGCGGGCAGGTCGTAGGCTGCGCACAGATCGTCGCCGTTGGCGGAAATCCCCTGGCCGAGCCAGGCATTGGCCAGGTCTAACCCTTGGGCGTGGGAGCGCAGCAAAATCTCGCTGGAACCAAAGGTGCCGGCGGCCAGAATCACTCGTCCACAAGGGATTACAAATTCGTAATTGGCCCGTTCCGCTGCGCCGTTTTGCTGTAACGCCTGCCATTGCGCACGCTCGCTGGTGCGCACGCAATGCAGCCGCCATGGTCGCTCCGGCTGGCTGGGGTCGTGCTCGATAGAGAGTACGCTGACATGGGTAAACAGCTCGGCGCCGGCTTGTCGGGCGCGCGGCAGATAGGTCTTGTCCAGACTCAGCTTGGCCTGCTGGTTACAGCCCGACACGCAGTTGCCGCAGCCAATGCAGGCCGCGCGTGGGCCGAGGGCTTGGCTGGGGGCGGCGCGAAACTCAATCGCCAGGGGCACGTCTTCGGTGCTGACGCTGAGCTGGGCGCTGGCAAACTGCTGCGCCGCCGCCTGGCCAATGTCGTGCAAGCGCTGGTACTTGGCCGTTTGCTGCGGCACGCAGGCCGGGCTGGCGGCTTGCATCTGCGGCGACTGAATTTCCAGGCCGAGGTAGGCCTGCTGAAAATCTTCAGCCAGTTTGCTGCCCTGAATCGCCGCCGGCCATTGGGCTTGCTCGAACACCCGCGCATCGGGGCGCAAGGCCACCGCGGCGTTGATCAGGCTGCCGCCGCCCAGGCCATTGCCGACCAGCGCGCTGGCGTTAGTGCCGAGGCGAAAATCGAACAACGCATCTTCGTTGCCGACGGCATTGGCTCCGCCATTGCCGCTGGATTCGGCGCGAATAAAGGCGCCGGTTTGGCTGAGGTCGGTGGGAAAGTCGCCGGCCAGGTATTCGCCGCCGCGCTCCAGCAAAGCCACGCTCAGGCCGTGCTCGGCAAAGCGCAGGGCCGCCACGGCGCCGCCATAACCTGAGCCGACCACCACCACATCGGGTGAATAAGGCGCGCTGCTCGATTGGCACTGGGCGATCAGTTGTTCGACGTCTTTGGATAGCCAAAGCATATGGCGGACTTCCTTGTGCGGTGGGAGGGGGGCAGGCCCAGGGCCTATGGCTCGGTCGTGCGCCAGCGTTCGACGTTGATGGGCGCGAGGTGCTCGGGCAAATTGGCAGAAAAGGGATTGTTCGCCAAGCGCCAGAGCTCAAAATCGGCAATTTGCATGGGTTTGGCGGCAAACCAGCCTTGCGCATAGTCGCAGCCGAGGGCGCAGAGCAGCGCCCATTCTTCCGCGGTTTCGGCGCCTTCACCGACCAGGCTTAAGCCCAGGCGGTGGCCCAGGTCGATGGTTGACTCCAGCAAGGCCGCGGCCTCGCTGTTGGGTTGTACGTTGTGGATAAAGGAACGGTCAATTTTCAGCTCTTCGGCGGGCATTTTTTGCAGGTAGGCGAGGGAGGAGTAACCGGTGCCAAAGTCATCGATGGACAGTGAAAAACCGGCCTGATACAGGGCATTCATCACCGCGAGGGCTTCGGTGGGGTCCTGCATGGCGGCGCTTTCGGTGATTTCCAGGCGAATGTCGGCGGGATCTGCCCCGCTGTTTTTCAGCATCTGCAGCAGGCCACTGACGAAGCTCTTTTCGGCCAGATCAAAGGCCGACAGGTTGACCGAGATTTGCAGTGGCCGCCCCTGCCGGCGCCAGAGCACGCTGAGGCACATGGCTTCGGCCAGCATCCAGTGGGTCAGCAGGGTGATGCGCCCGGTTTTCTCCGCAAAGGGTACAAAGTTGCCCGGCGCAATGGTGCCGCGCTTTGGGTGATGCCAGCGCACCAGGGCTTCGGCGCAGGTGATCGCGCCGTCGTGCAGGCGCACCTTGGGTTGCAGGTAAACCCGCAGCTCGTTTTGCTCCACTGCCCGTTTAAGCTCGGAAAGCAGAGCCAGGTCGGCGCGCTGGCTGCTCTCCAGCTCCGGTTGGTATTCGACCCAGCTCTTGTGCTGGCTGCGGGCCACGTCCAGGGCCACCTCGGCGTTACGCAGCAACTGAGCCATGTCCAGGGTGTCCTCGGCGGGCCGCGCAATACCGCCGGCCAAGGCTATGTCGACGGTTTGGCCGGCAACCTCGGCGGGGCAATTAAAGCGTTGATTAATTTGCGCGCGTAGCTGCTCCAGGTCGTCGCTGTGCGGGTAGAGCAGGCAAAACTGATCGGCATGCATGCGCCCGGCACGTGCCTCTGGATACTGCGCCGCCAGGCGACTCAGGCGGCGGCCGGTTTCAATCAGGATTTGGTCGCCAAGCGCCACT
>MHZN01000133.1:0-2922 GCA_001830395.1 Pseudomonadales bacterium RIFCSPLOWO2_12_59_9 | reverse complement strand
CTGGCCACCTTGCTCGATCAGGTTCTGGCCATGCTGACGAATGCCTTCCCGGTTGTTCAGCTTAGTCAGTGGGTCGAAACGCGCCAGGCGTTCGGTTTCTTGCTGCAGGCGCAGGGTTCGCTCGGCCAGGCCGTAGCAAAAGGCGGCCGGCAAGGCCAGGGTGCGCAGAATGTCGAAGTTCGAGCCGAGGGCCAAGGCGCTGGGCATTGGCTGCTTAAATATCAGGTTGTAGGTCAGAAAAATCAGCCAATACAGGCTGATCGGCAGCATTCCGACGAGCAAGATGCCGCAGCTGCGCTCGCCTCGGCGCCAGCCGCGCCAGTTGCCTGACAGCAGGGTGGCAAAGTGCAGCGGCAACAGCATGAAGCTTGCTTGCGCAGCCCAGTCGGGGGCGAGGCGGGCGAGTGGAATCAGCAGCAAAAATGCGCCGCCGATGGCGTAGGCGAGGTAGCAGGTGCGCGGGCTATGCCGGCGGAAATGACCAAAGCGGGCACACAGCAGCGCCGCCAGCATGGCCACCAGGCATTGAAATGACCAGGCATCCAGCAACCACACCGAGGCGCCGCCGACGGCAAAGGGCAAGCCGGTTTTGGCAAATACAGTGAGCGCCTGGGCGCTGGCGTACAGCGCATAGATGAGGTGGCTGGCATTGCGCAGCGCCAAGCCGAAAAAGCCGACCATGACCGCGCTGGCCGCCAGCAGCACGCTTACCGAGATGTTACGCAGGTCGGTGCGCTGCTCCTGATACAGGCTGGCGCTGGGTTCCACCCACTCGGCTTGGAGCACATGACTGAGCCCCGGCAGCGGACGGATACCGGCCGCCAGACTCAAGTGCGCGTAGAGCGGCAGGTGCAGCTCGGCGGGCGGAATAAAAAGTGCCCGCTGACCGCTGACCAAGGCGTTGCTGTTAGCGCCCATGCGCTGCGCGCGACCAATGGTACGGCCCTCGGCGTCCAGCAGGAGCAGGTCGACGCGCTGGACATGCAGGTTGGCAAAGGATAACCAGCGAATTTCTGGTGGCTCTGTTGCCTTGGGCAGTTGATTGATGCGAATCCAGCATTGATCCTGCAGCCGCTCCACCGGCACCCGCCCATCCTCGGCCGGCAGCCAGTGAGGGTCACTGGCCAGCAGGCCGGCCAAGCTCACCTCGCCTTGGCAGCTATAGGCCACGGCCAGCGGTGCCGCCGCCAGTTGCTGGGCGGTGCTGATGGTCAGTAAGCAAAACAGACAAAACCGCCAGAGTCGTTGGCTCATTGCTGTCCCTGTGCCGGCGTGCCGCTGTACCGCGAGCGGAGGCGCCGATGGCATTGCTGATGGCGTCGGGTAGAGGCGTTCGATACGCGCTAGGCCTAGTAAAGCGCAGCCGCTTAGGCGGCGTTGGCAAATCTGCCGAGCAAGCGAATTTTGCCGATGTGTGGCGCCGTTGTAATTACTGCCGGCTAACTGGCGCAGCGGCGCTGGAGCCGGCGGCTAGTTTGGTGGACAATTGCTCATTATTTAGCCGTCACGAGTAAGTCTGATGATGTTGTTGCGTAGTTACCGCCTGCTGCTGCTGAGCATGGTGCTGGGCGTGGCCGGTTGTAGCCTGCTGCCGCAGGCGCCGTTGTACCAGTTGGATGGGGGGACGCTGAAGGCGCCGAGTGCGCGCACCGGCGTGGTGCTGTTGCTGGGGCCTTTGACGCTGGCGCAGTACCTGCAACGCGAGGTTATCTTGCAGCGTCAGACCGACGGCAGCCTGACCGAGACTGATGCGCATTGGGCCGGGAGTTTGCAGGAAGACATTGATCATTTGCTGCAGCGCCAGCTCGCCTCGCGGCTGCACACCCCCTATGTGCTCTCCACCGCCAGCAGCGGACTGCCGGCGGATGCGCAGTTGCTGGTGACCATCAGTCGCTTGGACTCCGGGCCGCAGCAGCCGGCTGTGCTGCATGCGCAGTGGCGCCTGCTGGATAAAAATGGCCAGCTGCGCGAGCAGCGCTTGCTGCAGCTGGAGCAGACCCATAGCGACAGCCTGGCCAGCCAGGTTCAGGCGCAAAGCCGCTTGTTGCAGCAATTGGCCGAGCAGTTGGCCGTGGACGTCAGTGAGTTCAGTCGGCAGTCTGCCGGCAACGCCTCGGGTACTCGACCGGTGCCACCCCTGCCGCGTAAATCGGTGCCCACCCCCAAACCGCCGACAACGCCCGCAACCGGCGCTGCCGAGGTGTACCGGTTCTGAGTGAGCGCCGGTCGGGCGTGGCATTTTAAGATTGGGCTTTGGCGCCGAGCAGGCGCGCCGTTTGTCGTTTCAGAGGCGCCGGCTAGGATTGGAACTTGGTGTCGTGCATACGCGCCATTTGCCGCTCCAACAGCGCCGGATAAGGGTCGAGCAAGCGCTCGACACAGCAGGCGCCTTCTGGGCTGGCAATCGAACGAATCCGTGCCCGTTGGCGCAGCAGTGGATCATCCGCAATCAGCCGGGTCACCAATAACAGGTTGCGGCTATGCTGGGACAGCGCCAGGGCATCCTGGGCGGTGTCGCTGAGCAGCAAGTCGCCTTGGCTGACGTTGCTCAGGTCGTCGCCTTGAGTCAGGCCGAACTGCAATTGCAAGGTAATGCCGCTGTCGGCCACCTCGATTTGCAGGGCATGGCCCAGGGCGCGCATCAGCTCACCCGAGCAGATGGCGTGGGTCAGGTAGTCGGCGCCGCTGCTGCGCTGGTGGAACAGCATCAAGCTGCTGCCATCGCTCAGGGTGTGCAGCTGGCCCTGATAGAGCGCGGCGGTTTGCTCGAGGCAGGTGCGATAGCGTTGCAGCAAGTCGAGCAGGCGCGAGCGGGGCAGGCGCCGCAGTTGTTCTTGGGCGCCGAGCTGGATCGATAACACCGCGCTGGCCTGGGCGGCTTGCGGTGCTTGTGCCGGTTCTGGCACGGCCGGTGGCAATGCC
>MHZN01000132.1 GCA_001830395.1 Pseudomonadales bacterium RIFCSPLOWO2_12_59_9 | reverse complement strand
CAACGGGTGCCGGATGCCTTGGTGATCGACCTGTTGCCGGCCGGGCTGGAGCTGGAAAACCAGAACCTGGGTGAGAGTGCCGCGAGCCTGGAAGATGCCAGCAGCGAGGTCAAAGACTGGCAGCAAGCGATGCAAAACAGCGCGCCCAAGCATCAGGAGTTCCGCGCCGATCGCTACGTTGCCGCCGTCGATGTGCCGGGTGAAGGCACCACTCATCTGCTCTACCTGGCCCGTGCGGTAACCCCTGGCAGCTACCGGGTACCGCCGCCGCAAGTGGAGTCGATGTACCGGCCCAACTGGCAAGCCGTCGGCGCCGCACCCGAGCTACTGCGGGTCAAGGGGCGCTAGCTAGAAACCGTAGCCAAATCTCACACAAAGCTAGCGGCTGGCGAGATGGGTTTTATGTGACGCATTGTCGAGCTTAATTAGTGCGGTGCGATTTTCGCCGCCGACCACGGGGCTGCCCGCGCGACCGTCAACTGGCAGCCCCGCAATGGTTAACAGCTGCAGACGCTTAGACCTCGCCACCGCTCGCCGGCCGAGGTCCAGGCCGCATTGCTCTGGCGCTGATCTACACTGGGGTCAGTAAAATAAGAGCCATGGAGAGCCTTGTGCGAATTGCCATTCTGTTGCTGTGTGCACTGCTGAGCCTGCCCGCCCGCGCCAGCACATTGCTGATTGCCCTGGAGGAAGCCAATAACGCGCCCTTCGAGTTCGTCGACCAGAACGGTCAACTGAGCGGTTTTCATGTCGAACTGATTCGCGCCGTGAGCAGCCGCCTGGGCTGGACCCTGGAGCTCAAGCGTTACCCCTGGAAGCGGGCCATGCTGGCCCTGCAGTACGGCGAGGTGCAGGCCGTCAGCTATGTGGCAAAATCCGCCGAGCGCGAGGCCTTTGCGGTATTTTTGCCCGACAACCTGTTGCACGTTTCGCGCACCACCCTGTTTATCAAGCGCAGTCGCGCCGCTGAAATCCACTACCTGCCGGATCTCGAACAGATGACCCGGCGCTGGCGCACCGCCATGCCCAGCGGCTACTACATGAGCGATGAGGTCGCCGGCCTGACCAAGCGCGGCGTGCCTATCGCCCAACCGACAGTCACCCAGAGCCACCTGTTTTCCATGCTGATCGCCGGGCGCTACGATGCGATTTTCGGTGCCACTGACGCCCTGCAACGCGCTCGCGCCGCCATCCCAAATATCAATGAAGAAGTCCAGCCGCTGGATGGCGCGCTGATTTCCGGCAAGTCCATGTACCTGGCCTTCTCCCGCACGGCACCCGCCCAGCAGGCCGAGGAGTTTGCCAAGGCGTACCGGCAGTTTCGCCAAGAACCCGCCTATCGCGCCTTGGCGCAGCGCTTCGAGGTGGTCGAGCTGCTCCCCGAGCCGGGCGAATTTAAATAGGCTACGTCCCAGTTACGTATTGAAGACCGATTCCGTAGGCTGGGCTTCAGCCCACCGCACCTGGACGTCGCAATGATTGGTGGGCTAAAGCCCAGCCTACGCAAAGCCCATCATCGACAATTCTGCCTAGCGCTCGACGCAACACAACGCAACAAAGCGGCCGACTACTCGCCCACGAGCGCTGCCGTATCGCCGCCCGCTCCGTTATGATGACTGATCCTCGCCGAACGAGATTTCCATGCGCCGCCTGCTGAGTTTGATTCTGCTATTACTGGCCTTGCCGGCCAGCGCCGGGCTGTTAGATGCGCCCCCCAGCCCGGTATTTGGTGCTGCGTTGAATAACAGCAGCGACTTTCTGCCGGTGCGCGAAGCCTTTCGCCTCAACCTGGTTGAGCGCACGCCAACCGCGATCAAGCTGCAATTTATCGCCGCCGACGGCTACTACTTGTATCGCCATCGTTTTCAGTTTCGCAGCGACTCGCCCGAGGCCCAACTGGGTGCGGCGCAACTGCCGGCCGGCACGCCAAAGACCGATGAGTACTTCGGTGAAGTGGAGGTGTATCACGGCGTACTCGACGTCGAGTTGCCGCTGAGTAATCCGAGCAAGCGTCCCTTTAACTTGCAAGTTACCTACCAAGGCTGCGCCGACAAAGGCCTGTGCTACCCACCGGAGACCCAAAGTTTCGCGATCGACAGCGACGCCACAAGCGGCAGCGCCACCGAGATAACCCAGCCCGAGGCTGCCGCAAGCCAAACGCCGCCTGCCTGGAGCTGGCGCGAATTGGCGTTATTTTTCCTCGCCGGACTCGGTTTAACCTTCACCCCCTGCGTGCTGCCGATGCTGCCGATTCTCTCCGGCGTGGTACTGCGCGGCCAAGTTGGCGGTATGCGCGGCTTTAGCTTGTCGCTGGCCTATGTGCTGTCGATGGCCGCCTGCTTTGCCTTGCTCGGTGCGCTGATGGGCGTATTTGGCGCCGAACTGAATCTGCAGGCACGACTGCAATCGCCCTGGGTGCTGGTGCCTTTCGCACTGTTCTTCGGCCTGTTTGCCCTGGCGATGTTCGGGGTTTATGAGCTGCGCTTGCCCCATGTGATCAGCGACCGCCTCGACCGTCTGGCTGGCAATACCCGTGGCGGCTCGCTGTGGGGAGCGGCGGTGCTCGGCGTGCTGTCGAGTCTGCTGGTTTCGCCTTGCGTCTCGGCGCCCCTGGCCGGCGCCCTGCTGTATATCAGCAGCAGTGGCGATGCCCTCGGCGGCGCTCTCAAGCTGTTTGTGCTGGGCTTGGGCATGGGTGCCCCCATGGTGCTGTTTGCCACCGGCGGCGGCGCCCTGCTACCGAAAAGCGGTAACTGGATGGTCACGGTGCGCAACACCTTTGGTGTGCTGCTGCTGGCGGTGGCGGTGTGGATGCTCGACCGGGTACTGCCGGCGCCACTGACCCTGGCGCTCTGGGGCGTACTGGCGGCTGGAGTGGCGCTGTATTTGGGCGCGCTGGAGTTCACGGTAAAAACCCACCGACAAAAACTCAGCCAACTGGGCGGACTGATCTTGCTGGTCTACGCCCTGGCCAGTTGGGTCGGCGCCCTGCAAGGGCAAACCGATCCCCTGCGGCCACTGGGCGCAACGCCCGGCACCACTGCTGTCGCCCAGCCCGGCGCGCACAGCGCCTGGCAGACCATCAGCAGCGCAGCCGAACTGCAGCAGGCCTTGGCCGCTGCCAAAGCCGCCCAACAGCCATTGCTGCTCGACTGGTATGCCGACTGGTGCATCAGCTGCAAGGTGATCGAGCGCGAAGTGCTCAGCAACGCCGAGGTGGTGAGCGCCCTGACCGGCTACCGACTGATTCGCTTTGACATCACCGCCAGCAATCCAGAGCAACGAGCCTTGCTCAGCCAGTACCAACTGTTTGGCCCGCCGGCGCTGCTGTTTTTTGCCCCCCAGGGTGACGAGCACCAGGCTTTGCGTGTCGTAGGTGAGATCAACGCGGTCGACTTTGCCGCTCGCGTGCGCAGCGCCAATGCGCTGAATTAAGCCTTAGCATCGCGCAATTGTCTTAAAAAGACGGCATCGTGCGGGCTACTACCGACAACTGGACAGACCGCGACGCATTCGGCATAGTCGCCCCAGCTAAGCAAAGGACAACACTATGGCCACCTTACTGGTGCTGCACGGCCCCAATCTGAATCTCTTGGGCACGCGCGAACCCGGCGTCTACGGCGCCACCAGCCTTGAGCAGATCAATCTGGACCTTGAGCGGCGTGCCCGCGAAGCCGGTCATCACCTGCTCTATCTGCAAAGCAACGCCGAGTACGAATTGATTGAGCGCATCCATGCCGCGCGCAACGAAGGCGTGGACTTCATTCTGTTCAATCCGGCAGCCTTCACCCATACCAGCGTCGCATTACGTGACGCGCTGCTGGCGGTGAGCATCCCATTCATCGAAGTGCACCTTTCCAACGTGCATAAACGCGAAGCTTTCCGTCATCACTCCTACTTTTCCGATGTTGCCGTAGGGGTGATTTGCGGTCTTGGCGCCAGCGGTTACCGCTTGGCCTTGGACGCGGCGCTTGAGCACATAGAACAAAATAAACGCCCCTGACCTGACATTGGGAGTTGCTGCTAGATGGATATCCGTAAAGTTAAAAAGCTGATTGAACTGCTGGAAGAGTCCGGCATTGATGAGCTCGAAATCCGCGAAGGCGAAGAGTCCGTGCGCATCAGCCGGCACAGCAAACAACCGACCTACGCGCAACCTATGTACGCCCAGGCCCCTGCGCCGGCACCCGTCGCCGCCGCGCCTGTGGCTGCCGCAGTGGCTGAAGTGGTTGCCAGCGCCCCGAAAATGAACGGCCAAGTGGCCCGCTCGCCGATGGTCGGCACCTTCTACCGCACCCCGGGCCCGGCTTCACCGGCGTTCGTGGAAATCGGTCAAAGCGTGAAAAAAGGCGACATCCTTTGCATCGTTGAAGCGATGAAAATGATGAACCACATCGAAGCCGAAACCAGCGGTGTGATCGAATCCATCCTGGTGGAAAACGGTCAGCCGGTGGAATACGACCAACCGCTGTTCACCATCGTTTGATGCGCGGAGAGCCGGCAATGTTGCTGCAAAAAGTCCTGATCGCCAATCGTGGCGAAATTGCCCTGCGCATCCTGCGGGCCTGCAAAGAGATGGGCATCAAAACGGTGGCGGTGTACTCCACCGCCGACCGTGATTTGATGCACCTGGGCCTGGCCGACGAAACCGTCTGCATCGGCCCGGCCCCAGCCTCCCAGTCATACCTGCAGATACCGGCCATTATCGCCGCCGCAGAAGTGACCGGCGCTACGGCCATTCACCCAGGCTATGGCTTCTTGGCGGAAAACGCCGATTTTGCCGAGCAAGTGGAGAACTCCGGCTTTGCCTTTATCGGCCCCAAAGCCGAGACCATTCGCCTGATGGGCGACAAAGTTTCCGCCAAGCACGCCATGAAGCTGGCGGGCGTGCCGACAGTTCCCGGCTCCGACGGCCCACTGCCGGAAGACGAAGAAACTGCCTTGGCGATTGGCCGTGAAGTCGGCTATCCGGTGATCATCAAAGCCGCTGGCGGCGGCGGTGGTCGCGGCATGCGCGTGGTGCACAACGAAGAAGAGCTGATCAAATCGGCGCAACTGACACGCACCGAAGCCGGCGCCTACTTTGGCAACTCGATGGTGTATCTGGAGAAATTCCTCACCAATCCGCGTCACGTGGAAGTGCAGGTACTGTCAGACGGCCAGGGCAACGCCATTCACCTGGGTGATCGCGACTGCTCACTGCAACGCCGCCATCAGAAGGTTCTGGAAGAAGCACCGGCCCCCGGCATCGACGAGAAGGCCCGCCAAGAAGTCCTGGCCCGCTGCGTTAAAGCCTGCATCGACATCGGCTACCGCGGCGCCGGCACCTTCGAGTTCCTCTACGAAAACGGTCATTTCTACTTTATCGAGATGAACACCCGCGTTCAGGTGGAGCATCCGGTGTCGGAAATGGTCACCGGCATCGACATCGTCAAGGAGATGCTCAGCATCGCCGCTGGCAATAAACTGTCGTTCAGCCAAAAAGACGTGATCATTCGCGGCCACTCCCTGGAGTGCCGGATCAACGCCGAAGACCCCTCGACCTTTATCCCCTGCCCTGGTCTGGTCAAGCACTTCCACGCCCCAGGCGGCAATGGCGTGCGGGTCGACTCGCACCTGTACAGCGGCTACCGGGTACCGCCGAACTACGACTCGCTGATCGGCAAGCTGATCACTTACGGTGCCACCCGCGATGAAGCGCTGGCCCGGATGCGTAATGCGCTGGACGAAATAGTGGTCGACGGGATCAAGACCAACATCCCACTGCACCGCGACCTGGTCCGCGACAAGGGTTTCTGCAAGGGGGGTGTCAACATCCACTACCTGGAAAAGAAACTCGGCATGGACAAGCACTGAGCTTGACCCGCCAAACCAAAAGGGCCGCACAATGCGGCCCTTTTTCATTCCACAAGGATGTGTAAATGCTCCTCAAGACCCGCCTGCAAGCCATCGCCAGCGCGTTCGGCGAAGCCTTCACCTGTCTGGGCCTGGCCCTGCGCGACAGCCTGCGGCCTGGCATTTTGCTGCGTTCCAGCGGCCTGTGCCTGCTGGCGTTCGGCGTCTGGAGCTGGGTGTTCTATAGCTATTTCGAACAGATCGCCACGCTCGCCGGGTGGATTTCCTTTGTCGTCATCTACGGCGGCGCCGCGCTGGGTATGATTCCCAGCCTCGCGGGCGGTAGTGGCGGCGGCATGGGCGGCATAGCCGGAGCACTGGCGATGCTGATCCTGTATGTGGCCGCGCTGACCCTGGTGATGCTGGTGACACTGTATGTCGGCGCCATAGTCCTGAGCATTCGCCTGGCACTGCCTTGGCTGCTGATGGACGCCCTGCGCAGCCGCAGCCTGCGCCATTACCCAACTCTGGCCGGACGCAGCCCCGCGCCCACCCAGCTACTGCGCGGCCTGCGCTACCGTCTCGGCCCCTGGTTGGGAATCAGCGCCGGGTTGCTACTGTGCCTGCTGATTCCGCTGGTCAATGGCCTGCTGGTGTTGATTCTGCTGGCCTATTTGAACGTGCGTTTTCTGGTCCCGCCGGCCTTGTCGCGCCTGGCCAGCGGCGCGGAACAACTGGGCGCCATCGACCAGCAACGCGGCGCGCTGGCGGCCTTCGGCCTGCTGATGTTCCTGCTGGCGCTGGTGCCGGTGCTCAACCTGCTGCTGCCGGCGCTGCTGGCCGGCGGCGCCTGTCACCTGGCCTATCGCGGGCTCGACCGCTCGCACCGCCCGGCTGGCGTGACACCGGCACCTCAAGTAAGCTTGCCGGCCGGTTAAAAAGCCGTTCTTTATCGTGTCTTCGAGGTTACCGTCATGCCCTGGTTACAAGTCCGTCTCGCCATCAGTCCAGAACAGGCCGAGACCTACGAAGATGCGCTGCTCAACGTCGGCGCCGTCTCGGTAACCTTTATGGACGCCGAAGATCAGCCAATCTTCGAGCCGGACCTGGGCACCA
>MHZN01000131.1 GCA_001830395.1 Pseudomonadales bacterium RIFCSPLOWO2_12_59_9 | reverse complement strand
ATATAAATATGCAGAACGCCATGCTCGGGCTGCGCGGCAAGAACTTCACCTCAACATTACGCACCCTGGCCTTCCAAGGCCTGCGCCAACCGGTGCACAGCGCTCGTCACGCGTTAAGTTTTGGCGCCAAACTGACGCGGGTTCTGCTCGGTGACAAACTGTACCAACCCGACCCCAAGGACCCGCGCTTTGCCGACCCAACATGGCGGCAAAACCCCCTCTACAGTCGCAGCTTGCAGGCTTATCTGGCCTGGCAAGCGCAAACCCAAGACTGGCTAGATCAGAGCAACTTATCCGCCGATGACCGCGAGCGCTCGCGCTTCATCCTCACCCTGCTCAGCGACGCGCTGGCCCCCTCCAACAGCCCGCTTAATCCGCTGGCCGTTAAAGAGCTGTTTAATACCGGCGGTAGCAGCCTCGGCAAAGGCCTGCGTGAGCTTGCCGATGATCTGCTGCATAACGGTGGCATGCCTAAGCAGGTGCACAAGCAAGCCTTTGAGGTCGGTCGCAACCTGGCCAACACCCCCGGCGCGGTGGTGTTTCGCAACGAGTTTGTCGAGCTGATCCAATACAAGTCCATGAGCGAAAAACAGCACGCCATTCCGCTGCTGATAGTGCCGCCACAAATCAATAAATTTTATATCTTCGATCTCAGCCCAGAAAAAAGCTTCGTCCAGTACGCGCTGAAAAACAGCTTGCAGGTCTTTGTGCTGAGCTGGCGCAACCCCGATCCTCGGCACCGCGAATGGGGCCTGTCGACCTACGTGCAAGCACTGGAGCAAGCCATTGATGTGTGCCGCGAGATTTGCGCCAGCCCTTCGGTAAACTTGCTCGGCGCCTGCGCCGGCGGCCTCACCAGCGCCGCCTTACAGGGTCACCTGCAAGCCAAAAAACAATTGCGAAAAGTTAACAGCAGCACCTATTTGGTCAGCCTGCTGGACAGCCAAACTGACAGCCCGGCCATGCTGTTTGCCGACGAGCAAACTCTAGAGGCGGCCAAGCGCCACTCCTTTCAGCGCGGTGTGCTGGATGGCCGTGAGATGTCCAAGGTGTTTGCCTGGATGCGCCCTAATGATCTGGTCTGGAACTACTGGGTCAACAACTACTTGCTCGGCAAACAACCGCCGGCCTTCGATATTCTGTACTGGAACAACGACAACACTCGGCTACCGGCCGCACTGCACGGTGACTTTCTCGACTTCTTCAAAATCAACCCACTCAAGCACGCTGGCGGCTTGGAGGTGTGCGGCACGCCGATCGATCTGAAAAAAATCACTATCGACAGCTTCAGTGTTGGCGGCATCAATGACCACATCACCCCCTGGCGGGCGGTGTATCGCTCCTCACAGCTGCTGGGCGGCAGCAAGCGCTTTCTACTATCCAACAGCGGTCACATCCAAAGCATTCTCAATCCACCCAGTAACCCGAAAGCCAACTATTACGAAAATCCAACGCTCTGCTACGAACCGCTGGACTGGCGAGCGGATGCTCAGCAGGTAACCGGCAGTTGGTGGACGCCCTGGCTCGAATGGATCCAGCAGCGCTCCGGCGAGCGCCGGGAAACCTTGAAGACCCTTGGCAATCAACACTACCCCCCCATGGAAGCGGCGCCCGGCACCTACGTACATCTACGCTAACCACAACCTGCGCTGGCAGCGCAAAAACCAGCGCAGCAGCCTCCGACCACCACTACTAAGAAGACTGGATGAAGACCCGCGACCGCATTCTTGAGTGTGCCCTGAGCCTGTTCAACCAGGAGGGCGAGCCCAATGTTTCGACCCTGCAAATCGCCAACGAACTCGGCATTAGCCCCGGCAATCTGTACTACCACTTCCACGGCAAAGAACCGCTGGTGCTGGAGTTATTTGAGCGCTTTCAGGCGGAAATGGCGCCACTGCTCAACCCGCCGGCCGACGCCCAACTGGACGTGGAAGATTACTGGCTGTTCCTGAATTTGATTGTCGAGCGCTTAGCGCTGTTTCGCTTTCTGTTCCAGGACCTGTCAAACCTGGCCGGACGCCTGCCCAAACTGGCCCGCGGTATTCGTCACTGGCTCAACGCCCTGAAACGCACCCTGGCCGAGTTACTCGCAGGCCTGAAAGCCCAAGGACAACTCGAGAGCGACACCCTCGCCCTCGGGCAACTGGTCGAGCAGATCACCCTGACCTTGCTGTTCTCACTCGACTACCAGCGCATTCTTGGCAACCGGGGCGAAAATCGCTTGGTGGTCTACCAGGTAATGATGCTGGTCGCACCGCACCTCGCCAACGGCGCCCGGCACACCGCCGAGCAACTGGCACAACGCTATCTAAAAGCCTAACAGGCCGTTGAAAAACTACCTGCGTTGCCGATACGGCGTTAAAAACAGGCTCAAAATGCTCATTTACAGCACGTAAACTCCGCTTTTCGCCTGTTTTTGCCTTGCCTCGACTGCCTCGTCTACATTTTTCAACGGCCTGCTAAGCCGCGACGCCAGCCAAACAATTTAATTCGCTCAAACGCAAACGCCCGGCACTAGGCCGGGCGTTTGTGAAACCTGAATTAATCAGGCCTGGGTAGCTGTGCTCGCAGGTGCGGCAGCAACTGCTGCCGGCGCTGGAGCAGCTACCGGTGCAGCAGCGGGCTTGGCCGCAACTGGCTTGGCAGCTACTGGTTTAGCCGCAGGCTTAGCCACCGCCTTGACTGCAGGTTTAACCGCAGGCTTGGCAGCGGCAGGCTTGGCCACAGCTTTAACCGCTGGCTTAGCCGCAGGTTTGGCAGCAACAGGTTTAGCCGCTGGCTTTTTGACCGCAGGCTTAGCCACAGCTTTAACCGCTGGCTTAACCGACTGAGCCGAAATACCGGTCAGTTTTTCGATTTGCTTGGTCAGTACTTCAACCTTGCTGTGCAGTTCTTTAACTTCATTGCGGCTCGGTACACCAAGACGCGAAATAGCGTTGTTCAGGCGCTTGTCGAAAGCATCTTCCAGCTCGCTCCACTTGCCCCAAGCCTTTTCTTTAACTTCTTCAACTTTCGACTTGGCCGAGCCCACGGAGGACTTCACGACGCCAACCTGCTTAGTCACTTCAGCCTTAGCCAGCTTCTCAGCTTTCTCGCCGTCGGTAACCAAGCCATCAAACAGCTTCTCGCCGTCCTTGCTGACCTTGGAGTAAGCACCAAGACCTGCCAGCCAAATTTGACGCGAATACTTTTCTACTTCGTTAACCCAAGTAGTGGTTTCTTTTTCGATCTTCTTCTTGCCAGCCATGTGATTCCCCTTATTTAGCTTTAGCCGCGCGCTCGAGCATTGCATTGAGCACATCGAGCTTAGCAGAGAGTGCGTCAACGTCCTGTTTGGACGGAATACCGAGACGATTCAGGCCGCTAGCAACGCGACGATCAAAGGCTTGCTCGACTTTTTCGAACTGCACTTCAACCTTGCCTTTAACGCCTTCGACACGGTCTTTAACGCTGACTTTAACGCTGTCGATTTGGCTGTTAGCGGCTTCCACTTGTTGATTTACCAGCTTCTTGCCTTGCTTCTCGACGCCTTCACCGGCCTTGACCAGATCCAGCAAGTAGCCCGCGCCTTCTTTGCCCGCTTTAGCGTAAGCGCCAAGACCGGCCAGGTAGATTTTGCGCGCATAGCCTTTAACATCGGCCAGCACTGTGGTTTCGCTAGCAACGTTGCTGGCGGGTTTCTTAACGGCGATTTTTTTCGGAGCAGTAGCCATGATGCACCTCACACAGGGTGATAAAAGAGTCGCCCTTCCTCAGGGCTTATGTGCAAGGTAGCGAGGAAAATTAGAAACCACATACTAAGCCGCAAAATAATTGACTTAGGCCTGCAGCGACTCATCCAGGGTCTTTTCAATTTCACGCTTGATGCTGCCGCCCATGGCGGACAGCAGCAGCCCCAAATTCAATTCAACCCGTACCTGATCTTCAGTGACGGCGATCAGCCCATCGGCGCCGCTGCGTTTAAATTCCAGGCTGTTACCAACCCAGCGATAACGCACGTCGTACTCGCTCGCCAAACGCTCGGCGAGCTGCTCGGCTTTTGCCCGTGCGCCGGCCAGGCCGAGCGAATGCGGTCGTTCAATTTTAATCCGGGCCATCGATAACTCCTGACTGCGACCTTAAGTCGCGCAACTATAACAGGCCGTCGCAGCCCTCTAAGCGAATGCAGCAGCGCGTCGCCAAGACAAAGCCGGTCGCCGGGATTAGAATGGCCGGCACTTTCTTGCGGTGACAGTGAAATGAACGATCCACGCAAAGCCGGCGACGGCGAACCGACCACCCACTTCGGCTATCAAAACGTACCGGAAAGCCAAAAGGCGCAAAAGGTCGCTGAAGTGTTCCATTCGGTCGCAGCCAAATACGACCTGATGAACGACCTGATGTCCGCCGGCGTGCACCGCCTGTGGAAGCGTTTCACCATCGAACTGTCGGGCGTGCGCAGCGGTAATCGGGTGCTGGATATCGCCGGCGGTACCGGCGATTTGAGCAAGCAGTTCTCCCGCCTGGTCGGCCCAACCGGCGAAGTGGTACTGGCCGACATCAATGCCTCGATGCTGCAAGTGGGTCGCGACCGTCTGCTCGACTTGGGCGTGGCCGGCAATATCAAATTTGTTCAGGCCGATGCCGAGAAGCTGCCCTTCCCGGACAATTACTTTGATGTGGTGACCATCGCCTTCGGCTTGCGCAACGTCACCCATAAAGAAGATGCCCTGCGCTCCATGCTGCGGGTACTCAAACCCGGCGGTCGCCTGTTGGTGCTGGAGTTCTCCAAACCGACCAGCGCCTTGCTGTCCAAGACCTATGACGCCTACTCATTCAGCCTGCTGCCGATGATCGGCAAACTGATCACCGGCGATGCCGACAGCTACCGCTATCTGGCCGAGTCGATCCGCATGCACCCGGATCAGGAAACCCTCAAGGCGATGATGGTCGAGGCCGGTTTCGAGCGCACCAGCTATCACAACATGACCGGCGGCATAGTCGCCCTGCACCGCGGCATCAAGCCCTGATGATGCTGGCCGGACTGCTGGCCGGCGTTGAGCTAGGCCTTAATCGCCTCTTGCGAATGGACAGCACCGCACTGCCGCGCCTGGCCAGTTTGAGCGGCAAAGTGATTGCCATCGACGGCCAAAGCCCGGCGTTGCAGCTGTTTATTCTGCCCAGCAGCGAAGGCTTGCAACTCGCCAGCCAGTGGTTGGCACCGACCGATTGCAGCCTGTGCGCCAGCCCCGCCAACCTGCTGCAACTGGCCCTGGCCAAAGACAAGACGGCAGTACTGCATCGCCCGCAAGTCAGCCTCAGCGGCGACAGTGCGGTGCTGCTGGAACTGGTCGCGGTGTTGCAAGACCTGGAGTTGGACTGGGAGTACGAACTGTCGCGCTGGCTCGGTCCGGTGGCCAGCCAATTGCTCGGCGGTCACTTGCGCAGTCGCGCGCGCTGGGGCACGCAAAGTTTTGCCAGCCTGCGCCAGGATCTGGCGGATTACCTCAGTGAAGAGTCCCGTAGCCTGGTCGGTCAGCGCGAAGCAGAGGCCCGCTTCGCCGAGCTTGACCGCCTGAAACTCGATCTCGATCGCCTCGACGCCCGTGTGGCGCGTCTGTCTATGCCGCCCGCGCGGCCCATGCCCATCA
>MHZN01000130.1 GCA_001830395.1 Pseudomonadales bacterium RIFCSPLOWO2_12_59_9 | reverse complement strand
GCTCGAGCAGCTCGGGCGTTTTCAAAAGGCGATCATCTTGGAACAGCGCTAGGCTGGTTTTGAGGTAGTTAGTGCGGCCGGTGATCTGAATCAGCCCGCGCCCTCGATTGAATCGACTGCTGCCCCGAGCCTTATAGACACGGTATAGACACGAAAAACCCTGAAAACGAAAAAGGCCCACCTTGCGGTGAGCCTAAGTCATTGTTTCATATGGTGCCCGAAGCCGGGGTCGAACCGGCACGTCCTTACGAACGAGGGATTTTAAGTCCCTTGCGTCTACCGATTTCGCCATTCGGGCGGTAGCACAGTTGCTGCTTTGTTGTGGTTGCACTTAAGCGTTGTTTCTGGCGCCACAACGAGGGCTGAAATATATACAGCCCGTGACGCTGGCGCAAGGTCGAAGGCCTCGCAAAAGCGCTTTAACCGTTACTTGAGCACTATAAAAAAAGCCCCGTAAATCAGTGATCTACGGGGCTTTTTGTATGGAGGCGCGACCCGGAATCGAACCGGGCTGGCTGGATTTGCAATCCAGTGCATAACCGATTTGCTATCGCGCCTGAAAGCAAACAGGCCGTATTAACGGCCTGCTGAATTTGGAGCGGGAAACGAGACTCGAACTCGCGACCCCGACCTTGGCAAGGTCGTGCTCTACCAACTGAGCTATTCCCGCGTTTTGGTGGCGCCATTGTATAGGATCACAACTACTCGTCAACCCCTTGATTCAAAAAAGTTTATTTCTTTTCTGGGGTGTTGCTCAGGTGCGGCCAGGCAGCCCGTAAATACTGCGCCATCGACAACAAGGTGAGTGCGGCAGAGATATACAGCAAGCCGTAACCAAGCCCGACCCAGACGGAAAACTGTGGCGGGATGGCCAGCAAGATGACCAGCGCCAACATTTGTGCCGCGGTTTTCCATTTACCCAGATCGGACACCGCGACTTGCGCGCGGGCACCGATCTCGGCCATCCACTCCCGCAGGGCCGAGACCACAATTTCGCGACTGATAATGATGATCGCCGGCAAGGTCAGCCAGAGGTTGTGATGGGCCTCAACCAGCAGCACCAGCGCCACAGCGACGATCAGCTTGTCAGCCACTGGATCGAGAAAGGCGCCGAACGGCGTGCTTTGTTGCAGTACGCGGGCCAGATAGCCGTCCAGCCAATCGGTGGCAGCGGCAAAGGCAAACACTGCGCTAACCGCCAGCGGACTCCAGGAAAACGGCAGGTAAAACAGCAGCACAAAAACTGGAATCAGCAGTACGCGCAGAACGGTAAGCAGGTTGGGGATATTCATCAGTACGACTGGTCCGCAAGGTGGTCGGGCATTCTACCCGCTGCATACTACTCACTGTGAAGAGCAGCATAAATTAACTCTGCAAGCTTTTTGCTAATGCCGGGGGCTTTAGCAATCTCATCTGTACTGGCGCGAGCCAGCTCGTGCAACCCGCCAAAATGCTTGAGCAAGTCGCGCCGCCGCGCCGGACCAACACCGGCGACATCTTCCAGGCTTGAGGTGCGCCGTGCTTTGCCACGCCGGGCACGGTGACCGGTAATGGCAAAGCGGTGCGCCTCATCGCGCACCTGCTGAATCAAATGCAGGGCGGGCGAGTCACCGGGCAAGGTGAACTCATGGGCGGCGTCGTTCAAATACAAGGTCTCAAGCCCGGGTTTGCGAGTAACGCCCTTGGCCACGCCGAGCAAAATCAGCTTAGGTACTTGCAGCTCGTGCATCACTTCCTGGGCCATCTTCAATTGGCCTTTGCCGCCATCAACCAGCAAAATATCCGGCAACTTGCCCTCGCCCGCCTTGGCCCGACTGAAACGCCGGGTGAGCGCTTGATGCATGGCAGCGTAGTCATCGCCCGCGGTAACGCCCTCAATGTTATAGCGCCGATAGTCGGACTTGAGCGGCCCCTCGGGCCCGAACACCACGCAGGAGGCCACAGTCGCCTCACCGCTGGTATGGCTGATGTCAAAGCACTCGAGTCGTTGTGGTAACTGCTCTAAACCCAAAGCTTGCGCCAGCGCGGCGAAACGCGCGGCCAAATGCTGACGATTGGCCAGGCGCGAGATCAGTGCCTGTTCGGCATTAGTCACCGCCATCTGCTGCCAGCGTGCACGGGTGCCGCGGACCCGATGGGCGATGGTCAACTCATGCTGGCGCGACTCGGCCAAGGCATCGATCAGCGCCGGGAAGTCCTCGTGCACTGCGTTGACTATCACTTCGCTCGGCAGTTCGCGCTCATGGCTGCCCAGGTAGTACTGAGCCAAGAACGCCGACAGCACTTCGCTGCCCTCCTCCTCGATGGCCACCTGGGGGAAAAAGTTTTTACTGCCCAGCACCCGGCCACCGCGCACGCTGATCAGGTGCACACAGGCACCGCCCGGATTGACGATGGCCGCGACCACATCCACGTCGCCGCTGCCGCCCTCCATGCTTTGCTGATCCTGCACGCGGCGCAACAAGGCCAGCTGATCGCGCACCTCGGCGGCGCGCTCAAACTCCAGGTTCTGCGCAAAGCCTTCCATGGTGCTAGACAACTCATCGCTGAGCGCATTGCTGCGCCCCTCGAGAAACATCACCGAGCGACGCACGTCGGCGGCGTACTCGTCGGCATCGACCAAGCCGACGCAGGGCCCCTTGCAGCGTTTGATCTGATACTGCAAACAGGGTCGGCTGCGATTATTGAAGAAGCTGTCCTCGCACTGCCGGACCATAAAGGTCTTCTGCAGCAGATTAAGGCTTTCGCGGATGGCGCCAGCACTGGGATAAGGTCCGAAGTAACGACCCTTGGGTTTTTTGGCGCCGCGATGCAGGCTCAGTCGCGGGAACTCGCCGTCGGATAACAACACATAGGGATAGGACTTATCGTCGCGCAGCAGGATGTTGTACGGCGGACGCGAGGCTTTAATCAGCGTCTGTTCGAGCAGCAACGCCTCGGTTTCATTGGCGGTGACTGTGGTTTCGATCTGGGCGATCTTGGCCACCAAGGCCGCGGTCTTCGGCGCCTGGCCGGTTTTACGAAAGTAACTGGAGAGGCGCTTTTTTAGATTCTTGGCTTTGCCGACATAGAGCAACAGGCCCTGGGCATCGAACATCCGGTACACGCCCGGATGACTGCTGCAAGCGGCCAGAAACGCCGGGGCATCCAGCACTCTGCCCGGCTCAGCTGGCGACATCGACCATGCCATGACGCACCGCGAGCAAGGCCAACTCGACATCGCTGCTGATCGCCAGCTTGTCGAAAATGCGATAGCGATAAGTGTTCACCGTTTTCGGTGACAGGCACAACTTATCCGAGATGCTTTGCACCTTCTGGCAGCTGGCAATCATCAGCGCGATCTGCACTTCACGCTCGGACAGCAACTCAAAAGGCGAACCATTGGTTTGCGGCTCGAAGGCTTTCAGCGCCAGCTGCTGGGCAATCGGCGGGCTGATGTAGCGCTGCCCGGCAAACACCATGCGAATCGCCCGGACCATCTCATCCAACGCCGCGCCTTTGGTCAGATAGCCTGCCGCCCCGGCCTGCAATAACCAGGTTGGAAACGGGTCTTCCTCACAGGCGGTCACCGCCAATACTTTGATGTCCGGGTGGCTGCGCAACAGTTTACGGGTGGCTTCGAGGCCGCCGATGCCGGGCATCTTCACGTCCATCAAGACCACGTCGGGCTTGAGTTCGCGGGCTTTTTTCAGCGCTTCTTCGCCGCAATCGGCCTGGCCAACAACCTGCAAGCCTTCAATATCAGCCAGCATGCGCGTGATCCCGGCCCGCACCAGATCGTGGTCATCAACCACCAACACACTAATCAAACGCCACCTCGTCATCTATCCAAAGCCGCCGGTTGTGGCGGTCTTGCTCGCAAGCTCACACCTTAACAAAAGCGCTCAGCCAGACCTAGCTTGATCTGGCTGAGCGCTTTTGTTTGCGCGGTCAGTTGCAACGTCCATTGCCTCACCAGCTGTCATTCGGAGTCACGCTGGAAGCCTACCGAGCACGGTTTCAGTTACTTGGCGTTGATTAGGTATCGGCAAAGGCAGTGAAGCTCAGGCCGTGTTCTGACCAGCGCGATACCGTGACGGTGGCATTGACTCCCAGCGTTTGAAGGCGCGCCGGAAGTTGGCCATATCGCTGTAACCCAGGGTATAGGCCACGTCCTCGATACTCAGATGACCAGCCTTGAGGTACTCCACCGCCAAGGTATGCCGCACTTGTTCGAGGATTTCCTTGAAGCTGGTGCCCTCCTCCAGCAGGCGCCGGTGCAGGGTCCGTGGCGTCAGGTGGAACAACCGCGCGGTGACATTCAAACTGGGGAAGCCGTTGTGCTTTTCCAGCATGATCCGGCGTACCCGCGAACTCATTGAGACCGTTTGCTTGAGCTTGCCCAGTTCGCGCTGACAGATCAGCTCGGCGTCGCGAAAAGACGCCGGATCGGCCATTTTCAGCGGCTGATCCAACAGCTCGACTGGCAGGCTAAAACCGGTCCAGGAGGCGTCATAGACCACCGTGCAGCGCAGCATCTCTTCGGCCAGCCCGGCATAGTCGGGCCGCGCAAACGGGAAGCTGACCCGCATCACGCCAGAGGTGCCCAGGCTGACGGCATCGAACACGTTTTTGATGGCCAGCACGACCGCCTCCAGCACCGGGCGTTCAATACTGCCCAGTGGGTAGTTGGGTGTAAAGACGATGTGCGCCTGCTCGCCGTCCTCGCGCAGGCTGATAGTCACCAGGCTGGTGCGCACGCCGAAGTAGCGCTCCAGCAGCTGTATCGCCTGGCGTGCCGAGCCACTCTGCAGGGCGGCAAAACCGACGATGCCATGGCTGTTGACTACCAGACGCTCACCCACCAGCAGGCCCAGGGCCGCCTCGCCAGTGGTCGCCAGTGCATCCTCAATCAGCCGACAGAAGCTGGAGAAATCGAGTTTGAAACTCGGCTCACTGAGCTGCGCCTCGCTCAGCCCGCTGCGCTGCAGCCAGGCCGGCACGTCGGCGCCCATGGCGCTGAGTTGCTCGGCAATCTGGCGAAGGTATTGCACCGCTAGGGTGAAGTCCTGCACGGCTCGGGCCTCGGATAGACATTCAGATCGGCACAATTGTCAATAAATGACCCATTAAATGTCAACCGCGAACCTCCTGCGCCGGCGCGGCGCCGCTTAGCCTAGCAACGTAGCGAACATCGCCCCGAACAGGTTGCACTGGAGGACACATGTTTTCATTCTTTACCAAGAAAGGCCCGACCACGGCGACCATCAATGGTCAGGCGATCCGTGTCGAGCCTAAGGAAACCCTACTGAGCGCCGCACTGCGCGCCGGTATCGACTTTCCCCACAGCTGCCGTGTGGGCGGCTGTGCCGCCTGTAAGTGCAAGCTGCTGTCTGGCCAGGTCAAGGAGCTGACCGAGACCGGTTACCTGCTCTCTGACGAGGAACTCGATCAGGGCTATATCCTCGCCTGCCAGAGCGTGCCGAAGAACGACATCCGCGTGGAAGTGGACATGAGCGCCCAGCTCATGCGCCGCAAAGTAAAAGGACGAATTACCGGTCAGGAGAAACTGACCCACGACATCACCCGGCTGACCGTGCAGCTGGAGGAAAGCATCCCCTACAAGGCCGGCCAGTTCGCCAACCTCAGCCTCGACGCGCTGCCCGGCATCAGCCGCAGCTACTCCTTCGCCACA
>MHZN01000129.1 GCA_001830395.1 Pseudomonadales bacterium RIFCSPLOWO2_12_59_9 | reverse complement strand
TCCAGATCGACCCGCGACAAATTCGGCCGCGCGGCGTCATGCACCAGCACCCAATCATCCTCATCGGCGCCCATCTGGCTCAGCTGCAGCAAGCCCTGCAACACCGAATCGGCGCGCTCAGTGCCGCCGTTGGCGCGCTGGATTCGTGGGTCCTGAGCGCAAGCCAGGGTTGGCCAATAGGGATCATTGGGAGCCAGGCAAACCACCACACCCAACAGGTCCGGGTGCTCAAGAAAGCAATCGAGGCTGTGTTCGATGATGCAGCGGCCGGCCAGCTGCAGGTATTGCTTGGGCCGATCGGCCTGCATCCGCGCGCCAACCCCGGCGGCCGGAATTACCAACCAGAAACGCGGACTGTTCATGGCCGGCTCATTCGTTGAGCTGATAGAGGGTTTCACCCTCTTTGAGCATGCCCAACTCATGCCGGGCGCGCTCCTCGACCGTTTCCACCCCTTGTTTCAACTCCAGCACTTCGGCCTCAAGGATGCGATTACGCTCGAGTAAATGTTCGTTTTCGCCCTGTTGGGCGGTAATTTGCTGCTGCAACTCTTCTACTTGCGCCAAGCTGCCATCGCCCACCCACAGCCGATACTGCAGGCCAGCCAGCAGCAGGATGAGGACGAGAAACAACCAGTAGGGGCTGCGCATGACGAGAGGCCTCGACAGAAAAAAGGGCGGCTTAAGCCGCCCTTTTTACCATTGCCGGCTTAGCCGCGAAACTCGGCGCGACCGTTATAAACGGCTTTGGCACCCAGTTGCTCTTCGATGCGCAGCAGACGGTTGTACTTGGAGACGCGATCGGAGCGGCACAGCGAGCCGGTCTTGATCTGGCCTGCGGCAGTGCCCACGGCCAAGTCGGCAATGGTCGAATCTTCGGTTTCGCCGCTGCGGTGGGAGATCACCGCGGTGTAGCCGGCCGCTTTGGCCATCTGGATGGCTTCCAGGGTTTCAGTCAGGGTGCCGATCTGGTTGAACTTGATCAGGATCGAGTTGGCGATCGACTCGTCGATGCCGCGCTTGAGGATTTTGGTGTTGGTGACGAACAAGTCGTCGCCGACCAGTTGGACTTTCTCACCGATTTTATCGGTCAGCACTTTCCAGCCGGCCCAGTCGGACTCATCCATGCCGTCTTCAACCGAGATAATCGGGTAACGCTGAGTCAAACCGGCCAGATAGTCGGCAAAACCTGCGCCGTCGAACACTTTACCTTCGCCAGCCAGATCGTATTTGCCGTCTTCGAAGAACTCGCTGGCCGCACAATCCAGTGCCAGGGTCACGTCGGTACCGAGCTTGTAGCCGGCATTGGCGACTGCTTCGCTGATGGCCGCCAAGGCATCTTCGTTGGACGCCAGGTTCGGGGCGAAACCACCCTCATCACCCACCGAGGTGCTCAGGCCACGAGCCTTAAGTACCGCTTTGAGGTAATGGAAAATCTCGGTGCCCATGCGCAGGCCTTCGGAGAAGGTCTTGGCGCCGACTGGCTGAACCATGAATTCCTGGATGTCGACGTTGTTATCGGCATGCTCGCCGCCGTTGATGATGTTCATCATCGGTACCGGCATCGAGTACTGGCCTGGGGTGCCGTTCAAATCGGCAATGTGCACGTAGAGCTCTACGCCCTTGGCTTGCGCGGCGGCTTTGGCGGCGGCCAGCGATACGGCGAGAATCGCGTTAGCGCCCAGGGAGGCTTTGTTTTCGGTGTCGTCCAGGGCAATCATCGCCTGGTCCAAGGCTTGCTGATCGACCGGATCTTTACCCAGCAACAGGCTGCGGATCGGGCCATTGATGTTGGCCACGGCTTTCAACACGCCTTTGCCCATATAACGGCTCTTGTCGCCATCGCGCAGTTCCAGCGCTTCGCGCGAACCGGTGGAAGCACCGGACGGCGCACAGGCGCTGCCGATGATGCCGTTGTCGAGAATTACGTCAGCTTCCACTGTTGGGTTGCCACGCGAATCAAGTACTTCACGGCCTTTGATGTCGACGATTATTGCCATTGTTATAAGCACTCCAAAATTTGACGAAAACGGCGCTGCAGCAAAGTTGGCGCTACCGCCTGCGGTGAATCAAAACCAAGCAAAACTACCGAGCCGATTATCTGACTAGCGAGTCAGCATGAATCGGCTCAGCACTTTACCGAAGAATTAGCCGTTTAGGCAGTCTCAATCGCGGGAAAACTCTTCACTAAATCATCCAGCTGTTTGAGCTGGCTGAGGAATGGCTCCAGCTTGTCCAGGCGCAAGGCGCAAGGGCCATCGCACTTGGCATTATCCGGGTCAGGATGGGCCTCCAGAAACAACCCGGCCAAGCCTTGGCTCATGCCGGCCTTGGCCAGATCGGTGACCTGAGCACGCCGGCCACCGGCGCTGTCGCTACGCCCACCGGGCATTTGCAGCGCATGGGTCACGTCGAAAAATACCGGGTAGTTGAACTGCTTCATGATGCCGAAGCCGAGCATGTCCACCACCAGGTTGTTGTAACCAAAGGATGAACCGCGCTCGCAGATAATCAGCTGATCATTACCGGCCTCCTCACACTTGGCGAGGATGTGCTTCATCTCTTGTGGTGCGAGAAACTGGGCTTTCTTGATGTTGATCACCGCGCCGGTTTTGGCCATGGCCACCACCAGATCGGTCTGCCGCGACAAAAAGGCCGGCAACTGAATGATGTCGCAGACCGCCGCCACAGGCGCCGCTTGCTCAGGCTCATGGACGTCGGTAATTACTGGCACGCCGAAGGTCTTCTTCACTTCCTCGAAGATCTTCATGCCCTCTTCCAGGCCGGGGCCACGGAAGGAGCTGACCGAGGAGCGATTGGCCTTGTCGAAGCTGGCCTTGAATACATAAGGGATACCGAGCTTGTCGGTCACCCGCACATATTCCTCGGCGGCGCGCATGGCCAGGTCGCGGGACTCGAGCACATTGATGCCGCCAAACAACACAAACGGCTTGTCGTTGGCGATTTCGATGTTGCCAACCCGAATGGTCTTCTGACTCATGCCTTGCGCGCCTTCTGAGCGAGCGCGGCATTGACGAAGCCACTGAACAACGGATGGCCATCGCGCGGCGTGGAGGTGAACTCCGGGTGGAACTGGCAAGCGACAAACCAAGGATGATCCGGTGCTTCAACCACTTCAACCAGCGAGCCATCGCCCGAACGGCCGGTGACTTTCAGGCCGGCGGCTTGCAGTTCGGCGAGTAAATTGTTGTTCACTTCATAGCGATGGCGATGACGCTCAACAATCACATCTTTGCCGTAGCAGTCATGCACCAGGGAGGCATTTTCGAGACGGCAGTCTTGTGCGCCCAAACGCATGGTGCCGCCCAAGTCCGACGCCTCGGTGCGAGTTTCCACACCACCGCTAGCGTCTGCCCACTCGGTGATCAAACCTACTACCGGATGGCCGCTGGCCTTGTCGAATTCGGTGGAGTTGGCATCGGTCCAGCCCAGCACGTTACGGGCAAACTCGATAACCGCCACCTGCATGCCCAGGCAGATGCCCAGGTAGGGAATCTTGTTTTCACGGGCGTATTGAACCGTGGTGATCTTGCCTTCGACGCCACGCAGGCCGAAGCCGCCTGGCACCAGAATCGCATCCACGCCTTCCAGCAGCGCGGTGCCTTTGTTCTCGATATCTTCGGAGTCGATATAGCGCAGATTGACCTTGGTACGACTCTGGATGCCGGCGTGGCTCATCGCCTCGATCAGCGACTTGTACGCATCCAGCAGTTCCATGTACTTACCGACCATGGCAATGGTCACTTCATTTTCTGGATTGAGCTTGGCATCCACGACCCGATCCCACTCGGACAGGTCGGCAGTGCCGCACTCCAGCGCAAAGCGCTCGACGACGAAATCATCCAGGCCCTGGGCGTGCAAGACGCCAGGAATCTTGTAGATGGTGTCGACGTCTTCCAGGCCAATCACCGCACGCTCTTCAACGTTGGTGAACAGCGCGATTTTGTGCCGCGAGGACATATCAATAGGGTGGTCCGAGCGGCAGATCAGCACATCTGGCTGCAAGCCAATCGAACGCAGCTCTTTCACCGAGTGCTGAGTAGGCTTGGTCTTGGTCTCGCCGGCGGTGGCGATATACGGCACCAACGTCAGGTGAATCAGCATGGCGCGCTTGGCGCCCACTTCGACGCGCAGCTGACGAATCGCCTCAAGGAACGGCTGCGACTCGATGTCGCCAACAGTGCCGCCGATCTCGACCATGGCCACGTCGGCATCGCCGGCACCCTTGATGATGCGGCGCTTGATCTCGTCGGTGATATGCGGAATGACCTGGATGGTCGCGCCCAGATAATCACCACGGCGCTCTTTGCGCAGCACGTGTTCGTAAACACGGCCGGTGGTGAAGTTGTTGTTCTGGGTCATGGTGGTGCGGATAAACCGCTCATAGTGGCCCAGGTCAAGGTCGGTCTCGGCGCCGCTCATAGTGGCCCAGGTCAAGGTCGGTCTCGGCGCCGTCGTGGGTGACGAACACCTCACCGTGCTGAAACGGGCTCATGGTGCCCGGATCGACGTTGATGTAGGGGTCCAGCTTGAGCATGGTGACCTTAAGGCCCCGCGCTTCCAGGATAGCCGCCAGTGAGGCTGAGGCGATGCCTTTGCCCAGTGAGGAAACAACACCGCCCGTGACGAATATGAAGCGCGTCATGAAAAACCCTAGAAGTCTGCGTTTAAGCGGTCAATGCCGCCAGAAAAAGCCTAACAAGGTCCTAAAACCTGCCGGAAACAAGCAAGCCATTGCCGATTCCAAAGGAGTCAGCAAAAGCTGTAATAAGACGGGAGAGTAGTCTACCGGAAAGGGCCTTTCAGCTCAAACCCTGGTCATTCGTCGGCACCTGCCAGAGAAATTGCCAAGTGTCAGGCTCGGCAACACTTAACTGCGGCGCATTGGCCACCGCCAACAGCTCTTCCCCCCGATACAGCAGCGGCAAACGGCCACGCAAAAAACCTGGCACACCGGCCTCGTTGAGCAAACGCTTTAGATCGCGGCGCCCTCGCCCAGCCAGGCGCAACACCTCACCGCCGTGGCGATAACGCACCTGCAATGCGCCCTCAGGCGCCTGCCCCAGCACGCAAACATGACCGTTGCCGGGCAGTGACAGCTGCGTAGACGCCGTTAGCGGCAAATCAATAGGTGGCAATGACTGCAACCAGGGGCCGGACAACCACCACAACCGGCCGTCGGCTCGCCTCAACTCACCGCGAGCCAAACGCCAAACCGGCGCGGCATCCACCGCAGCATTCACCAGCGAGGCCCAGCCGGCCCAATGATCGCTGTCAGGCAAAGGTGTCAGGGGCGCCAACCAGTGACGCAACAGATTGCGCTGACGGGCGACGGACAACTCTAATAACGGCGCCAAGGGCATGGATGGCAGCGACAACCAGGCAAAGCGCGACGCCTCGTCAATGGACGCCAGATCAGTCCGCGCCAACTCATCCAGCAAGCCTTGCGCCTCACTCAAGTGCGCGGCGCTGCGGGCCATGCTGGCCACGGCTTGCGGCCAGCGCCGGGTGAGCACTGGCAACACCTGGCGGCGCAAAAAGTTGCGGGAAAAACGCTCATCGCCATTTGACGGGTCTTCCACCCAGTCCAGCCCGTTGGCGCGGGCATAGTCTTCCAACTCGGCGCGCGACACCTCCAGCAAAGGCCGCACTAACTGCCCTGCCCCCAACGGCCGACTCACCGGTATGGCCGCCAGACCGCGCGCTCCGGCGCCGCGCAATAAACGAAACAACAGGGTTTCGGCCTGATCGTCGCGGTGCTGAGCGGTCAGTAGCAACTCATCCGCACCGAGCAACTCCACAAAGGCTGCATAGCGTGCATCGCGGGCGGCCTGTTCAAGGCTGGCGCCAGGCTGCACCTGCACTTCACGCAGCAACAAGGGCACCTTGAGCGCCGCGCAGACTCGCTGACAATGGGCCGGCCAAGCTTGCGCAGCAGCCTGCAAACCGTGCTGAATATGGATGGCGCGCAACGGCGGTAACTGCTCGCGCTGCGCCAAGCCCGCCAGCAGATGCAGCAGCACCGTGGAATCCAGCCCACCGGAAAACGCCACAGTCCAGGCCGGCGCGCTGCGCCAGGCGGATAGCGTCACCAGTAACCGGGCTTCTAGGGACATCAGCATTTAACCGCTTGTGAGTAATAGTACTGACCCAAAAGCCTATGGCCTGGCCAATAACAAGGAGACAAGAAAAAATGGCGTACCGCCTGAGCGAGTACGCCATTCGAATCGCTTAGCGCTGCAGCTTAAGCGATGCCGTAACTCATCAGACGCTCATAGCGACGGGCCAACAGCGCCTTGGTATCGAGCTTTTTCAGTGCTTTGAGTTGATGGGCCAATTCTTTGCGAATCGACTCGGCCACCACTTCCGGGGCGCGATGGGCGCCACCCAATGGCTCGCCGATCACCTTGTCGACAATCCCCAGGCCCTTCAAGCGCTCGGCGGTAATGCCCATGGCTTCTGCGGCGTCCGGGGCTTTGTCGGCAGTTTTCCACAGAATCGAGGCGCAGCCCTCAGGGGAAATCACCGCGTAGGTCGAATACTGCAGCATGTTCAGGCTGTCGCACACGCCAATCGCCAGGGCGCCGCCGGAGCCGCCCTCACCGATCACCGTGGCGATAATCGGCGTTTTCAGCCGCGACATCACCCGCAGGTTCCAAGCAATCGCCTCACTCTGCCCGCGCTCTTCGGCATCTATGCCTGGGTAGGCACCCGGCGTGTCGATAAAGGTCAGGATTGGCATCTTGAAGCGCTCGGCCATTTCCATCAGCCGGCAGGCTTTGCGATAGCCCTCGGGGCGCGGCATGCCAAAGTTACGGCGGACTTTTTCGCGAATTTCCCGGCCCTTCTGGTGGCCGATGATCATCACCGGCTCGTCGTCCAGACGGGCAACCCCGCCGACAATCGCCGGGTCATCGGAGAAATGCCGATCGCCGTGCAGTTCATCGAACTCGCTAAAAATATGGCCGATGTAATCCAGGGTGTAAGGCCGCTGCGGATGGCGCGCCAAACGGGCAATTTGCCAGCTGGTCAGGTTGCTGAAAATGGTTTCAGTCAGGGTCTGGCTCTTGTCCTGCAGGCGGGCAATTTCATCGCCGATATTCAGTGCGTTGTCATTGCCCACCAGGCGCAAACCTTCGATTTTGGCTTGTAGGTCGGCAATTGGCTGTTCGAAATCGAGAAAATTCGGGTTCATAAATTTCCATCTGGCGTCGACGGCCACGCGGCCGGGGAGCGGTGTCTGCAAGCGTCTTACCTTAAGGGATCAGACGCGTGCAGGTCGAGAATAAACATTCAGCGTTCAAGCCTAGCTGCAAGCCGTGCTGCTGGCTGTTAGCGCAGCTTAAGCGCCTAAAGTTAGCGGTAGTTGAGAAAGACGTTGTCGCGCCCGAACTGGTCACGCAACGCCTGAATCAAGCTGTCGGTCGGATCAATTCGCCAGTCATTACCAAACTGCAACACGGCCTTCGCCTCACTGGCGGTGTAATCCAGGGTGATCGGACACTCACCGCGATGGCGCTCGCACAACTGCCCCAGCCAGCGCAGCCGGTCGCCCTGCAAGGCACTGCTGGCAACTTTGATCCGCAGGCTTTCGGCCAGACCGGTGCGAGCATCTTCCAGGCTCATCACCCGCTTGGCGCGCAACCGCAAGCCGCCGGAGAAGTCGTCGTTGCTGACCTCACCTTCCACCACCACCATGGCATCGGTTTGCAGCAAGGCTTGCGCTGCATTGAAAGCCTCAGCAAACAGCGAGGCTTCAATCCGCCCCGAACGGTCATCGAGGGTGATAAAGCCCATCTTGTCGCCCTTTTTATTCTTCATCACCCGCAGGTTGACGATCAGGCCGGCGACAGTCTGGTCACCCCGCGCCGGCTTGAGATCGATAATGCGCTGACGGGCAAAGCGGCGAATTTCACCCTCGTACTCGTCAATCGGGTGACCGGTCAGGTACAGGCCGAGGGTTTCTTTCTCGCCGCGTAAACGCTCCTTCAAAGGCAATTCGCGAGCAAAGCGGTGCTTGGCGTAAACATCCGCGTCTGCATCGGCGAACACTCCGCCAAACAAGTCCATATGGCCGCTGGCATGGCTGCGACTGGTTTGTTCGGCGGCCTGAATCGCCTCTTCCATCGCCGATAACAACACCGCACGATTGCGGTCGATATTGGCCTGGTAGGCTTTTATCTCATCGTAAAAATACGGCCCCAGACGGTCCAGCGCGCCGCTGCGAATCAAGGCATCGGTGGTGCGTTTGTTGATGCGTTTGAGATCCACCCGCGCACAGAAGTCGAACAGATCCTTGAACGGCCCGGCCTGGCGCGACTCGACTATGGCCTCCACCGGCCCTTCGCCCACGCCCTTGATCGCGCCCAGACCGTAAACGATCCGGCCATCGTCATTGACCGTGAACTTGAACTCGGAGCTGTTCACATCCGGCGCATCAAGGCGCAGCTTCATGCTGCGGCATTCCTCGATCAGGGTCACCACCTTGTCGGTGTTGTGCATATCCGCCGACAGCACCGCCGCCATAAAGGGCGATGGGTAATGCGCCTTGAGATAGGCGGTCTGGTAAGACACCAGACCGTAAGCCGCCGAGTGGGACTTGTTAAACCCGTAGCCGGCGAATTTTTCCACCAGGTCGAAGATGTTGCCCGACAGGTTCGGGTCGATGCCGTTATTCGAACAGCCCTCGATAAAACCGCCGCGCTGCTTGGCCATCTCCTCGGGCTTTTTCTTGCCCATGGCGCGGCGCAGCATATCCGCCTCGCCGAGGGTGTAACCGGCCATCACCTGGGCGATCTGCATCACCTGCTCTTGGTACAGGATGATCCCGTAGGTCGGCAGCAGTACCGGCTTGAGGCCCTCGTACTGGTAGTCCGAATGCGGATAAGACAGCTCGGCGCGACCGTGCTTACGGTTGATAAAGTCGTCCACCATGCCCGACTGCAGCGGGCCTGGGCGGAACAAGGCCACCAAGGCGATCAAGTCTTCCAGGCAGTCAGGCTTGAGCTTTTTGATCAGCTCTTTCATGCCGCGGGATTCCAGCTGGAACACCGCGGTGGTCTCGGCTTTTTGCAGCAAGCTGAAGGTGGCTTTGTCATCCAGCGGGATGAAATCAATAATCAGCGGCGGCTCATCGACCTTGGCGCGCTCGCGGTTAATGGTTTTCAGCGCCCAGTCGATGATGGTCAGGGTGCGCAAGCCGAGGAAGTCGAACTTCACCAGGCCGGCCGCTTCGACGTCATCCTTGTCGAACTGGGTGACCAGGCCACCGCCTTCGTCATCGCAATAAATTGCCGAGAAGTCGGTCAGTTTGGTCGGCGCGATCACCACGCCGCCGGCGTGTTTACCGACGTTACGGGTGATGCCCTCGAGCTTCCTGGCCATCTCCCAGATTTCCGCGGCTTCCTCGTCGACCTTGAGGAAATCGCGCAGCACTTCCTCTTGCTCGAAGGCTTTTTCCAGGGTCATGCCGACTTCGAAGGGAATCATCTTCGACAGCCGATCGGCCAGGCCATAGGACTTGCCCTGCACCCGTGCCACGTCGCGCACCACGGCTTTGGCGGCCATGGTGCCGAAGGTGATGATCTGGCTAACCGCGTTGCGCCCGTAAGTCTGCGCCACGTATTCAATGACCCGATCGCGACCTTCCATACAGAAGTCGATATCGAAGTCGGGCATCGATACCCGCTCAGGGTTCAGGAAGCGCTCAAACAGCAGGTCGTATTCCAGCGGGTCCAGGTCGGTGATCTTCTGCACATAGGCCACCAAGGAACCGGCGCCCGACCCACGGCCGGGACCGACCGGAATGCCATTGCGCTTGGCCCACTGGATAAAGTCCATCACGATCAGAAAGTAGCCGGGGAAGCCCATCTGAATGATGATATCCAGCTCAAAATTCAGCCGATCCTCGTACTCTTTACGCTTCTCTTCGTAGTTGGGCGTGGTGTCTTTCGGCCACAGCACCGCCAAGCGCTCCTCCAGGCCATCGTGGCTGACCTTGCGAAAGAACTCGTCCATGGTCATGCCGTCGGGCACCGGAAAGTTCGGCAGAAAGCTCTTGCCCAGCAGCACGTCGATATTGCAACGCTTGGCGATTTCAACGGTGTTTTCCAGCGCCTCGGGCAAGTCGCTAAACAGCTCGAACATTTGCTCGGGGCTTTTCAGGTACTGCTGATCGCTATAGGTGCGCTGACGGCGCGGGTCATCCAGCGCCCGCCCCTCACCGATACAGACACGGGTTTCATGGGCTTCAAAATCGGCCTGTTTGATGAAGCGCACATCATTAGTGGCCACCAAGGCCGCACCGCAACGCTCGGCCAAGGCCACTGCCAGGTGCAGGTATTCCTCATCATTGACCCGGCTGGTGCGTTGCAGCTCCAGATAAAACCGCTCGGGAAAACACGCCTGCCACTCACGCAAAGAGTCTTCGGCGCTGGCCAGATTACCGGCCAGCAAGTTCAGACCGATTTCACCCTCTTTGGCACCCGACAGGGCGATCAGACCTTCGGCCGCCTCCTTGACCCACTCGCGTTCGATGATCACTTCACCGTTGCGCTGGCCCTCGATAAAACCGCGGGAAATCAGCTCGGTCAGATTGCGATAACCCTTGGCGTTCATCACCAGCAGGGTCATGCGGCTCAGCGGACCGTCTTCTTCTTTGCTCGCCAACCACAGATCGGCGCCACAAATCGGCTTGATACCGCCACCCATGGCGGCTTTATAAAATTTCACCAACGAGCACAGGTTGCGCTGATCGGTGACCGCCACCGCCGGCATGCCCGCGGCGGCGGCGGCCTTGACCAAGGGCTT
>MHZN01000128.1:209-5695 GCA_001830395.1 Pseudomonadales bacterium RIFCSPLOWO2_12_59_9 | reverse complement strand
CCTGGAAACCAGCCGCGACCCGCTGCGCAACACCCGCAGCACGGCGGCCGGTTGGCTGGCGCGGGTTACGGTGGCGCCGCTGCGGGTGAACTTTCATATCGAGCACCACCTGATGGCCTCGGTGCCGTACTTCCGCCTGCCGCAGATGCATCAGCTGCTGCGCGAGCGCGGCCTGGTGCCCGCGCCGCCGACTTACTGGGCGGTGTTGCAGCAAGTTAGCCAGCGGCGCTGAAGGCGCTTGGCTGGCCGTTTTGCTATGCGAGGCGGTACAGCTGCGCTGTTGTAGGAGGGGCTTTAGCCGCGAAGCTGTTGCCGTTGTTTGGGGACGATGTCTGAGCGGTAGGGCGGGTGAGATGGCTGCTGACTTAGGCAAACACGAAGTATTTGCGCACCGTCTCGACAACTTCCCAGGTGCCGCGCATGCCCGGTTCGATGATGAAGATATCGCCGGCTTTCAGGTGAATCGGCGCCAGACCTTCTGGGGTGATGATGCAGTAGCCTTCCTGGAAGTGGCAGTACTCCCAACGGTCGTAATTGACCTGCCACTTGCCCGGTGTGCAGATCCAGGTGCCCATGATCTTGCTGCCGTCTTCCGAGGTGTAGGCATTCAGGTTGACGGTGTGCGGGTCGCCTTCGAGCTTTAGCCATTTACAGGCATCCAACATCGGCACCGGGGTGGTTTCGCGCAACAGGGTAATCGGCTTGCTCATGGAGGCTCCAGAATGGCGGGCTGAAATAGCACCGGTCCAGGCTAAAGCCTTTGCTGCGAGGGTAGATGTCTGGGGTCGACACCGGGCTGCTTAGAAACGCAGTGATTGGCTGGGGGGATTAGCGGTAGGGCGGGTGAAACCCGCAGGGCAGCCGGGCAATGGCTGCGCGGGTTTCACCCGCCCTAGATGGCGCTCTGCTTCAATCAGCGCCCAGCCCGCGATTCGCGAATATAGAAGCGGGCTTTTTCCGCCTTGCGGGTGCAGCCTTCAAAGGCCTCGAACTGTTGCTGGGTCTTGGCGGCGGTTAGCAGCGACATGGCTTTGGTGTAGCTGACGCTGCCGGCGAAGCCTTCGGTTTTGGCGATGTCGGATTCGCGCCAGGCGGCGTCCAGTTGGCTGCCACAGCTGTCGCGATAAGGCTTGTTGCCGCCGGCGCAACCGGCGAGTGTCAGGGCGATCAGGGGCAGACAGATCCAGGCTTTCATCGCAAATACTCCACAGGTAAAAATGCTGCTCGGTTAGTTTATTGTTGAGCAAAAAAACAAACTACGGAATTGCCCTGCGCCTGTCTATCGAGTTGCCGCGCAAGCACAACCTGCGGTGTTGGACTACCGCTCGCCTGGAAAGTTGAATACCCGGCTTTGTCACACGCTGTTGGCCGCCGTCGGGTGGCGTGCTTTTGGGCGCGGCAACCGCTGGATGCATCTGCGCAGCGGTTATGGCATCGTCCCTCGGACAGGCTTATAAAAACCTAACCAGGAAGGCCCTCCATGACCAACACGACCATAGCGCTGCTCGCTTTTGCCTGTTTCTTTGGCGCCGCGTTGCTCGGTATGCGCTTGCGCGCCGCGCTGCCAGAGCACCATCTGGGCTCCGACAATAAGGATGCAATACGCATCGGCATGGGGCTGGTCGCGACCATGACGGCGCTGGTGCTGGGGCTGCTGATTTCTTCGACCAAAGGTGCGTATGACACCGAGCGCGCGGAAGTGACCCAGATGGCCAGCAAAATCATTTACCTCGATCGTCTGCTGAGCAGCTACGGCCCCGACGCGGCGGCAACCCGTGAACTGTTGCAGCAGGCGACAGTGGGCTCAATTAAGCGCATGTGGCCGGCGCAAAAAAACGCCTATGGGCCAGTGGCCGCCGGCGCGACCCTGACCGAGGCACTGCCCCAGGCGATCCAGCAACTGACGGCGCAAAACGATATGCAGCGCTTGCTCAAGTCCCAGGCGGTGGGTATCGCCAGCGACCTCGGGCAGATGCGTTGGCTGTTGTTCGAGCAGCAGGAGTCGTCCATCTCGATACCGCTGCTGAGCGTGGTTACCGTGTGGCTCGCCATTATTTTTGCCTGCAGCGGCTTGTTCGCCCAGTTCAATGGCACCGTCATGGTGGCGTTGATGTTGGCGGCGCTGTCGGTGGCGGGGGCGATCTTCCTGATCCTGGAGCTGGATACGCCGTTTGCCGGGCTGATCCAGATTTCCAACGAGCCGATGCTGAGCGCCCTGAAGCATCTCGTTCATTAACCCAGGGCCTCAATCCGCCGGATACCAGCGCGGCGTATAGACCCAGTCGCCGCCTTCGGCGCGGGGGAAGCGGCGGGTGGTGCTGGAGCCGATGATCACCAGGGTGCGCATGTCCACCTGCTCGGGGGTCAGCTCGCCCAGTGTGGTGATGCTCAGCGCCTCGGCCGGGCGGCCGATGTCGCGGCCGAGCACCACGATAGTTTCCGGACGGCGCTGTTGGCGGACTAGCTCCAGGGCGCGGCCCAGTTGCCAGGGGCGCGATTTGGAGATTGGGTTGTAGAAGGCCATGGCCAGGTCGGCGATGCCGGCATGTTCCAGGCGCTTTTCGATCATGGCCCAGGGCTTGAGGTTGTCCGACAGCGACAGCATGCAGAAGTCATGACCCAGGGGGGCGCCGGCCTTGGCGGCAGTGGCCAGGGCCGCCGATACGCCGGGCAGCATCTGCAATTCAACGTTGTGCCAGTCGACATTTGTGCTGGCCTCCAGCGCCTCCAGCACGGCGGCGGCCATGGCAAATACGCCGGGGTCGCCGGACGACACCATCACCACCCGCCGGCCTTGGGCGGCCAGCTCGAAGGCATGGGCGGCGCGCTGCAGCTCTTCGCGGTTGTCGCTGTTGTGCTGTAACTGCTCGGGGCGAAAAGGCCCGGCCATGGTCACGTAGGTTTCGTAGCCGAGCACGTCTTCGGCCTGATCCAGAGCCTGGCGCACCGCCGGCACCATCAAGTCGGCGGCGCCGGGACCGAGGCCCACCACGCTCAGGCGACCGCGGGGCTGGCCGATCAGTGCGGCGGCTTCTGGGCTGTCGGCCAGGTGCAGGCTCAACGAATCATCACTGTGCATGGCGTCTGGTAGCTGGCAGCTGGCGGCGATAAATCGCAGCGGTAGGTTCAGCTCAGCAGCGATTGCGGCCCAGTGCGGCTGAGCCATCTGACGACGATCGACCAGCACGGCGGCCAGCGCCGCCTCGGCCAGGCCGGCGCTGTGCAGGGCGGCGCGCACGCTGACTTCGTCGGCATCAGCATGCTTAAGCTGGGCCAGCACCAGGCGTGGATGAATTAGCAGCGCCTGCGGATCGTTTGTCAGTTCGGGGCTGATGCGAATGCTGCGGCTGGCGCCTTCATCCAGCGGCAGGCGCGCCTCCGCCAGCCAGGGCGCGGCGCCGTCGATGCGCACGCGCTCGCCGCCGAGCAAGTCGCTGACCAGGCGTTTGCCCTGCTGTAGATCGGCCAGCACATAGCCGGCCGGTGGATTGAGCACGCAGGTGCCGAAGCGCAGCTCGCCGCTGGTGGTGATGGCCGGTGCCACCGCCAACAGTGCGGCGATCTCCCGGGCCAGGTCATTCACCCCGGCCAGGCCGCCGAGCAACGGCACCACGGCGCTGCCGTCTTCGGCCACGGCCAGCACCGGCGGCTCCGCGCCCTTGCTGCTCAGTAGCGGGGCCAGGCTGCGGATGATGATCCCGGCGGCGCACAGCGCGATGATCGGCGTATTGCTTTGATACAGCGCGCGCAGGGTGGCGCCGAAGTCGTCATACAGCGCCTCGGCGCCCTCGACCCGGCCGCGCAGACCATAAATAACGGCCTCCGGATACAGCGCCTGCAGACGTTTGGCGGTGCTCAGGCTGGCGGCGCCGAGCAGGACGATGACGGGGGACGAGTTGGTGTTAGGCATGGACGGTTCCGGGTGAGCGTGGGGCAAACGTGCAGGGTTCGGGTAAACCTCGCCCCTCCTACAAAAGCAAGATCACCAGCCACAGCGGTGGTGTGATTATTAGTGATAAACAGGTCGGCTTGGATCGGTCCTCGGTCTGTAGGAGCGGCCTTGGCCGCGATTGGCCGCAGCGCAAAAGCATCGCGGGCAAGCCCGCTCCTACACAAGCCAAGGCAGCGGTTTCAACCGCTCCACTTTTCCCCTGGAATAATAATCAGCGAAAAATACGGCGAAGCCATCGGCTCCACTTCATCCAGCGGCACTATGCGTTGGTTGTCCATGGTCGCCCGCTCGACATACAGCGCGCGGTCACTCAGGCCCAGCTCGCCGAGCACCCGGCGGACTTTGTCGAAGTTGCGGCCCAGCTTCATCACTACGGCGGCGTCGGCATCGGCCAGGCGGCGCTTGAGTTCGTCTTCCTGGAGCACCCCGGAGAGCACGCTTAAGCTTTGGTTGCGGTACACCAAGGGCACGCCGAGCACCGCCACGCCGCCGAGCATGGAGCAGACGCCCGGCACTACTTCGGCCTGGTAACGCTCGGCCAAACGGTCGTGCAGGTACATATAGGAGCCGTAGAAGAATGGGTCGCCTTCGCAGATCACCGCCACGTCGCGGCCGGCGTCCAGGTGTTCGGCGATCAGCACCGCGCAGGTGTCGTAGAAATCGCTGATCACCCCTTCATAGGTCAGGGGCGGTTCGAGCTTTTCGGTGGTGACCGGATAGACCAGCGGCATGCGCAGTTGGTTGTCGCTCAGGTGCTGCTCGATGATGCCAAAGGCGTTGCCGCCCTGGCCCTGGTTGGCTTTGGCCTTGGCCACGAAGTAGCCGACCACGGGCGCGGCCTGCAGCAGGCGCAGGGATTTCAGGGTGATCAGTTCCGGGTCGCCGGGGCCGACACCCAGACCCAGCAGCCGTCCTTTAACCGGGTTCATCACTCCACCTCCGTGGCCAGGGCGTTGACCGCCGCCACCGCCATGGCGCTGCCACCGCGCCGGCCACGGACTATCACATAGGGCACGCCACGGCTATCGGCGGCCAGCGCATCTTTAGACTCGGCGGCGCCGATAAAGCCCACCGGCATACCGATGATCAGCGCCGGTTTGGGTGCGCCGGCGTCGAGCATTTCCAGCAGGTAAAACAGTGCGGTCGGTGCGTTGCCGATCACCACCACGCTGCCTTCTAGGTGCGGCCGCCAGCTTTCCAGGGCCGCAGCCGAGCGGGTGTTGCCCAACTCACGCGCTAACTCGGGTACGCCGGCATCGTGCAGGGTGCAGATGACTTGATTGTTGGCGGCCAGGCGCGGGCGGGTGATGCCCTCGGCGACCATTCGCGCATCGCAGAGAATCGGTGCACCGGCGGCCAGGGCGGCGCGCCCGGCTGCACCGGCCCCAGGGGAGAAACGCAGGTCCTGGACTATATCGACCATGCCGCAGGCGTGAATCACCCGCACCGCGAGCTTTTCCAGGTCGGCCGGGATGGCGCTGAGGTCGGCCTCGGCGCGGATGGTGGCGAAGGATCGGCGGTAGATTTCCTGGCC
>MHZN01000128.1:0-194 GCA_001830395.1 Pseudomonadales bacterium RIFCSPLOWO2_12_59_9 | reverse complement strand
AAGCATGCGGGATTCCTGCTGGGGAGGCCGCGGCGAACCAGTCGCCGGCCTGTTCAATGCTGATGGAGGGCGCCAGCAACTGGCCAAAACCTGGGCTGTCGGGCGCTTGTTTATAGAGCGAATAGCGGCCGCCGGCCTGAGCCAGCAGCGTAAAGGGTGCGACATGGGCGGCCGCGCAGGAGCGTGGGCAGCCC
>MHZN01000127.1 GCA_001830395.1 Pseudomonadales bacterium RIFCSPLOWO2_12_59_9 | reverse complement strand
ACAGCTCGTTATTCACCAGCAGGGTTTCGCCGGCGTCATGCTTTTGTGTTTCAAGCTTTACCTGCTGGTCGATGTGCTCAACCATGCGGTCACGAAACACGAACACCTGGGCGCCGGGCGCAGCCTTGTCGGTGTAGGTCACCACGCCAGAGGCATCGGTGTATTTATAGATGGTCAGCGCCTGGGCCACATTGGCCAGCAGCAGCGCCGCACACAGAGTCATTAAGCGGGTAAACATAAGCTCTCACGTCTTATCGGCTATCCCGACAAGGTTAGCAGCGCGATTCCCCGACCGCGAGAGACTCGCCTTGCCAGTGTGCGGCAGTCGGCATTGCCCGGCAGCCGTCCCGCTCGTCTGATACGCGCCTGTAAGTGCTGCCCTAGAGCCTTGCATGCGACTTTAGTCGTAGGGGCTACACGCGCGCCATCGCCTAGACTGCCGGGCTCTTTCGCCCCGCACGAGGTTACCCGTCATGTTCGCTGATCGCATTCGCCTGTCCTCACTACTCGACAAGGTGATGAGCGCTGCCGATGCAGCCGCCTTAATCGAGGACGGCATGACCGTCGGCATGAGCGGCTTTACCCGCGCCGGTGAAGCCAAGGCGGTGCCCCGCGCGCTGGCCGAGCGAGCCAAGACCCAGCCCCTGCAAATAACCCTGATGACCGGCGCCAGCCTCGGTAACGACCTCGACAAGCAGCTCACCGAAGCCGGCGTGCTGGCCCGGCGCATGCCGTTTCAGGTCGACAGCACCCTGCGCCGCGCGATCAATGCCGGTGAGGTGATGTTCATCGACCAGCATCTCTCGGAAACCGTCGAACAACTGCGCAACCACCAGCTCAAGCGCCCGGATATCGCGGTGATCGAAGCCGTGGCCATCACCGAGCAAGGCCATATAGTGCCGACCACCTCGGTGGGCAACTCGGCCAGCTTCGCGATCTTCGCCAAGCAGGTCATCATCGAGATCAATCTGGCGCACAACCCCAACCTAGAAGGCCTGCACGACATCTACATTCCGACCTACCGGCCGACCCGCACGCCGATTCCGCTGGTGGCGGTGGACGACCGGATCGGCAGCAGCGCGATTCCCATCGACCCGGCGAAGATTGTCGCCATCGTCATCAGCAATCAGGCCGACTCGCCGTCCACCGTGCTGCCAGCGGATGCCGAGACCCAGAGCATTGCCGATCACCTGATCGATTTCTTCAAACAGGAAGTGGCCGCCGGGCGCATGGAAAATAACCTTGGCCCGCTGCAAGCCGGCATTGGCAGCATCGCCAATGCGGTGATGTGCGGGCTGATTGACTCGCCCTTCCACGACCTGACCATGTACTCGGAAGTGCTGCAAGATTCGACCTTCGACCTGATCGACGCCGGCAAGCTGAGCTTCGCCTCCGGCAGCTCAATCACCCTGTCGAGCCGGCGCAATGTCGACGTATTCGGCAACTTGGAGAAGTACAAAGACAAGCTGGTGCTGCGCCCGCAGGAGATCTCCAATCACCCGGAAGTGGTGCGGCGCCTAGGCATAATCGCGATCAACACGGCGCTGGAGTTCGACCTGTACGGCAACGTCAACTCCACCCACGTCGGCGGCACCAAGATGATGAACGGCATTGGCGGCTCGGGGGATTTTGCCCGCAACGCGCACCTGGCGATCTTCGTCAGCAAGTCGATGGCCAAGGGCGGCGCGATCTCCAGCGTGGTGCCGATGGTCAGTCATGTCGATCACACCGAGCATGACGTCGACATCCTCGTGACCGAGCAAGGGCTGGCGGATTTGCGTGGCCTGGCGCCGCGCGAACGGGCGCGACTGGTCATCGACAACTGCGTGCACCCGGACTACCGCGCCGCCCTCAATGCTTACTTCGAAGCCGCCTGCGCCAAGGGTGGACACACTCCGCACCTACTGCGCGAAGCCCTGCAGTGGCATATCGACCTGGACGAAACCGGGCGCATGCTGGCCAGCTAAAACGTACGCGGCAATGCAAAAAGCCGCTGGTGGTTTGCACCCCAGCGGCTTTTTTCTGCGTGTTTCACTTAGCCCAGACGGCTACTACGCGGCGCTTTTAACTTAGCCGTTGCAGCAGCAGAAACCCCGACAGCAACAGGGTATTGGCCGCCCAGGCCGCCGTCAGCACGCTGGCCAGATCGCCGTAAGTCTGGTTTGCCACGTTGTGCCGGCACAGCCAGATTTCGCTGATGATCCACACCGTGTAGCCGATCAGCAAGGCAAACATCAGCAGCAAGGTGGTCAGCGCCGCACCGCTGAAATACACCGCCAAGGTCGTGGCCCAGAGCAGGCTGCTGGGAATTACCCCATAGAACCAAAAAACTTCGCGCAGTGGTTTGACGATCAACATCGAGCCGAAAACTGAGGATTTCATAATAACGAGTGCTCCTGATTGGCGATGCAGTCGGCTCTTTCGAACGGCTGCGACAAGGCCCTCAAGACAACAGCGGCCTACTTTTAGGATAGTAGCCGAGCCGCCTGCGTCAAACCGCCGCAGCCCCACCGCAACAAGCTAACGCATTAGTGTCCAGCGCTAGGCGCTACTCAGCCAAGGCGTCAGGCGCCAGGCACAAAGTGCTTTTGCACCGTGCCCCGGGCGATCAGCCGCGACAGGTAATCGAGCTTTTGTGGGTCGCGGTCGACGAAACGGAAGGTCACTTGCAGCCATTCGCTGTCCGGGCTTTGCTCGAAAGCGGCGATGGCGTGCAGGTAGCCATTCAGGCGCGCCACCTCGCCGCCCTCGCCCTGCTCCAGATCGAGCACTGCGCTTTCGAGAATCTGCGGCAACGGCTCGCTGCGTTTGACCAGCACCACCGCATCCTTAAGGCTCAGGCCCTTGATCACGCAGGCGAGCACGCCAGCGGGCAAGCGCAACTGGCCCTGACCGCGACCACCGGGGGGGGCCGCCGCCGCTTTAGCGCCGCTGACCAGCGGGGCCACCAGCGCCCGCGCTGGAGCCGCCACGGGCGCCGACTTAGCGCCGGTGAGGGCCGACAATGAGTCATTGGCAAAGGGATTGGCCGCCGCTGGCTTGGCTGCCGGCGCCGGACTTTTGCTGCCGGTCAGCGCCGACAACGAATCATTGGCAAAGGGATTGGCCGCCGTGGACTTGGCCGCTGGCCCGCTGAGATTGGCCAGCGCGCCGCTGCGACTGAGTGCCTTGGTTACCTTGCTGATCAGCTGTTCGCTGGAGAACGGCTTGCCGACAAAGTCGGAAACCCCGGCCTGAATCGCCTGCACCACATTCTCTTTGTCGCCTCGGCTGGTGACCATCACAAAGGGGGTGGTTTTCAGGCTGTCCTGCTCACGGCACCAGCTGAGCAGCTCCAGCCCCGACAGCTCAGGCATTTCCCAGTCGCACAGAATCAGGTCAAAGGCCTGCTTGCCGAGCATCTGCTGGGCTTTGCGACCGTTGACCGCTTCTTCTATATGGATGCCGGGGAAGTGGTTACGCAGACTTTTTTTGATCAAGTCACGGATGAAAGGCGCGTCATCCACCACCAGTACACTGACTTTACTCATCAACCACTCCCGTTCGAATGGTCTTAAGCATAGTCGCCTGTGCTGGCATTACGCCAACCCCAAAGCCCTAGATGGTCGTTAAGTATCGCAACGCTTTAGCTGCGCCGATAAGTGCGCGCCGAACATCGGTAGGGTGGGCTTCAGCCCACCCTACGAAATCGATCATCTGCACTTAAGGGATAGGGGGTCATCCCGAAGGCGCAGCGCTTACCGTCATTCGCGCTTTACTCGCGCGGCTTGCCCTGCACTTCTTCCTGCATGCGCTTGAGGCCCATGTGCCGCACGTCGGTGCCGCGCACCAGGTAGATCACCAGTTCGGCGATGTTGCGCGCGTGGTCGCCGATCCGCTCCAGCGAACGCAGCGCCCAAATGACGTTGAGCACCCGCGAGATCGAGCGCGGGTCTTCCATCATGTAGGTGACCAGTTCGCGCAGGGCGCTCTTGTATTCACGGTCGATGATTTTGTCGTACTGGGCCACCGACAAGGCCAGGTCGGCATCGAAACGGGCGAAGGCATCCAGTGCCTCCTGGACCATTTTGCGCACCTGATCGCCGATATGGCGCACTTCGACGTAGCCACGCGGGGCCTCGCCTTCTTCGCACAACAGGATCGCGCGCTTGGCGATTTTGGTCGCCTCATCGCCGATCCGCTCCAGGTCGATCACCGACTTGGAGATGCTGATAATCAGCCGCAAATCCGAGGCAGCCGGCTGGCGACGAGCGAGAATGCGCACGCACTCTTCATCGATGTTGCGCTCCATCTGGTTGATCTGCTCGTCGCTCTCGCGCACCTGCAGGGCCAGGCCGGAATCGGCCTCGACCAGGGCGGTGACCGCATCGTTGACTTGCTTTTCAACCAGGCCGCCCATGGCCAGCAGGTGGCTGCGAACCTCTTCCAGTTCGGCGTTGAACTGGGCGGAAATGTGCTGGGTGTGGCTGTCTTTGTTCATCATAAAGGCTCCGCAAAAGCTGCCGGCGGCACGCGTTAAATTGCCCGCCGATTAATCATCTCTCCAGGTACTGCGCATGCCGCCAAGGTTTGGCGGCAGCCCCTGCTGTCAGCCATAACGACCGGTGATGTAGTCTTCAGTTTGCTTCTTGGCCGGGTTGGTGAACAGCGTGTCGGTGTCGCCAAACTCGATCAGTTTGCCCATGTACATAAAGGCCGTGTAGTCCGAGACGCGCGCGGCCTGTTGCATGTTGTGGGTGACTATGACGATGGTGAACTTGGTCTTCAGCTCGCAGATCAACTCTTCAACTTTCAGGGTCGAGATCGGGTCCAGCGCCGAGCACGGCTCATCGAGCAACAGCACTTCGGGCTGCACGGCGATAGTACGGGCAATCACCAACCGCTGCTGCTGGCCGCCGGACATGCCCAGGGCCGAGTCGTTCAGGCGGTCTTTCACTTCGTCCCACAACGCGGCGCCGCGCAGCGATTGCTCGACGGCCTCATCGAGAATGCGCTTCTGGTTGATGCCCTGAATGCGCAGGCCGTAGGCGACGTTTTCGTAGATGCTTTTCGGGAAGGGGTTGGCCTTCTGGAACACCATACCGACGCGGCGACGCAGGTCGGCCACATCTTCGCCTTTGCGATAGATGTCGCGGCCGTCCATGTTGATCGCGCCTTCCACCCGGCAGCCATCAACCAGGTCATTCATGCGGTTGAAGCAGCGCAGCAGGGTCGACTTGCCGCAGCCGGACGGGCCGATAAAAGCGGTTACCCGCTGCTTGGGAATATTCAGCTTAACGTCGTACAGAGCCTGCTTGTCGCCGTAGAACAGATTCAGGCCAGGCACTTCCAGGCCAACGGTTTCCTCGGCCAGACGCATGCTCTGCGAGCTGCGCCCCAGGCTGCTGATGTTGATACCATGTGTATGGGGCTCGTGTTGCATAACTTCACTCCGTAACGGATGCGTGAAAGATTGTGGCATTGGTGGACAAGGCTTAGCGCTGGTCCACCCGACAAAATGGGTTGCTGGCGCTAGATCAATGATCCAGGGCTTTGTATTTTTCGCGCAGATGGTTGCGCAGGGTGACCGCGGAAATATTCAGTAGCGCGATCACCAGCACCAGCAACATCGCGGTGGCAAACACCAGCGGCCGCGCCGCCTCGACGTTGGGGCTCTGGAAGCCGACGTCGAAAATATGAAAGCCCAGGTGCATGATTTTTTGATCGAAGTGCAGGTACGGATAATTGCCATCCACCGGCAGCGCCGGCGCCAGCTTGACCACGCCCACCAGCATCAGCGGCGCCACTTCACCAGCGGCGCGGGCCACAGCGAGGATCAGCCCGGTCATCATCGCCGGAGTCGCCATCGGCAAGACGATCTTCCACAGGGTTTCCGACTTGGTCGCACCCAGTGCCAGGGAGCCTTCACGCAGCGCCCGGGGAATCCGCGCCAGGCCTTCTTCGGTGGCGACAATCACCACCGGCACGGCGAGGATCGCCAGGGTCAGCGAGGCCCAAAGCAAGCCGGGAGTACCAAAGGTCGGTGCCGGCAGGGCTTCAGGGAAAAACAGCCGGTCCAGCGAGCCGCCCAGCACATAGACGAAGAAGCCCAGACCAAACACCCCGTAAACAATCGCCGGCACCCCGGCCAGGTTGTTCACCGCGATGCGGATAATCCGCGTCAGGGTGTTTTGCTTGGCGTATTCACGCAGGTACACCGCCGCCAGCACGCCGAACGGGGTGACGATGATGGCCATCAGCATGGTCATCATGATGGTGCCGAAAATCGCCGGGAAGATCCCGCCCTCGGTGTTGGCTTCCCGCGGGTCGTCACTCAAGAACGACCAGAGGTTGTGAAAGTAAGTGCCCAGCTTGGCGAATACCGACATGCTGTTGGGCTGCAGGGCTTTGACGATTTTGCCCAGGCTGACTTCCTTCTCTTCGCCACCCACTTCACGCAGCACCAGGCTGTCGCGGTCGAACTCAGTGTGCAGGCTCAGCAGCTCGCCTTCCAGGGCCTGATAGCGGGCCTCCAGGGCGGCGCGCTCGGCGTCGATATCGGCTTGCGCTGTGGCATCCAAAAGCCCTTGCAGCTCCAGCTTGCGGGTTTGCAAACGCAGGCGCTCGAGGCCGTGGTTGATCGCGCTGATGTCTTTCTTCTCCAGCTGGGCGAGCCGGCTGGACAACTGGTTGACCCGCGCCAGTCGCTCTTGCAGCACCGGCCAGGCGGCCTGACCTTCGGCGATGACCTTGCCGCTTTCTTTCAGGCTGACGATATAGCCGTAGAAGTTGCCCCACTCGCGGCGCTCCAGCGCCACCAGCTCTTGCGGGTAGCTGCGCTCGGTCAGCCACTCGCCGATCACCCAGGAGAAATCGCTGCCGTAGACTTCACGGTTGCCGACCTTGATCAGGTCGCGGGTCATAAACTCCGGGCCCTGCTCGGGCACCGGGAAACCGGCGCTTTTCAAGCGCACGCGGGTCACTTCTTCGTCTTGCACCAGCTCGCCGACGATCAGATGCGCAGCCTGGCCGGGAATCTGATAGTTGGCCTGCAGCAAGTCGGCCGGCCAGAAATAGCCCAGGCCACGGACGCTGATCAGCAGCAACAGACCGAGGGTCATGATCACCGCGATCGACACGGAACCCGCGCTCATCCACACGCCGGGAGCGCCGCTTTTGTACCAAGATTTCAAGGAATGCTGTTTCACGATAACTACCTATATTCCACGCCCAGGGCAGCAGCTATTAGAGCGACGCGTACTTGCCACGCAAGCGCTGACGGATCAATTCGGCCAGAGTGTTCATCACGAAGGTGAACGTCAGCAGCACAAAAGCGGAGAGAAACAGCACCCGATAATGCGAACCGCCGACCTCGGATTCCGGCATCTCCACCGCGACGTTGGCCGCCAGGGTGCGCATGCCTTCGAAAATGTTGGCGTCCATGATCGGCGTGTTGCCGGTGGCCATCAGCACAATCATGGTCTCACCGACCGCACGGCCCATGCCGATCATCAGCGCCGAGAAGATCCCCGGGCTGGCGGTCAGAATCACCACCCGCGTCAACGTTTGCCACGGCGTCGCACCCAAGGCCAGCGAACCCAGGGTCAGGCTGCGCGGCACACTGAAGATCGCGTCTTCGGCAATCGAGAAGATGTTCGGGATCACCGCAAAGCCCATGGCCAGACCGACGATCAAGGCGTTGCGTTGATCGAACTGGATGCCCATGTCGTTGGTGATCCACAAGCGCATGTCGCCGCCAAAGAACCAGGTTTCCAGTAACGGGCTCATGCCCAGCGACAACCAGCCCACGCCCAGCAGCACCGGGATCAGAATCGCAGCTTCCCAACCGTCTGGGACCCGCTGGCGAATCGAGGCCGGCAAGCGGCTCCAGGTAAAGCCGGCCAGCAGAATGCCTATCGGCGTCAGCAGCAACAGGCTGAATACTCCGGGCAAGTGCAGCTCAACATAGGGCGCCAGAAACAGGCCGGCGAAGAAGCCGAGAATCACCGTCGGCAGCGCTTCCATCAACTCGATCACCGGCTTGACCTTGCGGCGCATGCTCGGCGCCATAAAGTAGGCGGTGAAGATGGCCGCGGCAATCGCCAGCGGCGCGGCCAGCAACATGGCGTAGAAGGCCGCTTTCAAGGTGCCATAAGTCAGCGGCGCCAGGCTCATCTTCGGCTCGAACTCGGCGTTGGCCGCGGTCGATTGC
>MHZN01000126.1 GCA_001830395.1 Pseudomonadales bacterium RIFCSPLOWO2_12_59_9 | reverse complement strand
CTGACCGACTGGCAAGGTGAGCCGCTGGTGGTCAGTCAGCGGATTCTCGCCGGTATGGCACCTGATGCGCTGCTCCCCGGCACCTGCGCGCGGATCTTCACCGGTGCGCCATTGCCGGCCGGTGCCGATTGCGTCGAGATGCAGGAAAACGCCGAAGTCTTGGCCGATGGCCGGGTGCGTTTCACCCAAGCCATCAAGCTGCGGCAAAACGTTCGTCCGCAAGGCCAGGAAACCCGGAGTGGCGAGTTGGTGCTGGACGCCGGCACGCGCCTGGGGCCGATCGAACAAGGGCTGATCGCCTCGCTCGGCATCGCTCAACTCAGCGTGCGTCGTCGGCCGCGAGTGGCGGTGCTGTCCACCGGTGATGAGCTGATCGAACCGGGCCAGCCCCTAGGCGCCGGGCAAATCTACAACAGTAATCGCCAGCTGCTGATCGGCTGGCTGCGGCGCCTCGGTTGCGCCGTGGTCGATGCTGGGATTCTGCCGGATGACCTGGACCAAACCCGCAGCGCATTGGCCGCTTTGAGCCAGGTCGATTCGGTGCTGTCCACCGGTGATGAGCTGATCGAACCGGGCCAGCCCCTAGGCGCCGGGCAAATCTACAACAGTAATCGCCAGCTGCTGATCGGCTGGCTGCGGCGCCTCGGTTGCGCCGTGGTCGATGCTGGGATTCTGCCGGATGACCTGGACCAAACCCGCAGCGCATTGGCCGCTTTGAGCCAGGTCGATTTGATTCTGTCCACCGGCGGCGTGTCGGTCGGCGAGGCGGATTTTCTCGGCGCGGTGCTGCGCGAAGAAGGCGAACTGACCCTCTGGAAGCTGGCGATCAAGCCCGGAAAACCGCTGACCTGCGGGCATTTTCGCGGCGTGCCGGTGCTCGGCCTACCGGGCAATCCGGCCTCGACCCTGGTGACCTTCGGCCTGCTGGCCCGGCCCTATCTGCTGCGCCGCATGGGCGTGGTGGATGTCGAGCCCTTGGGTTTTGCGGTACCGGCCGGCTTTGCCTGGAGCAAGCCCGGTAAGCGCCGCGAATACCTGCGCGCCCGCATGGAGAATGGCCGCGCCGTGCTCTATCCCAACCAAAGCTCCGGCGTACTGCGCAGCGCCGCCTGGGCCGACGGCCTGGTGGAAGTGCTGGAAAACCGCACGCTGCTGGAGGGCGATAGCGTGCGCTTTATTGCCTTTAGTGAGTTGCTGGGCTGAGCGCACTTTGCAGGCCGCTGAAAAAGGTAGCGAGCGAAGGTTAGGCAAGGCAAAAACAGGCGAGGACGCGGAGTTTACGAGTTGTAAATGAGCAGTCCGAGCCTGTTTTTAACGCCGTATAACCGAGCGCAGTAGTTTTTCAACGGTCTGCGGCTCAGCGCCAAGGCTTGAGCCACAGGGCCAAGGCTCCCAGGCTGGCAGCGCCGGCCAAGGTGGCCAGTCCCAACTGCAGCCAGAGGTTGCCGATCGGGTGCAGCCACCAGGCGCTGGCGCCGAGCAGTAGCAGGCTAACCAGCCACTGGCGTGGCCACGCCAACTGGCGCAGCAGACCCTGGCGCTGCATCAACAGCAGGCTGGTGAGCAGTACGCCGCAGAGCGTCGCCAGGGCAATCCCGGGCAAACCGACGAATCTCGGCAGTGCGGCCAGCAGCGCGGCATTCAGCAGGCTGCCGAGCAGCTCACAATACAGTGGCAGGCGCGTATCGCCAGCGGCATAGGCGAAGCGCGCGAGCATGGCATTCCAGGCGCCGAACACCAGGGGCACCGCAAACCAGGCCAGCAGCGTCGGTAGCGGACTGCCGCCGGCCTGCTGCGGTAACAGCAGCGTGACCAGCGCCGGGCTGGCCGCAATCAAACCGAGGGCCGCTGGCAGGCTGAGCAAGGTGGCGGCGGCCAAGCCTTGGTGCAGCAGCTTGAGGCGCTCGCCGGCTTGGCGTGCGCTCATCATCCCCAGCAGCACTTGGTTGAGCGCCATCAGTGCGATCAGCGGCAGGTTGATCAGCTTGCGCGCCAGGTTGACCCAGGTCACTGCGCCTTCACCGAGCAGACTGGCGACCAGCCGTTCCAGCAAGGCCAGTCCCTGGCTGGCAAGGTTGCTGGCCAGCAATGGGCCGACTCGGCCAAGCAATTCGCGCCCGGCGGTGTTGCCGCCTTGCCACAGCCAGGGTCGCCAGCCCAACCTGAGCATCGCCGGGAGCAGCACCAGTGGCATCAGCAGGCTGCCCAGCAGGCAGCTCTGTGCCAGCTGCTGCGGCTGGGTCGCCGTGCCAAGGCTGGCCAGCAGCAGCACTGCTGGTAAGTTGAACAGTAGCGAACCCAGACCCGCCAGCACAAAGCGTTCGCGGGCCTGCAAGGGCACGCTGAACAAGCCATGCAGCAGCAGGCCGGGGGCGCAGAGCGCCAGTAACTGCAGGTTAGCGCTGGCTTCGGCGCTGGCCGCAGGTTGCAAGCCAGGGCCGATCAGCCCGACCCAGAACGGCGCGGCACCGGCAAACAGAGCCGCCAGCAGCAGCCCGACGAGCATTAGCCAAGGCGTAAGGCCGTTCAACCAACGCTGGCGGCTGACCTCGTTACGTTGTTGATAGAGCGGTAGCGCGGCGGCGGCCAGCAACCCGGTGGCCAGGCTCATGCGCAGGGCCTCCGGCAGAAACAGGGCGACCAAAAAAGCATCGCTACGCCCGCCGGCCCCCCAGGCGGCGACCAATAACCATTCACGGGCGAACCCGGCGGCGAGCCCGGCGAGGGTCGCCAGGGTCAGCCAAAGTGTGCGGTTGAACATGGCCGGCCGTCAGTGAAAGAGGGTGAACAGGCCTTTACCACCGACCTTGTAGTTGAGGTTGTGCGGGCGTTCGCCCATGGGTTTGGCGCCGCTACCACCGACAATTTTGTAGGGGGCAATTTCCTTGGCCACCAGGGTATTGGCGGTGACTACTGCGCCGCGACCAATCCGGGCGCCATGGCCGATCAGCGCCCGGCTGGCGATCCAGGCATAGTCCTCGATATAAATGGGTGCCGACACCGACCAGAACTCCGGCGCTGTGAGGTCATGACTACCGGCGATGATCAACACATGGGAGGCAATTGCTACATGGTCACCGATGATCAGCCCGGCGCGGGCATCCACCTGGCAGTGCCAGGCGATCACGCTGTCGTCGCCCATGCGTAAGTTCTCGATGCCGAGCACTTCGGTGGTGCGCCAGATCGAGGAGCCCTTGCCGATCTTGGCGCCGCCCAACCGCAGCCAGGCCAGGCGCACATGGTGGCTGGGAATCTTGTTGATCAGGATGTTGTAGGCCTGCTCCCAGGCCCGCAGCCAACGGTCTTTCAGGGTGACCCAGTTTTTGCCATAAAGCGGCACAATGTTGGTCGGGATTTCATCCCGTAGCAGGGCGTAGAAACGCCGGGCCAGTGGCGGTTCGATCAGGGTTTCGATGTTTACCGAGCAGATGCTAAAGCGTTCGCCTTCGGCAAACAGAATGTCGTTGGCCAGCATGTACTCGACCGTGCCGTGCAAGTCCGCAAGGCTTGCACCCAGTCGTTCGGCGTAGGCCGGCAGCCGCTCGTTGAGCAAGCTGGAGTGATAAATACGGTGTTTCATTGGGCGGGTTCCTTGGCGGCGCTGTCGCCCCGAGTCTGCTGTGGATCCAGTCGCACTTGCTGCAGGCTGATGCCCATCAGCAGCCAGAACAGGGCAATGATGACGAAGGTAAAGCTGTAGTAATGGTCGAAGATACCGGTCAATAGGGCTCCCATCACTCCAGCCAGGCTACCGAGCCAGACCGCATTCTGTGGGGTAATGCGGCGCACCAGGGTTACCGGCCGGACTTCGCGCCACCAGAGCAGGGTGACGGTGACAAACAGCAGCATGCCGGGGATGCCGATCTTGTAGATGAAGTTCAGCCACAGGTTGGAGATGCCCACCAGGCCGCTGCCGGGCACCGGCGGGTCGATCTTGAAGCCGATACCCAGGGGGTACTTGGCCATGGCGGCGGGGAACAGGGCGTATTCCTCGAAGCGCACCTCGGTACTGGCGTTGCTCGCGGAAAACATGCTCAGCATGCGCTCCTGCAGGGGCGGGTAGAACATTACCAAGGCCACTGCGAAGGCGGCGCCCAGGCCGATGATCCGGCCGCTGTAGGGCACCCGTTGGTAACTCAGCCAGAACAACACCAGCACTAACGCGAGAATGGCGCCCCGGGAGATGCTGAACAGCAGGCCGGCGCAACCGAGGATCGCCACCGCCAGTCCGAGGGCGCGGCGCCAACCGCTGCGGGTCCAGCCATACAGCAGGGCCAGCGGGATAAACAACGCCAGCACGCCGCCGGTGAGGTTGGGGTGCACCCAGGGTGAGGCCATGCGCTGGTAGTTGGCCGAGAAGATGTCCAGAACCGCCTCTGGGTGGGCGTATTTGAGGGCGGTCAGGATTGGCACCATGCTCATGGCATTGCGGTCTTTCAAAAACATAAACATCGACAGGCACAGCATGATCAGGTTGCCCAGCAGCAGGGCGACTATCAGTTGGTCACGGTCTTGTTCGGTACGTAGCAACAGCGGCACCAGAAACAGCAAGGACAGGTTCATCAGCCAGCGCACCCAGTTCACTGGGCCGCTGCCTTCGGCGTGGATAATAAACATGCCGACCACGAAGGGCAGCGCGCTAAATAACATCAGCCAGGCCAGGCTGCGTTCGGTGGGATACCACTTGAGCAGGCCGCGGGTACGACCGATAAAGGCTTGCCAGAACACTGCGACCCAGGTCAGCGCCAGCACCGCCTCGCTGATGGTGGTGCGTACCCCCAGCTCAAGCGTGGTGTAGGGAATACTGGTGGCCAGCACGGCAAAGATCAGCAGGCCCCATAGAGGTTTGCGCAGCAGCGTCAGGGTCACGGCCAGGCCGATCAGCAGAATCAGCAGTTTGCCGAGCGGCAGCACCCAGAGTAAGGCGCCGAACAGTAAGCCGAGCAGCACGGCGATGGAGATTCCAAGTGGCATCAGTGGTTAAGCTCCAGCAACAGTTGCTGCAAGCGCGCCGCATAGGCCGGGTAGGCGAAACGTGCGGCCCAGTCGCGCAGGGCCTGCTGGTCGCGCTCGGGTGGCTGGTTGGCCAGGCGCAGCAGGCAGGCACTTAGGTCGGCGCGGTCGTGGGCGGCAAAGCGCGGGCTAGCCGGCGGAGCCACTTCATCCAGTGCCGAGCCGCGGGCCAGCGCCACGGGCGTACCCAGGCTCAGCGCCTCGACCACCGGCAGACCGAAACCTTCGGCGTAGGAGGGCTGCCACAAGCATTCGGCAGTAGCATACAGAGCCTGTAACTCGGCATCCCCGAGGTTGCTCAGCCAATGCAGACCGGGCAAGTCGCGCAGTTCGGCCGGCAGGTCGTGGGGGTGGCCGACCAAGGCCAAGTCCGGTACCGCCGTCGACTGCTGGCGTGCCTGGCGCCAGCAGTCGACAAACAACGGCATATTCTTGCGTGGCTCGCGGGTGCCGACCGCCAGCCAGAAGCGTGCGGGCAGTTGGGCTGGTCGTTCGCCAGCGGCCTGTGGAAAACCGGGCACCAAGTTAGGCAGCACTCGCAGCTTGGCGCGGGCGAAGGGAAACAGGCGCGCCGCTTCGTTGGCGGAAAATTGCGAGGGGCACCAGACCCGATCGGCGATCCACACCGACCAAGCGATCGACAGTGCGTCTATGGCCCGATAAGCCAGGGCCTTGAAGCGCGAGTTGTGATGGTTGTGTTCGGTGAGCTGGAACAGGTCGTGCAGCAGCAGCGCATAGCGCCGGCCGGCGGGTTTGCGGCCTAGCGGCAAACCCATGTTGGCGGTGGCGATATACAGATCGATGTGTTGTTTAGCGAGCGCTTGCGGTAAAAACCGCGCTTCG
>MHZN01000125.1:6342-7645 GCA_001830395.1 Pseudomonadales bacterium RIFCSPLOWO2_12_59_9 | reverse complement strand
GGCCATGCGCCCCCAACCCGAACAACGGCTATCCGCCAGCGAATTCACCCGCCAGGTTGCCCACCTGCAAACCCTCAGGAATCTCCTATGAGCGATGAGAGCAACGTCCAAATCAGCACCGAGCACGATGCCACCGCCGAGCAGCCGAGCCCGGCGGCCATCGCCACCGCGTCCGTCGCACCTGCCGCCGCCAATCCGAATGTGCAGCGCCAGCGGGCCAGTCAACTGGCCCAAGCCCTGCGCCAAGAACTGCAACGGGCGGTGATCGGCCAAAACGCGGTGATCGATGACTTGCTCACCGCGCTGATCGCCGGCGGCCACGTGCTGGTGGAAGGCGTACCAGGCCTGGGCAAAACCCTGCTGATCCGCGCCCTGGCCAGCTGCTTTGGCGGCGAGTTCTCGCGCATTCAGTTCACCCCCGACCTGATGCCCAGCGACGTCACCGGGCATGCCGTCTACGACCTGCAAACCGAACAGTTCAAGCTGCGCAAAGGCCCGGTGTTTACCAACCTGTTACTGGCCGATGAGATCAACCGGGCGCCGGCCAAAACCCAGGCCGCGCTGCTGGAAGTGATGCAAGAACGCCAAGTCACCCTGGAAGGCCGGGCCCTGCCGGTGCCGCTACCGTTCTTGGTATTGGCCACACAAAACCCGATCGAACAGGAAGGCACCTACCCGCTGCCAGAAGCCGAGCTCGACCGCTTTATGCTGAAACTGCGGATGGATTACCCGCAAGCCAGCGATGAGCTGAACCTGGTGCGCCAGGTGACCCGCTCGGCCAAGGCCGACATGCTCGAAGTCACGCCGCTGCGCACCCTGTTGCAAGCCAAGGACGTGCTGGCGCTGCAAAAAATCGCCAGCGACTTGCCCATGGATGAACAGGTACTCGACTACGCCGTGCGCGTTGCCCGCGCCACCCGCACCTGGCCGGGCCTGAGCCTCGGCGCCGGACCGCGCGCTTCGATCGCCCTGGTGCGTTGCGGCCGGGCCCGCGCCCTGCTGCGCGGCGGCGACTTTGTCTTGCCCGATGACATTAAAGGCTGCGCCCTGGCGGTGCTGCGTCACCGTGTACGACTGGCGCCGGAGCTGGATATTGAAGGCCTTTCGGTCGATCAGTTGCTGCAACAACTGCTCGACCAGGTTGCCGCGCCGCGCCTATGAAGCCTTCTCGTACCCTGCTTGCCTTGCTGGCAGTGCTGCTGATCGGCGCCATGCTGCTCGGCACTCTATCGGCATTAGCCATCAAGCTGCCGGCCAGCGCTGCCCTGCTGTGGTCGGGGGCGCTGTTGGCGCTGCTGCTGGT
>MHZN01000125.1:5764-6310 GCA_001830395.1 Pseudomonadales bacterium RIFCSPLOWO2_12_59_9 | reverse complement strand
CCTCGCCACGGCTGCAACGCACGCTGCCCGGCAACTTGCCGCTGGGGCGTTGGAGCGAGGTACAGTTGCAGGTTCACCACGAGTTTCGCCAGCCGCTGAGCATCGAGCTGTTCGATCACCTGTCTGCGGCAATGGCCTTTGAGCATTTGCCCCAGCGCATTGACCTACAGCCCCAGGCACAGACCCAGTTCAGCTACCGGGTGCGACCACTGGCACGTGGGCACTTTAGTTTTGCCAGCTGCGAACTGCTGCTGCCGAGCCCTCTGGGGCTGTGGCGCGGGCGGCGAGTACTGGCGCTGCCCGGACAAACCCGGGTCTATCCCGATTTTGCCCGCATCCACGGCGCGCAACTCTTGGCGGTCGATGACTGGCTCAGTCAGCTGGGCGTGCGCCAACAGCAGCGTCGCGGGCTGGGCCTGGAGTTTCATCAACTGCGCGACTTTCGCGACGGCGACACCCTCAAGCAAATCGACTGGAAAGCCACCGCCCGCAAACGCACCCCGATTGCCCGCGAGTACCAGGACGAACGTGATCAGCAGATTGTGT
>MHZN01000125.1:0-5746 GCA_001830395.1 Pseudomonadales bacterium RIFCSPLOWO2_12_59_9 | reverse complement strand
TCAGCAGATTGTGTTCTTGCTCGATTGCGGGCGGCGCATGCGCAGCCAGGATGGCGACCTCGCGCATTTCGACCATGCCCTGAATGCCTGCCTGCTGCTCAGTTATGTGGCCCTGCGCCAAGGCGATGCGGTCGGCCTGACCACCTTTGCCAGCGAACAACAGCGCTTTATTGCCCCGGTCAAAGGTCAGGCCCATCTGAGCACCTTACTCAATGCCGTATACGACCTGCAGAGCACCCAACGCCCAGCGGACTACAGCGCCGCCATCAATAACCTGCTGGCGCGCCAACGCCGCCGCGCCCTGGTGGTGTTGGTCAGTAACCTGCGTGATGAAGACGATGAAGAGCTGCTCGGCGCGGTCAAACGCCTCAGCCGCCAGCACCGCGTGCTGCTGGTCAGCTTGCGCGAGGAGGTGCTCGACAGCTTGCGCCAGACCCCAGTGCAGGACTACGAGTCGGCCCTGGCCTACTGCGGCAGCGTCGATTACCTGAATGCCCGCGCCAGCCTGCATGAGCGCCTGGCCGCCAACGGCGTGCCGGTACTCGACGCCCTGCCGAGCGAACTGGGGCCGGAGTTAGTCAGTCAGTATCTGGCCTGGAAAAAAGCCGGGGTGCTGTGAAGCGCCGTATGGGCTAGTGGTTGTAGATCGGCTGGTGGGCTAAAGCCCACCCTACGCCGAGGCAGCGATGCTGCGAAAGCTGAAGTAGTAGCGCAAGGCATCCACCATCTCGACGTAGTCCGCAGGCGGCGCCACCAAGGCAAAACCTGAATCGAAACTGCCGGGGGTGATGTCTTCACGGCACCACTGGCAGGTGGCGTGAAAGTCGATGTAATGCAAGCGATGGTCTTTGCCAGGGATTTTCAAGCGCATATCAAAACGCGCGTTGAGCAACATCGGCAACTGACTGATCAGCATCAAGCCATCCAGCGAGACGTTGCCTATGCTGCCCATGGGCTTGTCGGTGATCCGATTGAAGACCTTCAGGTAATAGGGCAACTGATGGCGTTCAATGCTGCGTTGAGTGCGCATGCTGGCAAATCGCTAGTAGTAAAACTTGAGTATGGCCACACAAAGGTGCAGCCGCCAGTTTCAATTGCAGCGCTGCGTCAGGCGGGCCTTTAACTGGCTGCGGGCGCGGTCAATTTCCTTGTCGCTGTAATACTGCATCTCACCCTGTGCATCGGTTTTGTAGTATCTGCCGCCATGGTCCAGCACCGCAAACTGCTCGCGTAACTGCTGGCACTCTTGGGCGGTTTTAGCCTGTTGCTCGCGGGCTTTCTCGCTGGCTTGCTGCTGCTCTTGGCGACGCGCATCGAAGAAGCGCTCGGTGCGTTGCTGTCGCTCGGCAACCGCCGCATCGTGTTGCGCTACCGGCGGTTTGACTTCAATTTGCACGGCACCCACCTGCGGCGCCTCACCAAAATGTACCTGGCCGTTGGCATCGGTCCAGCGGTAAATCTCCGCTGTCGCCATACCCGGCAACAGCACGGCACACAGTAAAAAATGACGCATGTTTTCACTCCCTGTAAGTGTTGATCATATCCCTGAACCCACGCACGCCCTGCTCCTTCGACCAACGGCCAGCCACTCCAGACGCCTAGAGTGCCTGCGCCGAGACCCTAACCTCGGCGCCGCGCAAACGACCGAGTTGCTCCAAGGTGTTCAAACGGGCTTTAGCCCGGTAAGCGTACTCGCTCCCCGGGTAGCGCGACACGATGAACTGATAGGTTTGCTGGGCATCCACAAACAAATTGTCACGCTCCAGGCACTGGCCGCGCAGTAAGGAAATCTCCGGCTGCAAGTAAGGTCGCGCGCGGATCTTGCGCTCGGCTTGCGACAACTCCAGGCCCACCTGATTGCAGTTACCCTCGGCATAGTAGCGATAGGCGTTGTCCAGGTGATAGTCCGCCAGCCAGCGCGTACAACCGCTGAGCAAGACGATCAGACTGACAATAACTAGGCGACGCATAAGCTGTGCTCCTCGATTCTGGCCTCGGTAACTCTTGAATGTATCGACCGCCCCGAACAAATCTGCAGCCGTGAGCGACAGTCTACGGCTGCAGTTTTGCAAAAATCCCGGCAGAATCGCCGCTCGCCTTATTTAGCCGCGCCCAACCGGTGCCACAAGGAATTCTAGATGTCGCCCCGCGAACAACGCGCCGAACAACGCCGACTGGAAATCCTCGAAGCCGCCCTCGAGGTATTTGCCGTCAAGGGTTACCACGCCACCGGCATTGCCGACATCGCCAAGCTGTTGGGCATCGGCCACGGCACCTTCTACCGCTACTTTGCCAACAAGCGGGCGATCTTCGATGCGCTGGTTTCCAGCACCATTGCCGGCATCGCACAGGTCATGCGCGATGAACCGCCGACCACCAACAGCCTGGCCGAATACGAGCAACAGCTGTATCAAATAGCCGGGCGGATGTTCAGTTTGTTTGCCGCCGATGTGCGCCTGAGCCGGATTCTGTTGTTTGAAGCGCCGGGGGTCGACGCCGAGTTGCACCAGCAATTTCAGACTGCCATGGGCGGCTTTGCCCTGCTCACCGAGCAATACCTGCGCAATGGCCAGCGCAAGGGTTTCCTGCGGGCGATGGACACCGGCATCAGTGCCCGCGCCATCAATGCGGTGCTGATCGAAGGCATTCGCGAAGTCTGCTTCAGTGACAATCCCCAGCAACAAGCGCAGCGCTGGACCGAGCAAGGCGTACCGATAATGCTGCGTGGCATCAGCGCCTGATCGAAAGTCTGGAAGTTCATCGAATCAGGTTTTGGCTTCACCAAAAAACTGAATGACGTGTCATTCTTTTTCTGGCGATCGCAGGTAAGCCTCCTATTGGCGTGCTCGCGGCGCTCATCCAAACCAGACACGGAGAATAACAATGGTTCAAGTCGATGTATTTTGGGCGTATGGCTGGGGCGCAAGCTTGGCCGTGGCTTGCGGTCACCAACTGGCCCGCAAAACCAAGCCTCTGGAAACGGCCTTTTGGGCCAAAACCTGCCTGTTTCTCGCGCTCTTCTGGGCGCCGACCGGGTTGTTGCTGCTGATGCGCCACCCGAGTTGGGAGACCATGCAGGCCGCCGCCAGTTTTACCGATTTATCGGTGTGGCTGGTGCTGGCGTTCGGCATCACCAATATCACCCAAGGCCTGCTCGGCTTCTGGGTCGGGCAACACTTGATCCGCACAGGCAAACTCTACGCCGCGCAACTGAACTGGATATTTGGCTATTTCGGGATGTTCTTTATCCTGCTCTATGGCTGGGACGGCCTGGGCTACGACCGCTTCCTCTATGACCGCGATATGTTCGCCGGCAGCCCGGCCTGGACACCCGGCGTAGGTACCGTCGACGGCATTGGCGCCGCGCTGCAGCGCTTCGTGTTGACCTTCAGCAACCTCAGCGGCGGCGCCACTGTTATCAGCACCTTGCTCATCGACGGTCTGTGGTTAGTCCCGCCGTTCTTTGTGCTGTTCAGCAACTGGTTGAAGCAGGACGCCAGCTGCCTCGGCCAACCCGCCCCCGGTAATCTGCAGATACTGGCCAGCTACCTGGCCGGGGTGTTTGTACTGGGCCTTGGCTGCGCCGCCCTGTGCGCTTTGGGCGTAGGGCTGTGCGCACAGCTGTTGGGGGTCGGCGAAGTCATCTGGCACGGCAGCTTCTATGCCCCCGAGCAGCTAAGCCGCCACGCTCTCAGCTACCTGCTGGGCTTGCCGCTGTCGCTTGGTCTGATCTGGTTCGCCTTGCTGCGCCCCGGCATGCCACTGGCGCGCTTAATCGCCCCCTTGATGCTCGGCCAGCGCCCAGCCCACTGGTCGAGTGACGCGCCCGGAGTACAGGCATAACCTCCGATGGGTAATGCAGCGCCGCCGAGCTGCCTTCGGCGGCGCACTGCTAGACTGGGCACACTAGCTATTGGGCTCTGGAGTCAGCATGCGTTCTCTGTGTATAGGTTTGGTTGCGCTCACCCTCCTCGGTGGCTGCGCGCCCACCACCCCGCTGTTTATTTTGCAGCTGGGCGGCCAGGACGTGGTCGAGTACAAGACCATGAAAACCAACCGCATGACCGCCGCGGTGGAAGAGGAAAGTGACCTGCTGACCTACAGCGCCCTGGCCATCCGCGACGCCAAGAGTGGGCAAACTGAAGAGTTGTACCTCAAGGCTTATCACGACAAAAATCTCAGCGAGCAAATCCGCGGCATCGCCCTGTACCAAATCGGCTTGGTCTACATGAGCCGCTATAACGATGAGCGCGACGACAACAAAGCCCTGAACTATCTCTACCAAGTCAGCAATGAATTCCCCAACACCCTGGCCGCGCAACGGGCCACGGCGCGCATTCAGGTAATCCGCCAACGCCGCCAGGAGCCGGTGCAGAAAACCGCCCGCGAGTTACTGACCTATTGGCACCCCAGCCAAGAGATTGACCTCGACAAGCCCAGCCTCGACCCCGACATGACCCTGCTGTCGCGCCGCGCCGTACTCAAGGACCGCGTCGCCGAAGCCAGCCAGCTTTACCTGCTAGCCCTGGGCGACAGTGGCGTACCGGTCGAGATCAAGGCCAAATCGCTGTATCAACTGGCACTGATGAACATGGCCAGCGACAACCCGCAGATCAATCGCGCGCAGGCCATCGAGTACTTACGCCGGCTCCTGACCCAATTCCCCGACAGCGACCTTACCGAACCCGCAGCTAGCCATTTGGACAGCCTGCTGAATAACCGCACGCCTTAACTTGCCCTCGGTGAAGTGCTGCAGCCTGTCTGACTTAGCAGGCCGATGAAAAATGTAGGCGAGGCAGCCGAGACAAGGCAAAAACAGGCGAAAAAACGGAGTTTACGTGCTGTAAATGAGCATTTTGAGCCTGTTTTTAACGCCGTATCGGCAACGCAGGTAGTTTTTCAACAGCCGGCTAGGGCTGCTAGGCTGATGCAAATCAAGCGCCGCCCCCGGCGTTTGGGTTGCAATAGCCCCATCAACCACACCGAGGTGAACTGCCATGAACCTGCGCCAGTTACTGGTAGTCATTGACCCATCGCAACCGAGCCAGCCCGCGCTGCAACGTGCACAATGGCTGGCCCGCGCCACGGGTGCAAAAATTGAACTGCTGCTGTGCGAATACAACTCAGCCCTCGAACACAGCGTGTTGTTTGACCAAGAGACCTTGGCCAAAGGCCGCTACAGCCTGTTGGAAAAACTCCAGACCGACCTTGAAGCCAGCGCGCAACCGCTGCGCGAGCAAGGCCTGGACGTCAGCGTGCAAGTGCGTTGGGGCAAACGCATCGAGCAGCTGATTTTGCAACGGGTCAACGAGTTGCAGCCCGATCTGGTGTTCAAATCCAGCCATCACCACGGCCCACTCAAACGCCTGTTGTTTGGCAACAGCAGCTGGCAATTACTCCGTGATTGCCCTGTGCCCTTGTGGCTGGTGCAGCACGGCGACTGGCAGAGCCGCAGCCTGTGCGCGGCGCTCGACCCACTGCACAGTGCCGACAAACCGGCGGCCCTCGACCAGCAACTGATAGAAGCAGCCAAACTGCTCAGCGCAGCCCTGGAGATGCCCGCCCACTACCTGCACTGCTACCCGCCGCTGCCGCCGTCACTGCTGTTCGATACCCAGCTGATTAACGACTACGAGCACTACAACCAGGTCTGCGCCGAACAACACCGCACGGCGTTCGAGCAGCTGCTGCAAGCGGCCGACGTGCCGTTGGAGAGCGCCAAGCTGTTGCACGGTTTCGCCGAGCA
>MHZN01000124.1:11174-11923 GCA_001830395.1 Pseudomonadales bacterium RIFCSPLOWO2_12_59_9 | reverse complement strand
GAGCCTGCTGCCCGCCGCCCCGCGCCTGGCGCGGCGCCTGCTGCTGATGGCGGAGAACTACGGCGAGGGCGAGCCGCGCCGGTTGCTGCAGTTGCCCCAGGAACAGTTGGCGCTGATGCTGGCGATCTCCCGGCAGACCACCAACCAGATACTCCAGGAGCTGCAAGCCCAGGGCATAGTCCGCCTGACCTATGGCGAGATCGAGATACTCGACCTGGCCCGCCTGCGTCAAACTGCGCAATAAGGCTGTTGGCCTGCGCGGCGGACAAGCCTGCGGCATGTCCGCCCTTGAAGGTGTCGCGCTTAACGCAGCTTTTCCAGCTGCGTAGGTTGGGTTGAGGCACGCAGCGCCGAAACCCAACGAAGGATCTCGCACCAGACGCCGAGCATCAACGCAGCTTTTCCAGCATCTGGTAGTACCACATGCCGGCGGCCAGCATCGGGTTGCCGAACAGGTCACCGAGCGGCACCTTGATCTGTTTGCAGGCGGCGAAGGTGTCGAATTGCTGCAAGGTGCCGGTCAGGGCGTTGGCCATGATCTCGCCCATGATATGGCTGGTGGCGATGCCGTGGCCGGAGTAGCCCTGGCAGTACCAGACATTGCTAGAGAGCTTGCCCAGCTGCGGGATGCGGTTGATCACGATGCCCATGGCGCAGCTCCACTGGAAGTCGATCGCCACCCCCTTGAGCTGCGGGAAGGTGCGCTCGATGCCGGGGCGCAGCTCGGCGGCGATGTCCCGCGAGTCGCG
>MHZN01000124.1:0-11116 GCA_001830395.1 Pseudomonadales bacterium RIFCSPLOWO2_12_59_9 | reverse complement strand
TAGTCGAGGACGAAACGGCAATCGTAGACCGCCAGGTCCTGCGGGTTGAGCTGCTCGGCCAGCTCGCCCAGCGGCGCGGTGGTGACTATGCCGCCCATGGCCGGGAAAATCATGCCCTTGAGCTTTTTCGGCTCCAGCTTGTGGTACACGTCGCCGGCCAGCAGCACCTGCTTGGCATTGATCCGCCCTTCGGCGGTGACCACCGCCGGGTTGGCGCCATGCACGATATCCAGCACTGGCGAGTGTTCGAAGATCAGCGCGCCCAGGCTCGCCGCCGCCTTGGCTTCACCGATGCACAGGTTGAGCGGGTGCAGGTGCATGTTGCGGCTGTTCTTCAGCGCGCCGCAGTAGAGGTCGCTGGCCAGATGGCGCTGCACGCCGGCGCGATCGAGCAGGGTCACCTCGCCGGCCATGCCATGGCGCACGGCTTCGGCGTGAGCGGCCTCCAACTCGGCCATATGCACCGGTTTCATCGCCGCGTGCAGGTGACCGTGCTTGAGGTCGCACTGGATGCCGTACTTGGCCACCCGGTTTTTGATGATTTCGTGGCCGCGCCAGCGCAGGTGCCAGATAAAGTCATCGACCTTATCGCCGAGCTTGCCTGCCATTTGCTTGCGCATATTGGCATCGCCCGACAGGCTGCCCGTCACCTGGCCGCCGTTACGGCCGGTGGCGCCCCAGCCGATCTTTTTGGCCTCGACTATGGCCACTTTAAAGCCGCGTTCGGCCAGTTCGACCGCCGTGGCCACGCCGGTAAAACCGCCACCGACAATCACCACATCGACCCGCTGCTCGCCTTCGAGGCGCGGGTAAGCGGTTTCTTCATTGAGGCTGGCGGTGTAGTACGAGTTACAGCGTTGGCTGCTCATATCCTGAAATCCTGAGGGTGCACTTAGCCGCTTGATCTGCGGCAAAGTTGCCTTGTTAGTCTTAGCTCGCGGCTAATAGAAGGCTGCCTGAGTGGCAGCTCGCCTGAGTGGCTTAAAGAATGCGGCCCGGATGCGCCAAGCGCGGGCATCCGAGGGCGAAACGGCGCAGTGCGCCCTTCGCCAAGCGAGTCGAGTCGGGTGGTCGCGCATGGCGGCAATGCCACAGCGCCCAGAAGGCCAGCTCCGGCGGCAAGCAGCTGATCACGCCAGCCACTCTGGCAAACGGCCATCGACAGTTCGCCCGGCCACCAGGGCGACGCACGGCTTGCAGGAGAAACACCAAGGCCTATTCATGGCCAGCAGAGTCACACAGTGGTTAACCCCGGTTAAATCCAGATCTACCTATGCTTAGTTGCGCGCCGGCTAAACTTTTAACCGGCCGCTCGCCTCGCCCACCCTCTCGAACAGCGCCTAAAACGCCAGCCGCCATAATCCGTCACGGGCGATTAGCGGCAGCGCTGGCCACTCGGCTTATACTTGCGCAAAATCAGTCTCTGTGGCGGCCAAAGCAGCGCCTGGCACTCGAGCCGACAACTGCGCTGCAGCGGCTCAAACCGCATTGCCCACGGGCTAACCTTCATTTGCGTTGAATTCAGGATGCCGAGCATGGCGACAAAAAAAAAATCAGCCAAACCGGCGCCTGCATCAAGCCCAGTGGCAACTCCTGAAGCAACACTAAACCCCGACAGCCCGGCGCAGGCAACGCCCAGCAACAGTTTTCCGGTGGTCGGGATTGGCGCCTCCGCCGGCGGGCTGGCGGCGTTTGAAGCTTTCTTCTCGGGCATGCCGACCGACACCGACCCGGGCATGGCCTTCGTGCTGGTGCAGCACCTGGCGCCGGACCACAAGAGCCTGCTGGCCGAGTTGATCCAGCGCTATACCCGCATGCAAGTCTTCGAGGTCGAGGACGGTATGCCGGTGCAGATCAACTGCACCTACATCATCCCGCCCAACCGCGACATGGCCCTGCTCAATGGCTGCCTGCAATTACTCGAGCCCGCCGAGCCGCGTGGCCAGCGCCTGCCGATTGACTTTCTATTTCGATCCTTAGCCCAAGAGCAGCGCGAACGCGCCATCGGCATCGTCCTGTCCGGCACCGGCAGCGATGGCACCCTGGGCGTGCGGGCGATCAAAGGCGAAGGCGGCATGGTGATGACGCAAAACCCCGAATCCACCGAATTCGATGGCATGCCCCGCAGCGCCATCGCCACCGGGCTGGTTGACTATCAACTGCCCCCGTCGGAGATGCCCGCACAATTGATGGCCTATGCGGCCCATGCCTTTGGCAAGCCCATGCGCCTGGCCCATGCGGCCACGCCGAAAATCGAAGACGCGCTGAAAAAGATCTTCATTTTATTGCGTGCCCAAACCGGCCACAGTTTTTCCCAGTACAAGCCCAGCACCATTTTGCGCCGCATAGAACGGCGCATGGCCGTCCACCAGGTCGACACCCTCGACAACTACGTGAAGTACTTGCAGCAAGCGCCGACCGAGGTGGAAGCGTTGTTTCGCGACCTGCTGATCGGGGTGACCAACTTCTTTCGCGACCCCGAGGTGTTTCAGAGCCTGGAGAGCGAGATCATCCCCAAGCTGTTTGCCAATAAGACTGCAGATGCAGCCATTCGGGTCTGGTCAACGGGCTGCTCCACCGGTGAGGAGGCCTATTCGCTGGCCATCTTGCTGCAGGAATACCGCGAGGCGTTCAAGCCCAACTACACCGTGCAGGTGTTCGCCACCGACATCGATAGCCGCGCCATTGCCACGGCCCGCAACGGGGTTTATCCGGCCAGTATCGCCAGCGACATTTCCGCCGAGCGACTGCAGCGGTTTTTCACCCTGGAACCGGACGGCAACAGTTACCGCATTCATAAAAACATCCGCGATTTGCTGATTTTCTCTGAGCAGGACCTGATCAAAGACCCGCCCTTCTCCAAGCTCGACCTGATCAGCTGTCGCAACCTGCTGATCTATTTCGGCATGGAGCTGCAACGCAAACTCACTCCACTGTTCCACTACGCGCTCAATCCCGGTGGCATTCTGCTGCTGGGCACCTCGGAAGGCATCGGCGAGTTTGACGAGCTGTTTAGCGTGCTGGACCGCAAAACCAAATTGTTCCAACGCAAGGATGATTTCCATGGCATGCGCCGCAACTCTCTTAGCCATTTGTTGTCGCCGATGAACGCCACCGAACTCGCCACCATCGCCCACCCGCGCAGCGCCGCCAAGAGCGCGCAGCCGCTCAAACTGCCGCTGCGTGAGCTGACCGAGCAGGCCCTGCTGCAGCAATTGGCGCCGGTCGGCGTGCTGGTCAACAGCCTCGGCGACATCCTTTATCTGCACGGGCGCAGCGGCATGTACCTGGAACCCGCCCAAGGCGAGGCAGGCATCAACAATATTTTTAAAATGGCCCGCGAAGGCCTGCGCCCGGCCTTGACCAGCGGCCTGCTGCAAGCCGCCAGCAGCAACGAAAGCGTACATAACCTCGGGCTGCGGGTGAAAACCAACGGCCACTTCAGCCTGATCAACCTGTGCATTCGACCGGTCAACAACGGCCCCATGAGCGCACTCGGCACACCGCTGTTTCTGGTCATTCTGGAGGAAGCCGCCAGCCTCGACCCCGAGCAACTGCAGAAGGCTGCAGCCCAAGTGAGCAGCAGCCTGCAAAGCCTGGAAGCCGATGCCGACGAGCGCATCAGCGCGCTCAAGCAAGAGCTCTGGAGCAAGGAAGCCTTCCTGCAAAGCACCATTGAAGAGCTGGAAAGCTCCAGTGAAGAGCTCAAGTCCTCCAATGAGGAAATGCAGTCGGTTAACGAGGAGTTGCAGTCCACCAATGAAGAGCTGGAAACCTCGAAAGAGGAGTTGCAGTCGGTCAACGAAGAGCTGGCCACCGTCAACACCGAGCTGCAGATCAAGGTTCTGGAGCTGTCGCGGGCCAACAACGACATGAACAACCTGTTGGCCGGCACCGGCATCGGCACGGTGTTTGTCGACCACAACCTGCGCATCCTGCGCTTCACCCCGGCCGCCTCACGGATCATCAACCTGATCCAAAGCGATGTCGGCCGCCCGGTGGGGCATATCGTCTCCAATCTGATCGGTTACAACAGCCTGGTGCCCGACGTGCAGACGGTGCTGGAAACCCTCACCCCGAAAGAGATCGACGTGCAAACCACCGAGGGGCGCTGGTTCAAGATGCGCATCCTGCCCTACCGCACTCTGGACAACGTGATCGAGGGCGCGGTGATCACCTATGTCGACATCAACGAGCACGAAACCCTGCGCCTGAATGAAGAGCGCTATCGCCTGGCCGCCAAAGCCGCCCGCGACGTGCTCTGGGACTGGGACATCATCAAGGGCGAGCAGCGCTGGAACGAGGCCGGCATCTCGGTCTTCGGCTGGTCCGAGATCGTCTCGGCAGCCCAGTCGACCAACTGGTGGGCGGAACGCGTGCACCCCGATGACCGCCAGCGGGTGGTCGATAGCCGCAATGCCCTGCTGGCAAACTCGGCAAAAAACCACTGGGAAGACGAATATCAGTTTCGCAAAGCCGATGGCAGTTATGCCGTGGTATTGGACCGCGGTTTTGTGCTGCGCAACGAGCAGGGCCAGGCGCTGCGCATGATCGGCGCCATGCTCAATATCACCGAACGCAAACAGATCAAGAATGCCCTGCGCGTGAGTGAGCAGCGCATGCGGGTGGCCCTGAGCGCCTCGCCAGTGATGGTGTTTAACCAAGATACAGAGCTGCGTTACACCTGGGTCTACAACCCCCAGCCGGGTTTCGTTGCCGAGCAGTATCTGGGCAAGACCGATGCCGACTTGTTACCGGCGCCCGAGGCCGCCCTCCTCACGGCGATCAAGCGTGAGGTGCTGGAGAGCGGGGTTGGCACCCGGCAAAAAGTGCCCACAAGCAAAGATAACAAATCCAGCTTTACTGATTTAACCGTAGAACCATTGCGGGATACCGAGGGCAGCATCATCGGCATCACTTGCGCGGCAATGGGCGCTAGCAGCTAGCGTTAAAGAAGTTACGGATTAAGGGCCGCTGGGATGAAAAAACGACTTACCCAACGCAACCAAATTAGCCAGCCGGAAAGCCCCGAGACTGCACTTCGCCAGCGCGCCGAAAAAATTGCCGCGCAGCTGCCGACGGCCCCCTTGGCGGGCGGCGAGTCTCAGAATGGCGAGGCCAACCGGCAGACGCTGCATGAGCTGCATGAGCTGCATGTCCATCAAATTGAACTGGAGATGCAAAACGAGGAGCTGCGCCGCACTCAGGCGCAGGTCGAGATCGCCCGCGAGCGCTATTTTGACCTCTATGACCTGGCCCCCATCGGTTATTGCACCCTCAGCGGCAACGGCTTGATCCTGCAAGCCAACCTCACCGCCACGCAATTACTCGGCGTTATGCACACCGAACTGATCAGGCAATCCTTGACACGCTTTATCGTGCATGACGACCAGGATGTTTTTTATCACCTGCGCACCCAGCTAATCGCCACCGGCGAGCCACAGTCCTGCGAGCTGCAGATGCGCAGGGCGGACGGCACCGTCTTCTGGGCGCGCCTGTAGGGCACCACGGCCCTGGATGACACGGGCGCACCGGCCCTGCGCATCGTGTTAAGCGATTGCAGTGCCCGCAAACAGGCCGAAGCGGCCTTGCAGGACAGTTATGAGGCGCTGCACAGCATCCTCGAAATCACCCTAGATGGCTTCTGGCATATCAGTGCACTGGGCCGCTTGCTGGACGTTAATCCGGCCTACTGCCAGCAATCCGGCTACAGCCGCGCCGAGCTGCTCGGCATGCCGATCGGCAAGCTGATTGCCGCAGAGCGCACGCTGGAAACCACCACCTACCTGGCCAGCACCCTGCGCCTGGGCCATCAGCAATTCGAATCGGTACATAGACGCAAGGATCAATCGCTCTGGCAGGTGGAGGTCAGCAGCACCTACCGGGATGTGGCCGGCGGGCAGTACTTCATGTTTTTGCGCGACATCAGCAAGCGCAAACTGGTCGAAGAAAAACTCGAACTGGCCGCCAGTGTGTTCTCCCACTCCCACGAAGGCATCATGATCACCGCGGCCGACAGCACCATCATCAATGTCAACGCCGCCTTCACCCGAATCACCGGCTACAGCCGTGAAGAAGCCCTTGGCCAGACCCCGCGCCTGCTCAATTCCGGCCGCCAATCCAAAGAGTTTTACGCCACCCTGTGGCACAGCCTGGAGCAAAAAGGCCACTGGTACGGCGAGGTCTGGAATCGGCGTAAAAACGGTGAGATCTATGTCGAAATGCAAACCATCAGTGCCGTGCGGGACACCCGTGGCAACGTCGCGCAGTACGTCGCGCTGTTCTCCGACATCACCGAAGCCAAGCAGCATCAAAACGAACTGGAACACATCGCCCACTATGATGCCCTGACCACCCTGCCCAACCGCGTGCTGCTGGCCGACCGCCTGCACCAGGCCATAGTGCAAACCCTGCGGCGCGGGCAACTGCTGGAGGTGGTGTTCCTCGACCTGGACGGTTTTAAGACCATCAACGACAAATTCGGCCATGAAGCCGGCGATCAGTTGCTGATGGCCCTGGCCGCCGGGATGAAACAGGCCCTGCGCGAGTGCGACACCCTGGCGCGGATTGGCGGCGACGAATTCGTCGCGGTGCTGGTCGATTTACCCGATGTGGCCAGCAGCATGCCAATGCTCGAACGCCTGCTCGCCGCCGCCTCCCAGCCCGTGCAAGTGGGCGAGTTGACACTGCAGGTCTCGGCCAGCATGGGCGTGACCTTCTGCCCACAAGAGGACGAGGCGGATGCCGACACCTTGCTGCGCCAGGCGGATCAAGCCATGTATCAGGCCAAGCTGGCCGGCAAAAATCGCCTGCACTTCTTCGATATAGAGGAAGACCGCAGCGTGCGCGGCCATCACGAAAGCATCGAACACATTCGCCAGGCGCTGCTTGCCAACGAGTTTGTCCTGCATTACCAACCCAAGGTGAATCTGCGCACTGGCGCGGTGATCGGTGCCGAGGCATTGATTCGCTGGCAGCACCCATTAAGAGGGCTCATCTCTCCCGCAGAGTTTCTGCCGGTAATTGAAGAGCATTCGCTGGCCATCGAACTCGGCGAGTGGGTGATTAACAGTGCCCTGACCCAGGTCGAGCAATGGCAGGCCGCGGGGCTAAACATCCCGGTCAGCGTGAATATCGGTGCCCGGCAGTTGCAACAGCACAATTTTGTCGAACGCCTGCTCAGCATTCTGGCGGTGCACCCAGGCGTCAAACCCTCCTGCCTGGAACTGGAAGTCTTGGAAACCAGCGCCTTGGAAGATGTGACGCATGTGTCCAAGGTGATCGATGCCTGCCGCAAGCTGGGCATCATGTTTGCGCTGGATGATTTCGGCACCGGCTATTCGTCATTGACCTACTTGAAACGCCTGCCGGTGGCCATGCTCAAAATCGATCAAAGCTTCGTGCGCGACATGCTCGACGACCCTGACGATCTGTCCATCCTCAAGGGCGTGGTCGGTCTGGCCAGCGCCTTCCACTTGCAAGTGATCGCCGAAGGGGTCGAAACCGTGGAGCACGGCGCCATGCTGCTGCAACTGGGCTGCGAGCTGGCCCAAGGCTATGGCATCGCCCGCCCCATGCCCGGCCAGCAGCTACCCAATTGGGCGACCGTTTGGTGGCGGCACTCAGACTGGAGCAATCTGCCGCTGCTCAGCCAGGCCGACTTGCCCATGTTGTTTGCCAGCGTCGAGCTGCGCAGCTGGACCAAAGCCATAGAGAGCTACCTCAAGGACGAACGCTCAACGCCGCCGCCGCTGAATCATCAGCCAAGCCATTTCGATCAATGGCTGAAAGGCGATGGATTAAGCCGCCACGGCCAGCAACCCAGTTTTGCCAAGATCGCCGCTTTGCACCAGCAGATGCGCAGCCTGATAGCGGAGCTGTATGGGCTGTGTGAACGGCAAGGCAATGGCAAAAAACCAGAAGCCTTGGCGCGCCTTGGTGAACTCTATGAGCTGCAAGACGCATTGCTGGCGCAGTTACCGCTGCTGATGGCCGACCCGGGCCACTAGCAAGGCGCGCTTGGCGCCCCGCAAACATGGCCAGCGCTGCCCGCCAGTTGTTTACCGGCAGAGCCCTCGAAGAACACCACGCGGCGGCGGCCACTGCTGGCAATTTGGGCGTTTTCAGGCTAAACCCTGAGTCCCAGCCCAACCCCACACAGGGAGTGTTCCCATGGCTTTCGCCCCACTCAACCAACAACGCATTCACTTTACCGACCACGGCGGTGATGGCCTGCCGCTGATCCTCAGCCACGGTTTCTTGATGGATCAGCAGATGTTCGCCGCGCAGGTCGCCGCCCTCAGCCCGGAACTGCGGATCATCACCTGGGATGAGCGCGGTTTTGGCCTGACCGAATACGACGGTCAGCCGTTCACCTACTGGGATTCGGCCAAAGATTGCCTGGCGCTGCTGGATCATCTGGACATTCCACAGGCGGTGTTTGGCGGCATGTCCCAGGGCGGCTTTATCTCGCTGCGGGCCGCGCTATTGGCACCCGAACGAGTGCTCGGCCTGGTGCTGATGGACACCCAGGCCGGCCCGGAGGACCCGAGCAAGGTCGAGGGTTATCGGCAGATGATGCAAGGCTGGGCGAGCCACGGGTTGAGCGAGGACGTGGCGCAGTTTATCGCCAACATCATCATTGCCGAGCCGCAGGAAAACGCCAAATGGATCGCCAAGTGGCAGGCGCTAAACGACCCGCAGGCCTTGCTGATGGCCACCGAATGCTTGCTGCAGCGCGAAGACATCACTGCTCGGCTGGGCGAGATCACAGCCCCCGCGCTGGTGATTCACGGCAGCCAGGACAACGCCATCCCGCTGCCGCTAGCGCAAGCCTTGTGCAGCGGTTTGAGTGGCTGCGAAGCCTTGGTGCTGATCGAGGGCGCCGCCCATGCCGCCAACCTGACCCACGCCAACGCGGTGAACCCGCCACTGCTGACGTTTCTGCGCCGCCTGCAGGCCGAACGCAGCTAGTCGACTCACGTCAACCGCCAGGCAACTAGTCGACTAAGCGCCTGGTGGCAGGCGGACTGAGCATCTTAATCGGGCGAATTTCAAAATCGCGCAGCAGATAGTCCATCCGCTGCGCATGGAACTGTTGCATATGCGGCAGCGCGGAGTGGATCGTCAGATGCTCTTTGGATTGCCAGACCTCGTAAAAGATAAACAGCGTCGGGTCCTGCTGATCGCGCAGCATGTGGTACTCGATGCAGCCCGCCTCTGCCCGACTGGCCGCGACATAGGCGCCGAACAACGCGGCAAAGGCCTCGGCTTTCTCCGGCTTGGTCTGGGCGTGCAAAATAAATCCGTACTGCTCGTTCATGGCTGAATGCTCCTATTGAGTAAGCTGGGCTTCAGCCCACCAGCAAGGGTTGTTAGCAGCGGTGGGCTAAAGCCCAGCCTACGAACCTCGACCTTTTAAAAACTCTACCGCAACAATTCGCCAAGCATTCATGCCTTTTAAGCAAATATCCTTTGTGCCCTTTGCGGTTTTTTCGCGGGGCAGTCCTCGGTAGTCTGCCGGCCATTGCAACCTACCGGGATCGACCATGAAAAACCTATTGCTACTCAACGGCGGCAAACAATTCGCCCATTCCAACGGTCGTTACAACGCGACCCTGCACGAAGCCGCGCTGGGCTTTTTTGACCGCGCCGGCTTCGACTTGAAAACCACCGAGATCGATGCAGGCTACGACCTGGCCGAGGAAGTGGCCAAGTTCCTCTGGGCCGACGTGATCATTTATCAAATGCCCGGCTGGTGGATGGGTGCCCCTTGGACCGTCAAGAAGTATGTCGACGAAGTCTTTACCGAGGGCCACGGCAGCCTCTATGCCAATGACGGTCGCAGCCGCTCGGATGCGTCGCAAAAATACGGCAGCGGCGGCCTGCTGCAGGGCAAGCAGTACATGCTGTCGGTCACCTGGAATGCGCCGCAGCAGGCCTTCGATGAGCCCACGGAGTTCTTTGCAGGCGCAGGCGTGGATGCGGTGTACCTGCCCTTCCACAAGGCCAACCAGTTCCTGGGGATGGAGGGCTTGCCGACCTTTCTCTGCGTTGATGTGATGAAAGTGCCGGCCATCGAAGCCGATGTGGCGCGCTATCAGCAGCATCTGGCCCAGGTGTTTAACCTGGCGCATTAAGCCCTGAGCGCCAGGCGAATCACGCTTGACGCCACTGGCCGTCGTCAGTGCTGCAGATGCCCGTAGAGCTTGGCGTACAGACCGCCGTCGGCGATCAGTTGATGGTGTTCGCCTTCTTCGGCAATGCGCCCGCCATCGAACACCAGCACCCGGTCGGCCTGTTTCACCGCCGACAGGCGATGGGCGATGATCAAGGTGGTGCGACCACTCAAAAAGCGCCCAAGCGCCTGATGCAGGGCGTATTCGGTGGCGGCATCCAGCGCCGAGGTGGCCTCGTCGAGGATCACCACTTTCGGCTCGGCCAAGACCATCCGGGCAATCGCCAGACGTTGCCGTTGGCCGCCGGAGAGTCGCACGCCAGAGCGCCCGACTATGCTGTCCAGGCCTTGCGGCAAAACCCGAATGGCCGCTGCCAACTGGGCGATTTCCAGGGCGCGCCAGCAGGCCTCGTCGCTGCGCTCACGGCCCATGCACAGGTTGGCGCGCACCGTGTCGTTGAACAGCGCCGGATGCTGCAACACCACCGCGACGTTCTCGCGCACCAGCTCCAGGCCAATCGCCTGCTGGGTAGCACCGGCATAGCTGATGGTGCCGGCTTGCGGCGTGTAGAGACCGAGCAACAGTTGCACCAGGGTACTTTTGCCGCCGCCGCTGGCGCCGACTATGGCGACTTTTTCACCGGGAGCGATGCTCAGATTGAGGTCATCGAGCACCGGCTCGTCGTGGTAGGCAAAGCGCAGGCCGCGCACCTCGATGCCGACGGTGGTCTGGCCCAGAAACGGGTCGATCTGGCTCGGGTAGTGCGGCTCGTCGCTGCGCGCCAGCAGCTCGTTGATCCGCGTCAGCGCGCCACCGGCGGCGTAGTAGGCGTATTGCAGGCTGAGCAGTTGCTCGACCGGGCCGATCATAAACCACAGGTAGCTGAACACCGCGAGCATCTGGCCGATCGACAGGTCGGAGAACAGCACGGTGAGCAT
>MHZN01000123.1 GCA_001830395.1 Pseudomonadales bacterium RIFCSPLOWO2_12_59_9 | reverse complement strand
TAAGTTTTGCCCTCAACTGGGGTGCGCTGGGTGCCGAGAAAAGGAACTTCCATAACTGAACGGGCCATCGGTGTTACCTCACTGAGTTGCGCTTAATGCGCGGTTTTGCCTTTTTTCGAGCTGAGTTTTCCCGCACCGGAAAACCGTTAAGTTTTTTCGGTGGGCTTTGCTTGGCTTGAAACGGCGTTGGGTTAGGTCGCGTTAATCAGGTGCAGCAGGTGTAACGGTGGTGCTTTTCACACCAAGGGCCGGGCCCTTGTCATCCCCCGCCTTCGCCCGGAAGCGCGGGGCGGTAAAAATGCCCCACGCTTCCGAGCAAAGGCCCACTTGAAGCGTGCACGACTAATGGGGTCGTGCTGGTGGTAGGGCAAAGGTTTGGTAAGCGAGAAGACCAATCCGTTGTGCCAGAGGATGCGGGCGAACTTGTTGCCGACTATATAAAGAGCCGGCAACAGGCCGATCAGCAGCGCGATATGCTCAAGCGTCATGCTAAAAATCCCACAGCGGCACAAAAGGCGTTGGCTTGCCGGTGTCCTGAACAACGTGCCAATACTTCGCAGGCCGGCGCGGTGGCGTGTGTTTCGCGCAGAAAGAGACCGGCTGGCAATACCAACGCCCATCGAGCTGGACGACTTTGGCGGGGCGGCAATGCTCGCAGGGTATGGATGGGCTGCGAACGAAACTTGCCATTTGGCGCTGTGACCAGCAGACAGAGCAGTCGCAATCCGCGAGATGAGGCAGGCGCAGGTAACTGTTTAGAGTTTTCATGCTCCGCCGCCTTATTCATCGGAATAATCCCCCTGAACAAAAATGGTCTTGCCACGGGAAAGATCAGCACGCACTTGCGCAAGATTGACCAAACGAGGACGACCCATTTTGACGCTCGGGACGGTGCCGGTTTGCATCCAGCTTTTGACCGTATCGGCAGTAACGCCAACCATGGCTGCAAAGATTTCATGACTGCAAATCAGAGCGTTTCGGCAGTCCAGATAAACCACGCGTCTGCCATCGAGATCGAAGCTGACGTCAAAAGGTGGCTCTTCCAAATGTTGCGTACTCATTCCCTTTCCCCTGCCCGCGAAATGCTCATAAACTGTCAATAAAGGGTGTTTAGCCATGACATATATTTTGTCATGAGCCCATTATGCATGACGCATAATATGTCATCCATACTTATGACGTTTATTTTGAGATCGTTTTGGAATATGGAAGAGCGACTAAGAGAGGTTGCCCGTTATATAGGGGCCAAAGAACTAGCGGAAAAAACTGGAGCCAAGAACAGGCGCCGCTGGCAAACAGTTGCTACAGAATTAAGAACAAAGACACGAATAGAAGACCTTGTAGAACTACTAAAAGCATTCCCCGAGTACGAGCTTTACATCCTGCATGGCGAGGTTGACCCGGCGCGCGGACAGATCAGTCCGAGTTACAGCGAAGCCGACCTAAAATTGGTCGAACCAAAAGCGGGCAGCAGATAACAGAAGCAGTCGCTCAGCGATGGTTCAGCAAAAGGGATGAAGCACATGGAAAGGATACTTTTTAAGGGGCTGGTATTTATCGTCGGAATTTGGGCCATCTGGAACAGCTCAAAAGGTGTAACCGAGGTGGCCAAAATCCCGCGAGAAGACAGAACACCAAAAGCGAAAGTAGAAACACCGATAGCGAATAAATCACAACCCCAAGAGGCTCAAGAGCAGAAAGCAAGTGGCACGTTTTATATGCGCAAGCTAGAAGACTGAGAGCAACGCAATACGCTAATCATAAAAACCCAGCAGCTCAGCGGTGACACCAGAAGATAAATTAGCAGTGTCCCAAAACGAGTAGCGAGAGCACTCATACGATACCAAGCCACATCTAGGCACCTCGCAAGCCCCCTTTTTACAAGGGTTTGACGTTGTATGACGTGAAGTTCATTATTTTCATAATGCTGGGGTCGGTGGTTCAAGTCCACTCGTTGCTACCATACAAAACAAAGGCTTACCTTCGGGTAGGCCTTTGTCGTTTCTGGGGTAGTGACTACAAAGTGACTACGGCGTGCCCACATCCTAGGCTACCCTCCAACCTGACTCGCAACGGTAAGAGAGCCGATGGACACCCCCAAGAACGAACTCTTTGAACACCTCCAGCAAAAAGTGTTCGTCTGCATTGCTCGCTGCCTGCTTAATCTGCAACTTTATGAGCAATCACTCAAGAAGCTCATCCCTAGTTACGAGGTTATGACCTACGGCCCGTCGCACGACGAAAAAGTCGAAGCGCTGTCAGGCTCAACACTCGGCATACTCATCAAGCACCTGACATCTACGCTCCTGACGACCGAACGAATACAGCAAAGAAATGAAAGTCAGCAAGAGCCCCCTGAGCCTGAAAAACTGAGTGCTCGCACGACATTTTGCGTTGTTTACACAGATGAGGATCACCAGAAATTATGCTCAACCCTGACCGACCTCGTAACCAAACGCAATTTCTTGGTCCATCACTTCCAGACCGAATTCGACCTGAAGAGTCACAACGGCTGCAAAACAGCACTCTCGTACCTCGAAGACCTAAACAGCCTGGTCAAAAACCAAATCAACGAACTTAAAGTATTTGCCGATGCAATGGCTGCCGGCAGCCAGAAATTAGCAGAGTTTTTGAACTCACCGGAAGCCATCAGGCTGATTGACGAAGGGCTACCGCCAAACTCAAAAGCCGGTTGGCTGCTGACTTTAGAGGTTCAAGCTCTTAAAGAAGCAGAGACCCTGCTAAACGAAAACGGCTGGACGAATCTTTCCAAGGCACGCGAGTATCTGCACGGAAAACAGATCAGTGATGACGCCCTAAGCCACCTCGGCGTGAAAAGCTGGCCCGAACTCCTGCACGCGACAACCCTTTTCCGCATAGAAAAACGTAAGAACACAGTGACCAACCGATGGGAGCGCTGGTACAGCAGCAATCTGACTTCTGCTTAATTTTTTTCCCTTGATACGTTTTTATCATCATCGAAATAAGCACCGCCCGAATAAGAAAGCCGATTCCAAATTCGAGTTGCCAGCCCTTCAGGCACAGGTCACAAAGGAGTCACTTGCCGCTCTATTTCTTCACCACATGCAGCGAAAGAAACAGCCAGTGAATACTCGGCCTGCAGGTTCATCCAGAACCTTGCCGACGTATTGAAATAACGACCTAAGCGAAGAGCCATATCAGCACTAATTTTTCGACGCCGCCCCACTAGCCCACGGACAGCCGCAGGCGAAACCTTCAAAGCGCTCGCAAGCTCCACCGGAGTGATCCCCAAAGCCTTCAGAAACTCTAGCTGCAGAATTTCGCCCGGATGAACCGGAGCGCTAACATCATTTGCCATAGCCAATATTCTCCAGCACGCCACACTGAGCCAATGGAGACAAACGCAAAGCCGACTCCAGATGATCCGGCGACATATGCGCATAACGCATGGTCATCGTGATGGAGGCATGCCCGAGTATGCGTTGCAGGCCAAGGATGTCACCACCGGCCATCATGTAATGGCTGGCAAAGGTGTGCCGCAGGATGTGGGTTAGTTGTCCTGGGGTATTTATTCCGGAGCGCTCATAAGCACCACGGAAGGCCGCACGGCACGACATAAACAGCCGACTATTGCCGGGCATGCCCAGCTTTAGCGCCAAGGCTTCGACCTCAGGCGGTATGGGCACTGAACGCGACTGGCGATTTTTCGTGCGATGGAAATGCGCTTTGCCGCCGTACACGGCTTTACGCTCAAGCGATTCCGCCTCATCCCAACGGCAACCCGTGGCGAGGCACATCAGCGCAACCGGATAGGTGTGCGTGTTGGACGACTTGCGGCACTGCTCTAGCAAGTCATGGATCTGCGGCAAGGTCAGAAATGACAGCTCAGTCTGGTCGGTTTTGATTTGGCGGATATTGGCCAGCGGATTAACGCCATGCCATGCACCCAACCGAATCAACTCTGAGAAGACAGCAGACAGATAACGCTGCTCATGGTTGATGGTTTGCGCGGAGACCGTGGCTAACCGTGACTGCCGATAGCGTGCCCATGCCAACGAATCGAACTCAGACGCACGCGGATTGCCCATACGCTCGACCAGAGCCAAGGTGCGCGAGTATCGGTATTTGGTGTCTTTGAGCGTGCAGCCGTGCAGCTCTTGCCAGACGTTAACCAGATCCGCCAAACGATCATCCATCGGCCGGCCGGTATTGTTCAGCGTGGCAAAAAAATCAGACTCATAGCGCTGCGCTGCTGACTTAGTGGCAAAGCCTTTTTTACGGATACGCCGACCACTGCGACCATCCTCGTAGAAATCCGCTGTCCACGTTTTGCCATCCTTGCGAATAGTCATACTGCCCTGCCCCACCTGATCGACCGCTCTGTCAGCAGGTCTCGGATGTGCTCGTAAATCTGATTTTCAGTCTTGCCCTTGGCTTCGTAGTGATCGCGGATCACTGGCCAGCAATCCCATTCCTTGAGGCTGGCGAAGGCTTTTTTTGCGCCGACACGCTCCCGCGCTAACAGGCTCACGAAGTTGCCCACGAACAGCTCAACATTCTTACCCGAGAAGCCTTTGGCGGTTTTGTAATGGCGTTTGTAAGCCGTGTGGTCAACCAATGACACCACCGGCACAGAGACATGCACGTCTTGCCGCATCAGCGTCCAGAAAGCGTCATACAGGCCTGTGCAAGCCTGATAACGGAATGACGCGAGGCCGTACTGAAAAAGGCCGTCTAGGTGTGGCGCAAGGTGCTGGTAATTAGTGGTGCCGATCACTGCCCCGGTGTGCGCATCGCAAGAACCGTCTGCGAACTGCTGCACGATGGAGTGATGAAAGCGCAGCTCCACACGCCAGACCGTTTCGTCGGGGTTGTAGTTGAGTGGGCAAGCGGCATCAAAAGGGTTATCCAGCGTGCGCCAAACCGACTCCCAATAATCGAGTTTGTCGGCTGATTTGGCCTGCAGGGATTTGTTGTAAATGGCAAGCTGCATGCCAGAGGCAGAGCCGAACAAAAACGATTGAGCACAGCCGTAAGTCACCGACTCCCCGGCGTGATGGATTTCCTTGATACCCGAAATATCCCGACGCGAACGCGCACGACACTGCATTTCACTGGTCAAGTTGGCCGGAGGTGTCCAACCCTGAAAATCTAACGCCAGATGCACCGCGCACTGGCTAACCTCGACATGCTCAAGCGCTTCATGGGCGAAGCGATCCATCCATTCTTGCAGCACCTCAGGCGAGCACGATTGAATAGTGTGAGGACTGACCTCGATTTTCATGTGTGGACCCACCACGTCCACTTTGACGTTGAAGTTTTTCAGCAGCAGCACAAAGCCAAGGTCTGCGTTTTGCAGCTTGTACTGATAACCCGAGTCACGGCCAATACGTCCAGCGTGCCATGTGTGCCCGGCAAAGCTGACCATGCCACCCTGTTCCACCAGACACAGCAACTCAGGGCGCGGTAAGCCTTTGTAATGTTGGCGCACAGTGTCGACACGACAGCCAAGCAGGCGAACGCCTGACAGGTCAGTCAACGCTGTTGTCTTGGGGTTTAGGAACAAACGACCGAACGGCGATTCCTCAGCCGTTAACAAATCGAGACGAATTTGATCAGTTGCTTTGTTCACTGCATTTCTCCGATTACTCAGGTCTAGTGAGGTTCTTAAAAGCTATCTATCTGACGTGCTACAGGGACGTCACCGGGCGGGCTTCGCAGGCGCTCGCGGGCTCGCGCACTTGCGAAGGACCCGCACCAAAGCCGTCCCATTGATCGAGCCACCAGCAATCAGTGATGAACATCCCCAGCAGAAAGCCGGCCGCGAGAACGGCGCAGAATTGGTTTTTAGTCATGGTGATGGGCTCGCTGTGCGGGATGAGTCGGGAATGATCGTCAGGCGCATTTGCTGCTGCTCTGGCGGCGCTTCGGGGGCCGGCGTAATGGGCGCGCGCTCGTTGCTTGTGCCGTCGAGGCTTTGCGCAGTGCGGTCGGCAATCGCCGCATCGAAGCTGCCGTACTCAACCGAGTTTTTGCAGAAGGCAAAGGTGGTTTTGTGCCAGGTGCCTTGCTGGGTGAAGCACTCGCAGATGTAGGATTTTTCGCCGGCCGCGACCACCCGGTAACGCTTCGAGTTGCGATCGATGTAGCTGGGGTCGCTGGAAATCATGCACGACAGGCGCGGGTAGGTTTTCGGCTTGGTCAGGCTGTCGTAAATCGGCGCTGAGCTGGGCAGGTCAGGAATGCGCGGCTTTCTGATTTCAACGTATTCGGCCGCGGTGAGTGTTTTGTTTTTACCACCCTCACCGGAGGGAACGACGCTTGGCAGCATGCCGGCCGCACCGCCCGCAGCACCGGCCACAACACCTTCTGCTGCCTTGGCCGCATCCTTGCCGTTGAAGCTATCGAAGGCCCGGTAGAGCATGAAAGCGATGAACAAGATCAGCACCGGGATGATCAGCAGCTTGCCGGGCGGGCGAAATTTGAAGTGGTGCTCTACCGCCGAGTCATACACGCCGAAGAATTTTGAATCGAGTTTGACGAAGCTGTGCGAGGCATCTTTCAGCGCGGATTGTTTTTCAACGTCGATGTATTTTTCAGCTTCGTAACGCGAGAGCTTTTTACCGCCGAAGATGCGCAGCACATAGATGTGTTTGTTACACAGTTTGCGAATGTGGGCATCGAGAAACGAGGCGTGCTGAGTAACCAGATGCACCTCAAGACCATCATGGCGCATGGTCTCAAACTCAGAGCAGTAATCCGGCACGGCCTTGCGCGGATCACGCACACCAAAAAAGCGCTGGGCCTCATCGATCAGGACGATGGAGTTATCCGGCAGCTCAAACCATTTGTGCGGGTCGTCAAATTGATACCACTGGGCCTTGAGCTTTTCCGGCTTGAGGCCGTTGACGTTGTGGTAGTAAACCGGCCGGCCCTCGGCCTTGGCCTTGGCATCCAGCTC
>MHZN01000122.1 GCA_001830395.1 Pseudomonadales bacterium RIFCSPLOWO2_12_59_9 | reverse complement strand
CCCCACAGGGTTTCGGTGTCATCCAGATTGATTTTGATCACCAGCACGCCAAGGATCTGCTCGCCCTCGCGAATGGCATTGCCGAAGTAGTAGCCGCGTCTGCCGGAGGAGGTGCCCATGCCAAAAAAACGTCCGGGTTTGCCGGCCATGGCATCGCGAAAGTACGGCCTGAAGGTGAAGTTGCGGCCGACAAAGCTGTCGCTCTGTTGCCAGTTGGAGGAGGCCAGGGTGGTGCCGTCGACCGCCATCAGGTAGATCACTGCCGCGCCGGTGTCTTGCGCCACCCGCTTGAGCAACTGGTTGGCGCTGTTCAGCCGGTCGGCATCGGTCGGTGCACTCAGGGCCGCGCGCAGCCCCGGCAGATCGCCGAGCAGGGCCGGCAACACCTCGTAGCGGCGCAGGGTGCCGAGCAGGCTGGCGACATACAGGTCGAGGGTCTGCCGGTTGCGTTCGAGCAACTGCTCGCCGTAGTAGCGCTCGGCCAATTGCTGCACCGGCCAGAGCAGCGGCAACAGCAGCAGTGCCAGTAGCAGCAGGCTGCGCCAGCGCGGTCGGCGCTCGGTCTTGGGCGGCGTTACTGGGGTCACGCAATGCCTCCTGAGTGGTTTTTTTGCAGGTTCCGCAGCTGGGGCTGAGGCTCAGCATTGGCGTCGATTTGCTGCTGGTTTGGTGGGCTGAAGCCCACCCTACGACCAGTCTTCAAAATGGTGCTCTGCCGGTGCTGAATCGTGGTGCTTGAGGGATGTTAGGCCCAGCGGCGGCGTGACCACAAGTCAGCCGCTCTGGCGGTGGGCGGCGTCTTGGCGGCTTGGCTGGAGTGTTTGGCGGATAGCCGCCTAGGCCTTGGCGGCTATCCGCCAGAACGGTCCGGGTTGTGGCTGGGTAATATTTATAAGTATTTGTATTTAATGGATTTAATTTTATTTAAAGGGCTGGCATGGGGCTTGCGATAGGTCTAGCAAGCTGGCGTTGAACGCGAGTGAAAAATAAATCTCTCCAGTTCAGGAGAGTTAGCGCTGCGTTGGCGCAGGCATCGATGGATGGTGCTGTGCGCTCTTTGTGAGGAACCTGCCATGACCCGCAAACCTTTCTACAGAAGTCTGTATGTGCAAGTACTGGTGGCCATCGCCCTGGGCGTTGCCATCGGCCATTTCTACCCGCAAGCCGGGGTGGCGTTGAAGCCGCTCGGTGATGGTTTCGTCAAACTGATCAAGATGGCCATTGCGCCGATCATCTTTTGCACCGTGGTCAGCGGCATCGCCGGTATGCAAAACATGAAGGCGGTCGGCAAGACCGGCGGCCTGGCGTTGTTGTATTTCGAGGTGGTGTCCAGCGTGGCGCTGCTGATCGGTTTGCTGGTGGTCAATATCGCCCAGCCCGGTGCCGGCATGCATGTGGATGTGGCGACCCTGAATACCGCCGGCATCGCGGCTTACACCCAGGCCGGCGCGCAGCAGAGCACCATCGGCTTTTTCCTCAACATCATCCCGAGCACCGTGGTCGGCGCCTTCGCCACCGGCGATATTTTGCAGGTGCTGATGTTCTCGCTGATGTTCGGTTTTGCCCTGCATCGCATGGGTGACTACGGCCGCCCGGTGCTGGAATTTATCGACCGGATCGCCCAGGTGATGTTCAACATCATCGGCATGATCATGAAGGTCGCGCCCCTGGGTGCTTTTGGCGCCATGGCCTTTACCATCGGCCAGTACGGCGTGGGTTCTCTGGTGCAACTGGGCCAGCTGATGCTGTGCTTCTACATCACCTGCGTGCTATTCGTGCTGGTGGTGCTGGGTGGCATTGCCCGCGCCCACGGCTTCAGCATCCTGCGCTTTATCCGCTACATCCGCGAAGAGCTGATGATAGTGCTGGGCACCTCGTCGTCCGAGTCGGCTCTGCCGAACATGCTGCGCAAGATGGAGAAGCTCGGCTGCGACAAATCGGTGGTCGGCCTGGTGATTCCCACTGGCTACTCCTTCAACCTGGATGGCACCTCCATCTACCTGACCATGGCCGCAGTATTTATTGCCCAGGCCACCGACACGCCCATGGGCCTGGTTGATCAGCTGACCTTGCTGGCGGTATTGCTGATCGCCTCCAAAGGCGCGGCGGGGGTGACCGGCAGCGGCTTTATCGTGCTGGCGGCGACCCTCTCGGCGGTCGGCACCTTGCCGGTGGCCGGCTTGGCGTTGATTCTTGGCATTGACCGCTTTATGTCCGAAGCGCGCGCCCTGACCAATCTGATTGGCAATGGCGTGGCCACCATAGTGGTCGCCAAGTGGTGCAAGCAGCTGGACGAAGGCACCTTGCAGGCCGAGTTGGGCAATGGTCCGGTGTCAGTGACGGTGCCCCAGGCGACTCGCACCCTGGCGTGAGCCTCTGTGGTTGAGAAAAGCCCGTCCTGGTGACGGGCTTTTGCTTGTCTGGGTGGGCGCGCGTTTGCGGCCTTGCGCATCAGGCCTTGCCCAATAACCTTTTTAGGTTATCGCGCAGGCTTTCAAAATTCAGCAGCACCCAGAAGTTCAGGCCGATCATAAAGCCGACAAAGGAGAACAGTTGTGCGGTCACCGCAAAGCTGACGCTGCCTTCGCCGTTGGCCAGGGGCCAGATCAACAGCATCGGGATATCGGCTACCAATATGCCGCCCAAGGTCAGGGTGAAAATATTCACCCGGTTCTTTTTCGCCAGCAGTTGGTAAAAGCGCATGCCGATAAAGAACTCGTAGAGGTAGGCCACCGGCAGGCCTGCGACGACAGTGCCGAGAAACAAAAGAAAAAATGTCAGCAGCCCCTCTTGCATGTCGAAGCCCGAGATTCCGGCAAAAAAGGCATAGCCGGTAAATGCAAAGGGCATTATCAATGGCGCAAACGCCAGGGCTCTATTTTCGTTTTTCATAATCTACTCGTGGCATGCATCTAGTCGGCGTTCAGGCGATCAAGCCACCTGGGTTGGCAAAGCTGAGGCTATGGTACTGGTACAGGGGGCAAAATTTATTGACCGCGGTAATGTTCTCCCGTCTTCTGACCGAAAACGTCAACCGCAGCTGAGCGTATGGGTCACTGACCGCTGCCGCCTGCGCCGCCTACTCTGGAGGGACGCCTCAATCCTGTCAGGAGCTGCCTTTCATGCAACGCATTCACTTCGAAACCGAACACAACATGTTCCGCGAGTCGTTTCGCGCCTTTCTGCAAAAGGAAGTGGTGCCGCACCAGGACGCCTGGGAGGAGGCCGGGGTGGTCAGCCGCGAAGTCTGGAAGAAGGCCGGCGAGATGGGCTTTCTGCTGCCCTGGGCTGATGAGGAGTACGGCGGCAGCGGCCTGAAGGATTTTCGCTACGAGCAGATCATGTGCGAGGAGTTGGCCAACATCAACGAGGCCGGCTTTATGTTGCCGCTGCACTCGGCGCTGTGCGGGCCTTACATCACCGAATACGGCAACCCCGAACAAAAAGCACGCTTCCTGCCGGGCATCATCAGCGGCGAGATCATCCTGGCCGTGGCCATGACCGAGCCGAGCGCCGGTTCCGACCTGGCCGGGATGCGCACCACGGCGGTGGACAAGGGCGATCACTATGAGCTGAACGGCTCCAAGGTGTTTATCTCCAACGGCATTCTGGCCGATTTGGTGATAGTCGCGGCCAAGACCGATCCGGCCAACAAACACGCCATGGGGCTGTTTCTGGTGGAGCGCGGCATGGCCGGTTTCGAGCGCGGCACGCCGCTGAAGAAACTCGGGATGAAGAGCCAGGACACCGCCGAATTATTCTTCACCAACGTCAAGGTACCGAAGACCAATGTGCTGGGCGACGCCAAGGGCGGCTTCTTCTACCTGATGAACATGCTCGCCCAGGAACGCCTGACCAACGCCTGTGGCGCGGTCGGCGGCGCCGAGGCGGCGTTGCAGGTGACCATCGATTACGTCAAGGAGCGCAAGGCCTTTGATCGGCCGATTTCACACTTCCAGAACACTCGCTTCAAGCTGGCCGAGATGCGCACCCAGATCGACGTGGCCCAGGTATTCGTCGACCGCTGCGTGATGGACCACAACCAGAAGAAACTCACCCCGGAAATCGCCGCCGAGGCCAAGTTGTTCACCACCGAACTGCTCGGCAAGGTGGTCGATGAAGGCGTGCAACTGCACGGCGGTTGGGGTTATATGTGGGAGTACCCGATTTGCAAGATGTACGCGAATGCGCGGATTCAGCGGATCTTCGCCGGCACTTCGGAAATCATGAAAGAGATCATCAGCCGCGGTATGAAACTCTGATTGGCGCGGCCCTGACAGTTCTTGCAACACCGCCACATAACAACAACAGGAGCGGGCATGAAGGTTCAACTGCCGTTACAACAGTTTGCCCATTGGCTGACCGTGCAACCCGATGCGGTCTGGCTGCGTCAGCCGATTAATGGCCAGTGGCACGATTTGACCTGGCGTCAGGTCGATGATCAGGCCCGGCGTTTGGCCAGTGCGCTGCTGGCGCTGGGTTGCGCGCCGGGGGATAGGGTGGCGCTGCTGTCGAAGAACTGCGCCGAGTGGTTCATCTGTGATCTGGCGATCATGATGGCCGGCTTGGTCAGTGTACCGCTCTATCCGCTGCAAACCGCCGAGAGCATCGCCTATGTGCTGGAGCATGCGCAGTGCAAGGTGATCCTGCTCGGCAAGCTGGATGAGGCCGACAAGCTGGAGGCCGGGATTGGCCCGCAGCTGACCCGGATTGCGCTGCCGTACCCGACTCTGGCCTGCGCCCATGACTGGCACGCTTTATTGGCCATGCACCAGCCGCTGCAAAGGGTGGCGGTGCAGCAGCCCGAGCAAGTGCTGACCCTGGTGTATACCTCTGGCACCACCGGCAATCCCAAGGGGGTGATGCTCTCGGTGCATGCCATGGCCTTTACCGCGGCCAACGCCTGCGCGGAAATGCACATGAGCCCGCAGGACAGGTTCTTTTCCTTTCTGCCGCTGTCCCATGTGGCCGAGCGCTTTATGGTCGAGTTCAACAGCCTGTATTGCGGTGCGCCGGTGGCCTTTGTCGAGTCGATGGAGACCTTTGCCAGCGATCTGCGCCACGTGCGGCCAACCGTGTTTTTCGCCGTGCCACGGCTGTGGACGCGCTTTCAGCAAGGGGTGCTGGAGAAGCTGCCGCAGGCCAAACTGACGCGGCTGCTGCGTATCCCGCTGCTCGGCTGGCTGGTGGCGCGCAAGGTTCGCCGCGGCTTAGGGTTGGATCAGGCGCGGATCATGATCTCCGGCGCCGCGGCGATTTCCCGTGGCCTGCTCGATTGGTATCAAGCCATCGGCCTGACCCTCTGTGAAGGCTACGGGATGAGCGAAAACGTTGCCTATGGCTGCTTCAATCGGCCGGGGCAAGTGCGTTTTGGTACCGTGGGCCGGGCGATGCGAGGGCTGGAAGTGCGCATCGCCGACGATGGCGAGATCCTGTTTCGCAGCCCGACCCTGATGCTGGGCTATTACCTGGAACCGGAAAAAACAGCCGAGGCCTTGAAAGACGGCTGGCTGCACACCGGCGACAAGGGCGAGCTGGACAGCGACGGCTACTTACGCATCACCGGGCGGGTTAAAGACATCTTCAAAACCACCAAGGGCAAGTACGTGGCACCGGCGCCGATCGAGGGGGAGATTGCCAAGAACAGTCACGTTGAACAGGTCTGCTTGATGGGTAGCAACCTCGATCAGCCG
>MHZN01000121.1:9257-14660 GCA_001830395.1 Pseudomonadales bacterium RIFCSPLOWO2_12_59_9 | reverse complement strand
TTTCAAGGAGTGCGTCAATGAACTGTCGTGGTTGCGCCACAGCGCTGTCCCTGCCCTTGATTGATCTGGGCACTGCGCCGCCGTCAAATGCCTATTTACGCGCCGAGCAACTGAATCAGGCCGAGCAATGGGTACCGCTGCGAGTCATGGTCTGCCAGCAGTGCTGGTTAGTGCAGACCGAGGATTACCGCGCAGCCGACAGCCTGTTCGATGCCGACTATGCCTACTTCAGCTCCTACTCCAGCTCTTGGCTGGCCCATGCCGAGCGCTATGTCGCGCAGATGGCCGAACGTTTTGCCTTGAATACACAGAGTTTGGTGGTGGAGATCGCCGCTAACGACGGCTACCTGTTGCAATACGTGGCCCAGCGCGGCATCCCCTGTTTGGGCGTCGAGCCCACCGCCAGCACCGCGCGGGCAGCGCGGGAGAAGGGCATCGAGATTCATGAACTGTTCTTCGGCGTGCAGACTGCTCAAGCCCTGGTAGAGCAGGGGCGCTCGGCGGATCTGCTGGTGGCCAATAACGTGCTGGCCCATGTACCGGATATCAACGACTTTCTCCAGGGCTTTGCCACGTTGCTCAAGCCTGCGGGTGTGGCGACTTTTGAGTTTCCCCATCTGCTGCGGCTGATGGCGGATAACCAGTTCGACACCCTCTATCACGAGCACTACAGCTATCTGTCGCTAACCGCAGTGCAGACCCTGTGTGCGCGTAACGGCCTGGCGATTTTCGATGTCGAGGAGTTGCCGACCCATGGCGGCTCGCTGCGGGTTTATGTGCAGCGGGTCGAGGGTCCGCAAGCGCTTAACGCCAGTGTCGCCGCGTTGCTGGCGCACGAAGAGCTTGCCGGCATGCGCACCGAGGCTTACTACGCAAGCCTCGCGCCCGCCGCCGAGCAGATCAAACACCAATTACTGCGCTTTTTGCTGCAAGCCAAGGCCGACGGCAAGCGGGTAGTGGGTTACGGCGCGGCGGCCAAGGGCAATACCTTGCTCAACTACGCCGGGGTGCGCGCCGATCTATTGGCCTGGGTCGCTGACGCTAACCCGCATAAACAAGGTAAATACCTGCCCGGTAGCCGCATCGCGGTGGTGGCGCCACAACGTATAGCCGAGGAAAAACCCGACTACGTGCTGGTGCTGCCGTGGAACCTGCTCGATGAGGTAAAGGAGCAGCAAGCTCAAGTGCGCGAGTGGGGCGGCCGATTGGTGGTTGCGGTGCCGGAGTTGCAGATTTTATGAGCAAGATTTACTACACCAAACCGAGTATCGGCGAGCGCGAAATTGAATACGTGCTGGATGCTGTTCGCAACGGTTGGGGCGAGCAATGTTACGACTACATCAACCGCTTCGAACGCGAATTCGCGGCTTATCTTGGTCTGCCCTATGCGCTGGCCACCTCCAGCTGTACCGGTGCCTTGCACCTTGGCTTGCGGGCGCTGAATATCGGTCCAGGCGATGAGGTAATACTCGCGGACACCAATTGGATTGCCTCTGCCGCGCCGGTTTTTTATGTCGGCGCCACCCCGGTCTTGGTTGATGTGCTGGAGGATTCCTGGTGTCTGGATCCGGCGGCTGTCGAGCGGGCTATTACACCGCGCAGCAAGGCGATCATTGCCGTTCACTTGTACGGCAATTTGGCGGCGCTGGATGAGCTGCAAGTGTTGGCCGACCGTCATGGATTGGCCCTGATTGAAGATGCGGCCGAGGCGCTTGGTTCGGTCTGGCGCGGCCATAAGGCCGGCAGCTGTTCGACTTTTTCGGTGTTTTCCTTCCATGGCACCAAGGTCATGACCACTGGCGAGGGTGGCATGCTCGCCACCCGCGACGAGGCCTTGCTCAAACGGGTGCAGCAGCTCAATAACCATGGCCGGGCGGCGGGTGACCTGCGACAGTTTTGGCCTTGTGAGTTGGGGCATAAATACAAGATGTCCAACCTGCAGGCCGCTTTGGGCTGCGCCCAACTTGAGCGCATCGATGAATTGGTGGCGCACAAGCGCGAGGTTTTCGCTGTCTATCGTGAACAGTTGCTGACTGCGATTCCGGGGGCAAGTATGAATCCGCAGGCAGCGGATTGCCTGAACAGCTATTGGATGCCCACTCTAGTGTTGCCGTTGGCATTGGCTGAACGCCGTGACTTGGTGTTGCAGCAGATGATTCAGTCGGGCATTGATGCGCGGATTTTCTTTCAGCCTCTCAGCGACACGCCGGTGTTCGCCGATCTGCCGCCAGTGTCTACGCCGCGAGCCCATGATCTGGCGCTACGGTCTTTCAATCTGCCCAGCTATCACGAGCTGACTATTACGGAGCAGCAGCGGGTGATCGATGCCATCCTGCAAGGTCTGCGGGTATGAAGCCACTGCTCTTGCTCGGGGCGAATAACCCTGAGGCAGCCCGTCAAGCGCGAGCGTTGGCGGCGGCGGGGCAGGTGCAGATCGCCGGTTTTCTCGACAACGATCCGGCCAAGCATGGCCAGGTTTTTTATGGCTTTGCGGTGCTTGGTGGCTTCGAATGTTTGCCTGGGCTGGTGGCCGGGCATGCCGTTGTCAATCTGATTACCCGCGACACTCGCACGCGGCACCAGACCACTCGAGCACTATTGGCTGCGGGGCTGGAGTTGGGGCAGTTTATTCATCCCTCGCTCAATCTTGAGCTGGTCGAACTGGGGGCTGGGAGCTATCTGCAGGAGTATGCCGTGCTGCAGGCCGATGTCCGCCTAGGGCGCAACTGCAGTGTGAGTGCCGGTAGCATCCTTAATCACGAATGCCAGCTGGGCGACTCGGTATTTATTGCCCCGGGGGCTAACCTGTGCGGCAAGGTGGAAGTTGGCGATGGTGTGTTCGTCGGCGCCAGCGCAGTGGTTTTATCGCGTCTGCGCATTGGTGCTTGGGCCACTATCGGCGCAGGGGCCGTGGTCACCCAAGATGTGCCTGCAGGTGCAGTGATGGTGGGCAATCCTGCCCGAATTCTTCGATATGAACCGATAGAAAAGGAGTCATTGGATGGCTAAGCAGGACTATGCAGCGCAACATCAAGTTTTTCGCGAAGAGTGCGTGGAGAATGCCAAAGGTGCCGGCGCAGATGCCGAGCTACAGGCCAAATCGCTTGACTGGCTGGTGCACAGTTGCCGGCACAAGTACTCCTACAATTTTACGTGGCTCGGCCGGCCTATCATCCAGTACCCGCAGGACATAGTTGCGCTGCAGGAGTTAGTGTGGACGGTGAAACCGGATGTGATCATCGAAACCGGCATCGCCCACGGCGGCTCGCTGATCCTCAATGCCTCACTGCTGGCTCTGCTGGATTTGTGCGAAGGCCGCGTTGATGCGCCGCGCCGAGTGATTGGGGTGGACATTGAGATCCGTCCGCACAATCGGGCGGCCATCGAGGAACACCCGTTGTTTTCCCGCATCAGCCTGATCGAAGGCTCGTCGATCGCCGGAAATGTGCTGGAGCAGGTGCGCCGCGAGGCTGCTGGGTGCGAGAGGGTGCTGGTGATTCTCGATTCAAATCACACGCACGAGCACGTACTGAGCGAACTTGAGCTGTACAGCCCGCTGGTCACCCCCGGTAGTTATTGCGTGGTGTTTGATACGGTGGTGGAGGACATGCCTACCGAGTTTTTTCCGGATCGCCCCTGGGGGCCGGGTGACAATCCGAAGACCGCCGTGCATGCCTTTCTCAAGAGCGCAGCGGGGCAGGTTTTTGAAATCGATCAGGCGATGCAGGACAAGTTGTTGATCACTGTCGCGCCCGATGGGTTTCTTAAGCGCTTAGTTTGAGTATTAACCGGCCGCAACTACTCGTAATTGTCTGGCCAATGCGTCAAATTTTCCATCAGTGTGCCGGTTTCTCTCTTTTCTGCTTGTGTAACTAGTTGATTGACAAACAGAAAAAAAATGAAAGTTTTCTTGCTAAAGCTACCTAAAGTTGCACGCGGTAGCGCCGATATAAAGATCGAATGCGAACTTTATGGGGTGTCTGAGCTCACAGGCCCGAAGCTCGCAAGCTCAGACAAACTTAGCAAGGCTCTTTGGAGACAACCACCATGGCACTCACAGTCAACACGAACGTCGCATCGCTGAACACTCAGCGTAACTTGAATACTTCATCCAAAGGCCTGGACACCTCTTTGCAGCGTCTGTCCACCGGCTTTCGAATCAACAGCGCTAAAGATGACGCCGCTGGCTTGCAAATTTCCAACCGTCTGACCAGCCAGATCAATGGCTTGAACGTTGCCACTCGCAACGCCAACGATGGTATTTCGCTGTCGCAGACCGCTGAAGGTGCGTTGCAGCAGTCCACTGGCATCCTGCAGCGTATGCGTGACCTGGCTCTGCAATCGGCCAACGGCTCTAACGGTGCGACCGAACGTGCAGCTCTGCAAGGCGAAGTGTCCCAGTTGCAGCAAGAATTGAATCGTATTGCTGAGACCACTAGTTTCGGTGCACGGAAAATTCTTGACGGTACCTTTGGTTCCCAGAGCTTTCAGGTTGGTGCTAACGCCTTTGAAACCATTAGTGTTTCTATCGGCGCAGCGGGGGCCGCGCGTATCGGCTCCAACCGCTTTAGCAGCGCTGAGGCCGGCGCAGTTAACGCTAGCCAGGGCGGCAAAGCAGCTGTCGCGGGCAGTAGCTTCGCTCTCTTGACTACTACTACCATCGGCTACTCGTCTTCTCCTGCCACCACCGCTGGTTTGACCTTGGCGGGCAAACTGGGCACGGCGTCAGTAGCGCTGGCGGTGAATAGCTCTGCACGCGATGTGGCTACCGGCGTGAATGGCGTCTCCGATGCAACCGGTATTACCGCTCAGGCACGGACCGTGGCGAAAATCGACATCACTGGCGGCACCACTACCGACGCTGAAATCCTCAGCTTTAATCTGTATGGTTCCAACGACGCCAATATCGACGACAAAGTGGCGATCTCGGCCAATATCACCGACTGGAACGATCTCTCGGCAGTAGCCGATGCGGTCAACAAGGAAGCGGGCAAGACCGGTATCACCGCTCGCGCCAACAGTGATGGCACCTTGGAACTGACCAGTGAGCGAGGCGATAATATCGTAATCACTGACTTTACCGGTGGTACGAGTGGCACAGAAGTGGCGGGTAACATTCAGACCTTAGGCTTTGAGGGTGATAATCAGTCGGCATCGGACAACTCCGACAATATCGGCGCTACTGTCGCTATCGGTGGGGCCGGTGCAACCGCAGTAGGTGCCGCAGTTGTAGGGCAGTTGCGTTTCGAATCGCCGGATGCGTACGAGGTGAAAAACTTCAGCACCATCGATGGTGGCGTGCAGCCAGCCAGCGTGTTCAGTAATCTGGATTCGGTGTCTGAAATTGATGTCAGCACCGCGATCGGCGCGCAGAACGCTCTGGGCATTGTCAGTGGTGCGATC
>MHZN01000121.1:0-9248 GCA_001830395.1 Pseudomonadales bacterium RIFCSPLOWO2_12_59_9 | reverse complement strand
AACCGTCTCGAGAACACCATCTCTAACCTGCAAAACATCGGTGAAAACGCCTCTGCTGCTCGCAGCCGGGTCCGCGACACCGACTATGCGGCGGAGACCTCGGAACTGACCAAGAACCAGATCCTGCAGCAAGCTGGTACCGCGATTTTGGCCCAGGCCAACCAGTTGCCGCAGGCTGTACTCAGCCTCCTGCAGTAAGGGGGAAGGCGATAAACTGCGGGGGGAAGGGTTTGACTCTTTCTCCCGCTACCTCATTGTGAGGAGGAATTTATGGACGTTAGTTCAACTCAAAAGTCGCTTCCCTTGAGTGCGTCTCAAAGTGCTGAGCGACTTTTGCCTGCAGGGGCTGCACATAAATCATCGAGCGATACGGCAAGGCACGATGTGGCGGCAGCGGTGTTGGCCGGTAATAAGGCATCACCAGGCGCCACGCGAGAGCAGGTCGAAGGTGCCCTAGCTACTATTCAGGACTTTGTGCAGTCAGTGCAGCGCAGTATCAACTTCGCGCTCGATGACTCTAGTGGTCGAGTGGTGGTTAAAGTCACGGACAGTGATTCGGGTGATGTAATTCGGCAAATACCTTCGGAAGAAGCCCTGCAGATGGCGGAGAACTTGTCCGAAGTACGTAGCTTGTTATTCAAAGCCGAAGCCTGATACACCTTGGCACGGCTTTTGATCTGTTAACGCTCACAAGGCGTTAATGGTCATTTTTTTGGCGAGGTGCATCATGGCAGGCATTTTGGGCGTCGGTTCTGGCATTGATATAGGCAGTATTATCAAAGCGTTGGTGGACGCCGAAAAGGCGCCAAAAACGTCCCAGCTAGATCGGCTTGAACAAATTTCAACCTCTCAGCTTTCTGCTGTGGGTACCCTGCGCTCAGCTATGAGCGATTTTCAAACGAGTTTGGCCAGCCTTAATAAGCCGGAATTGTATTCGGCGCGTACGGCCAGTCTTTCTTCCTCGGCAAATCTATCTGCCTCAGCTACGGTCACTGCTCCAACTGGAGTCTATGCCCTCAAGGTGCAGCAGCTTGCGGCCGGCAGTAAAGTAGGCTTGAAGTCCTTTGTTGAACCGGTAGGCACTCCGCTGACCTTCAGTACGGGTAGTTTGACGCTGTATGCCGGTGATCCACTGAATGCGAGCACCACCAAGCTTGAGCTAAATATCACCGCGACTAATAACACCCAGGCCGGTATTCGCGATGCGATTAACTCGCAGGGCGCGTCTAAAGGGTTTTCGGCCAGTTTGGTGACCGATGCTTCGGGCACGCGGCTGGTGATTAGTTCATCGAATCTTGGTGACGCTAAAGATGTGCAAGTGGTGGCTAGCGAGACGCTAGCAGGTGGCAACGTATCCATCAGTGAGCTGGGCTTTACACCTGATGTTAATGTTGCGCCTAGCTCTGTGACTGGCGCCGCCGGGGTGATTAATCAGGCTAAGTCGGCCAAGATCTTTGTTGATGGCTTGCAGGTCGTCCGTGACAGCAATGTCATCGAAGGGGTCGTTGACGGTGTAAAGCTGACGTTGACTAGCGCCCAATCCCAGGCTGACCAAGATGCGGGTAAGACCATAAGCCTTACTGTCGGCCAGGATAAGTCCGGGGTTAAGAGTAACTTGCAGAAGTTTGTCGACTCCTACAACAAGCTCTTCAATACCGCCGCGCAACTGACCAGTGTCGTTCAGGTGGGTGAGGGTAAGCCGCCGGTAACCGGGCCCTTGTTGGGCGACGCTACAGTGCGCGGTTTGCAGTCGAGTATTCGTACGCAGATTTCTGCGCTGCAGACCGGTGATGGCATACGGGCCTTGGCGGAGCTGGGGATCACCTCGCAACGGGACGGCACGCTTAAGCTAGACAGCACTAAGCTGGACACGGCTTTAAGCGGTAACTTCGATAAGGTTGCCAGCTATCTCTCTGGTGATAAGGGCCTGATGGGACGCTTGAGCACTTTGGTAGATGGCTATACCCGCACAGCTGGTGTACTTGATCAGCGGCAGAAGGGTTTGGCGTCGACTATTAGTGGTATCGACAAGCAAAGAACCGCCTTAGACCTGCGCATTGCCAAGGTTCAGGAGCGCCTGGTAAATCAGTACACGGCCATGGATACCCTGGTGGCGCGGCTGAAGAAAACCAGTGAGAGTCTAACCGGTCAATTAGCTAGCCTGCCGGGCTTCGTGAGTAAGAATAACTGATGAGCAAAAAACCGATCGACACCTACAAGCAGGTCAAGACCACTCAGGACGTTTCTCCCTACCGTGCTGTGCAGCTACTGCTGGATGGCGCGGTTGAGCGGGTGTTGCTGGCCAAGCAGGCTCAAGCCGCGGGGGATGTTCAGGTGCGCGGCTTGGCAGTGGGCACCACCATCACCATTCTCGGTGTGTTGCAGGCCAGTCTCGATAAGCAGCTTGGCGGTGAAATTGCCGAGAATCTGGATGCCCTGTATGACTATATGACTCGCCGTCTCGCCGGCGTGGCGCTGGATCAAACGCCACGCAGCCTGGATGAGGTTTTGGCCGTGCTCGGTCAAATTAAAACCGCGTGGGATGCCATTGGGCCTGAAGTTGAGGCTGTTCCTGTCATCTAACTCTGTTGAAATAAATGCTAAAGCTGGAAGCTATTGAGTCGATATATAAGTTATCCACTCAGTACCTAGCGGAGCAATTATGAATGCGCTAACGGCGATGCGGCAGTACCAGTCGGTCAATACCCAGGCTCAAGCTATTGACGCCACTCCCCATCGGCTCATTCAGATGCTGATGGAGGGCGGTTTATCGCGTGTGGCTCAAGCCCGCGGGGCTATGGAGCGTGGTCAGGTGGGGATGAAGGGTGAGTTGATCAGCAAGGCGATTGGCATTGTTGGCGGTTTGCGTGAAGGTCTGGATCTTGATCAGGGTGGCGAAATTGCGGCTAATCTGGATCGGCTCTACGAGTACATGATCGTGCGCCTGCTTGCCGCTAATTTGCACAATGATCTAGCGCCACTGGAAGAAGTGGCGGGGTTGTTACGTAACGTGAAAGCGGGTTGGGATGCAATTGCTTAAGTCTGGCCCCGCATATAAGAGGAGCGATGTTATGAGTCCAGCAGTACAGCTTCTCGAAACCACCGGCTCGGCGCTACGTGAGGCGCTGGCCACGCAAGATTGGAGTGCGATCGGGGCACTTGATTTGCAGTGCCGCCAAGCGGTCGATGAGGCCATGGTGGAAACCGGGCGTGATGAGACTGAGTTGCGTCAGCGCATGCAAGAACTGGTCGATTTGTACCGTGAGTTAGTGTTGGTCTGCCAGTCAGAGCAGCAGCGTTTGGCCAAGGAGTTGGTTCAGTTGAATCAATCTCAGCAGGGCGCCAAGGTCTATCAGTTGTTCGTTTGAGACGCGGCTTGTTGGCTGTAGAGTCAATTTTCTGCGTTTTCCCCTCGCTAGTTCGTTGTTCTCCTGTGTTTTTGCCCATTTCTTCATACGCCTAAGCTATTGATCGGAAAGGCAAAATAATCACGCCATAAAATTGACTATTGCGTAGCTTTTGACTTTACTAATGGCCAAGTGCCGGTGCAGTCGATTTTCTGTTGCTGGGCCTCCCTTCAAGCTGTCGAGTTATAAAAAAGATGTGGCGTGAAACCAAGCTTCTTCTGATTGACGACAACAGCGAGCGCCGCCATGAGATGGCGGTGATTCTGAACTTTCTGGGTGAAAGCAATCTTGTTTGCAGCAGTACCGACTGGCGCGAGGCCGTGGCGGGTTTGGCTTCTAGCCGTGATGTGTTAAGCGTACTGCTCGGTGATGTTGAGGCGAAGGGTGGTGCCCTGGAGCTGCTTAAGCACATGGCGGCCTGGGATGAGTTTCTACCCGTGGTGCTGATCGGTGCTCAGGTACCACCCGAGTGGCCGGAAGAGATCCGCCGGCGGGTGTTGGTCAGCCTGGAAATGCCGCCAAGCTACAATAAATTGCTCGATTCTCTGCACCGGGTGCAGGTCTATCGTGAGATGTACGACCTGGCCCGTGAGCGTGGTCGCCAGCGCGAACCCAATCTGTTTCGCAGCCTGGTGGGCACCAGTCGCGCCATTCAACAAGTGCGGCAGATGATGCAGCAAGTGGTTGATACCGATGCCAGCGTGTTGATTCTGGGTGAGTCGGGCACTGGCAAAGAAGTCGTCGCGCGCAACCTGCACTATCACTCCAAGCGCCGCGACGCGCCTTTTGTGCCGGTTAACTGCGGCGCGATTCCCGCCGAGCTGCTCGAGAGCGAACTGTTTGGCCATGAGAAGGGCGCTTTTACCGGTGCCATCACCAGCCGCGCTGGGCGCTTCGAGTTGGCCAATGGCGGCACCTTGTTTCTCGATGAAATTGGCGACATGCCCTTGCCGATGCAGGTCAAGCTGCTGCGAGTGTTGCAAGAGCGCACCTTTGAGCGAGTCGGCAGCAACAAGACCCAGAGCGTCGATGTGCGCATCATCACCGCGACCCACAAGAATCTGGAAAAGATGATTGAGGAAGGCAGCTTTCGCGAAGACCTGTTTTACCGCTTGAACGTGTTTCCCATCGAAATGGCGCCGATGCGCGAGCGGGTCGAAGATATTCCGCTGCTGATGAACGAGCTGATCTCGCGCATGGAGTTTGAAAAGCGCGGTTCGATTCGCTTTAACTCCGCCGCGATTATGTCGCTCTGTCAACATGATTGGCCGGGTAATGTCCGGGAGTTGGCCAATCTGGTTGAGCGCATGGCGATCATGCATCCCTATGGGGTGATCGGCGTGATGGAGCTGCCGAAAAAATTCCGCCATGTCGATGATGAAGACGAGCAGTTGGCGGTCAGCTTGCGTGAAGACCTGCAAGAGCGCGCCGCCATTAACGCCGGGCTGCCTGGCCTGGATTCCCCTGCGGTGCTGCCGCCGGAAGGCTTGGACCTGAAGGACTATCTGGGCAACCTCGAGCAGGGGCTGATCCAGCAGGCGCTGGATGATGCCGGTGGTGTGGTGGCGCGGGCGGCGGAGCGCTTACGGATTCGGCGTACCACCCTGGTTGAGAAGATGCGCAAGTACGGCATGAATCGTCGGGATGACGATGAGGATCAGCCGGGGGATTGACGCTTGGCTTTGATGCTTGCGTATATCTTTGATAAATAACGTTATTTTTTTAGGCATGAGTATTGCTAGTTCTCTCTCACTAGACCGTTTTATGACGGCTCGCTGCGCGAGAGAGAACTATGAAACCAGTCACCCGCCTGACCCCCGCCACTGATTTACAGGTTGCTGCGCCAGTTGAACCGGCTAGCCGCGCCAACCTGGAACAGGCGTTTGCCGTGTTCAATCAGATGTCCTCGCAACTCAGCGATTCCTACAATTTACTCGAGACCCAGGTCGCCGAACTCAATGGCCAGTTGGCACAGGTCAGTGCGCAGCGCATTCAAGAGTTAGCCGAGAAAGAGCGTCTCGCTCAGCGCCTGCAAAGCCTGCTCGATCTGCTCCCTGGTGGCGTGATAGTGCTCGATGGCCAAGGCGTGGTGCGCGATGCCAATCCGGCCGCTTGCGGCTTCTTGGGTTTGCCCCTGGTGGGCATGCTCTGGCGCTTGGTGATTGCCCGTAACTTTGCCCCGCGCGAAGACGACGGCCATGAGATCTCTCTCAAAGACGGCCGGCGCTTGGCCATGGCCACCCGCTCACTGAATGGTGAGCCGGGCCAGCTGATTCTGCTCACCGACCTGACCGAAACCCGGCGCCTGCAAGAGCAACTGTCGCGTCATGAACGGTTGTCGGCGTTGGGGCGGATGGTCGCCTCCTTGGCCCATCAGATTCGCACGCCGTTATCGGCCGCCTTGTTGTATGCCAGCCATCTGACTGAACAGGTGTTGCCGGCCGAGCAGCAGCAGCGCTTTGCCGGGCGGCTCAAGGAGCGCTTGTATGAGTTGGAGCACCAGGTGCGCGACATGCTGGTGTTCGCCCGGGGCGAATTACCGCTGCCGGATCGCCTAACCCCCAAAGCCCTGTTTGACGCCTTGCGCTCGGCTGCCGAGGCCCATGTGCAAGAGCGCGCGGTGCGTTGGCAGTGCGACAGCCATAGCGGCGAGTTGCTGTGTAACCGCGACACCCTAGTCGGCGCGCTGATGAATCTGGTCGAAAACGCCCTGCAGGCGGCGGGCCCGGCATCACGCTTGAAGGTGCATCTGTACAGCCGTGGCAGTTCGCTGCGGCTGTGCATTAGCGACAACGGCAGCGGTATCGACAGCGCCATCCTGGCCCGTCTGGGTGAGCCGTTTTTTACCACCAAAACCACCGGCACCGGCCTGGGGTTGGCGGTGGTGCAGGCGGTAGCGCGGGCCCATCAGGGTAATCTGCAATTGCGTTCAACAGTGGCGCGCGGCACTTGCGCGATCCTGACTTTACCGCTGATTCATGCGGGCACCAGTTGCGACAGAGGAGTAACGAATCATGCTGGCTAAAGTTCTGTTGGTTGAGGATGACCGCGCATTGCGCGAGGCGCTGGCCGATACCCTGACGCTCGGTGGGCATGCCTATTGCGCGGTGGATAGCGCCGAGGCGGCGCTCAAAGCGTTGGCGCAAGAGTCGTTCAGCCTGGTAGTCAGCGATGTGAATATGCCCGGGATGGATGGTCATCAGCTGCTCGGCCTGATTCGGGCGCGCTACCCGCAATTGCCAGTGTTGTTGATGACCGCCTTCGGCGCGGTTGAGCGGGCCGTGGATGCCATGCGCCAGGGCGCGGCGGATTATCTGGTCAAGCCCTTTGAGCCGAAAACCCTGCTCGACTTGGTGGCCCGGCATGCCTTGGGCTGTGTCACGACCTTTGACGGCGAGGGGCCGGTGGCTTGCGAACCGGCCAGTCAGCAATTGCTGGAGTTGGCTTCGAGGGTGGCGCAAAGCGACTCGACGGTGTTGATTACCGGCGAGTCGGGCACCGGTAAAGAGGTGCTGGCGCGCTATATCCACCAGCAATCGCCACGGGCCACTAAGCCCTTTATTGCGATCAACTGCGCGGCGATCCCCGACAATATGTTGGAGGCCACCCTGTTTGGTCATGAGAAGGGCGCCTTTACCGGCGCGATTGCCGCTCAGCCGGGTAAGTTTGAGTTGGCCGAGGGCGGCAGTATTTTGCTCGATGAGATTTCCGAGATGCCGCTTGGGTTGCAGGCCAAGTTATTGCGGGTATTGCAGGAGCGTGAAGTCGAGCGGGTCGGGGCGCGTAAACCCATTAATTTGGATATTCGGGTGCTGGCCACCAGTAACCGCGATCTGGCGGGCGAGGTGGCGGCCGGGCGTTTTCGTGAAGACCTGTATTATCGCTTGTCGGTATTTCCTCTGGCGTGGCGGCCTTTGCGTGAGCGCACTGGCGATATTCTGCCGTTGGCCGAGCGCTTGTTGGCCAAGCACGTCAAAAAAATGAAGCATGCGCCCGTAGGGCTGTCGGCCCCGGCGCAAGCCTGCCTGATTGCGCACCCCTGGCCGGGCAATGTGCGCGAGTTGGACAATGCCATTCAGCGTGCGCTGATCTTGCAGCAGGGCGGTTTGATTCAACCGCAAGATCTTTGCCTGGGAACCCAGATTGGCCAGGCGATCAGTCCGCAGGTGTTGCCGCCGTTGTTGGTTGCCTTGCCATCGAGTGCGGTGCCGGCATTTGCCGAGCGGGTGTTGGTCGACAGCAGCATGGCGGCCAGCAGCGGTGCGCTGGGGGAAGACCTGCGCCGCCGCGAGTTCCAGCTGATTGTCGACACCCTGCGTGCTGAGCGCGGCCGGCGCAAAGAGGCCGCTGATCGGTTGGGGATCAGCCCGCGGACCTTGCGCTACAAGCTTGCGCAGATGCGCGATGCCGGCATGGACGTGGAGTCTTATCTGTTCGCCAGTTGACTGGAGGTTGAGCTGGCGCCCCTGAGTTTTGGGGGCTGCGGCAATGCTCGAGTGACTTTATCGGCGGCTTGGCTGGGTCGCCGATTTTGGTTGTCTGCGAATTTATCGCGCGGTTATTTAGAAACTAACTCGCCTCATCGCCACTAGCTGGCACTCTTGTTGCAAACCTCTCTGTATCGCGCCGCGAAGCGTCAAAAAACCGCGGCCAGTGGAGGAATGTGATGAGCCAAGGTATCGAATTCAATCGCCTGATGTTGGAAATGCGCTCCATGCAGACCGAGGCGATGGCGCGCCCGAAACCTGCTGCCAGTGTGCAGGAGGTCGGCGCGCCAAGCTTTTCGGACATGCTTGGGCAGGCGGTCAACAAGGTTAACGATACCCAGCAAGCCTCCAATCAATTGGCGGCGGCCTTTGAGGTCGGTAAGAGTGGCATTGACCTGACCGATGTGATGATCGCTTCGCAAAAAGCCAGCGTCTCGTTTCAGGCCGTGACCCAGGTGCGTAATAAACTGGTTCAGGCCTATCAAGACATCATGCAGATGCCGGTTTAACAGCGAGATTAAATCATGGCCACAGCCCTCGATACCCTGCCAGCCACCAGCAGCGCGCCAGAGTCCAAGCCGCCGCTGTTTGGCCTGACCTTTTTAGAAAACCTGGCCGGCATGACCATGCTCCGTCAGGTCGGTTTGCTGGTCGGCTTGGCCGCCAGCGTAGCCATTGGTTTTGCCGTGGTGCTGTGGTCGCAACAACCGGACTACCGTCCGCTCTATGGCAGCCTGTCGGGCTTGGACACCAATCAGGTGATCGAGACGCTGACCGCGGCCGATATCGCCTACAGCCTGGAGCCCAACTCGGGCGCCTTGCTGGTCAAGGCCGACGATCTGGCCCGTGCCCGCTTGAAGCTGGCCGCCGCCGGGGTGGCGCCCAGCGATGGTAACCATGGCTTTGAAATGCTCGATCAGGATCAGGGCCTGGGCACCAGCCAGTTTATGGAGGCAACCCGTTATCGGCGCAGCCTTGAGGGCGAGCTGGCCCGTACCGTGTCGAGCCTGAATAACGTCAAGGCGGCGCGGGTGCATTTGGCCATTCCCAAGGGTTCGGTGTTCGTCCGTGACGAGCGCAAACCCACCGCCTCGGTGCTGGTCGAGCTGTACCCGGGGCGCAGCCTGGAGTCGAGCCAGGTGATGGCGATTGTCAACTTGGTCGCCACCAGCGTGCCGGAGTTGGACAAGTCGCAGGTGACGGTGGTCGATCAAAAAGGCCAGTTGCTCTCCGAGCAAGGCGAGAACTCCGAGCTGAGCATGGCCGGCAAGCAGTACGACTACAGCCGGCGCATGGAGGGGATGTTTACCCAGCGGGTGCACAACATCTTGCAGCCGGTGCTGGGCAGTGGCCG
>MHZN01000120.1 GCA_001830395.1 Pseudomonadales bacterium RIFCSPLOWO2_12_59_9 | reverse complement strand
GACGGCGCTGCTGGATGTGGACGACGACGAAAACGTCGGGCCGGTCTTGCACGGCCTGTTCGATGCCCTGGGCAAGGTCGATATTGTGGTGGTCAACGCCGGGGTTAACGATTTTACGGCGGTCGGCCGTGGCACCTTCGCCAAGGAAAAACAGCTGCTGCAAACCAACCTGATCGGCGCCATTGCCACGGTGAACGCGGCGGTGGAGCACTTTCTCACCTGCGGTGGCGGGCAGCTGGTCGGCATCAGCTCGCTGGCTTCGTTGCAGGCGATCCCCAAGCAGGCGGCTTACTGTGCCAGCAAGGCGGCGCTGAGCATGTACCTGGATGCGGCGCGCATCGAACTCAAGCACAAGAACATCCGCATCACCAAGATTCTGCCGGGCTTCGTCAAGACCGAGATCATGCACAACGTCGGCAAATATCCCTTTGCCGTGTCGGCCGAACAGGCGGCCCGGCAAATCGTCAGCGCGGTGCAGAAGGGCAAGCGTCGGGCCGTGGTGCCGGCGTTTCCCTGGCGCTTGCTACTGCCGCTGTTTGGGCATTTCCCCGATGGGCTGTTTCGCCGGCGCGGTTAAGCGCATTCAGCCAACTGCCCGCTGGGGCGCAATTTCCAAGGTTTTAGTTGAGGTGGGCGATGAGCGCTAAATTCACCCTGTATGGCTGGCACCTGTCCTACTTCACCGGCAAGGTGCTGTGCTACCTGCGCTACAAAGGCATTCCGTTTGTCGACCAGCCGGTGAATATGTACACCCTGATGTCGCGGATCAAACGCAAGACCGGCGCTGCGGTGATGCCGGTGTTGCGCACCCCGCAGGATGAGTGGCTGCAGGACAGCAGTGTGATTATCGACCACCTGGAGGCGCTCTATCCGGCGGCGCCGATCATCCCCGCAACGCCGGTGCAGCGCTTCTTGGCCTATCTGCTGGAGGCCTGGGGTGATGAATGGTGGATTCCCGTGGCCATGCACACACGCTGGAATCATGCAGAGAATTACGCCCTGTTCGAGCGGGATGCGGGCAGTGCTTTGCTGCCGCATTTCCCGGCTTTTTTGCAGCGCAAGGCGGTGGCGAATGTGGCGGGCATGCTGCGCCGGATGCTGCCCAATGTGGGCATTCGACCCGAGCAAAATGCCGTACTGGATGCCTGGACGGACAATATGCTGAACCTGCTGGAGCGGCACTTTACCGAGCAGCCGTTTCTGCTCGGGGGCCATCCGACCCTGGCTGATTTTGGCCTGGTCGGCACCATGTATGGCCACCTCGGCCGCGACCCCTGGCCGGCCCGCGAGCTGATCGCGCCACGACCACACTTGCGTGCCTGGATCGAGCGCATGGCCAACCCGTCGGCGCCCGGCACTGCGGGCCAGACGCTGCTGGCGGGCGATGGCATAGCGCCGACGCTGTTGCCGATTTTGCAGGTGATTTTTGCCGAGTTCGTGCCGTGGCTAGCGGGTATCGGCCAGCAGGTCAGTGCCTTGCGGCCGACATTTGCACCCGGCAAGCCGCTGCCCAGGGTGCTCGCCGATGTGGACATCAGTACTGAGTACGGCCTGTTTCGCCGGCCAGCGATGCCCTTCAGTCTGTGGATGGCGCAGCGCACTTTGGACGTTTATCAGCAGATGCCAGCCGCCGAGCAGGCGCTGGTGGCCGGCTGGCTGGCCGAGCACGGTGGCCAGTGCTTGCTCGACTTGCAGTTACCGCGCCTGCAACGCTGCGCGGTGCGGGTGGCCTTTGTCGACTAAGTAGCACCGGCCTCAGGGCCGCGAGTACAGCCGCAACAGCAGTCGGGTCTGCTCGCTGGGCTCGCCGAAATAGCCACGGTACAGCGGCTCGATTGCCGCCGAGCGAAACAGGGCGCTCAGGGCGCTGTCCACTTTCAGGCGAAAGTCCTCGTCGTCGCGGGCCAGCGGCAGGGCGATCGGCATCACGTCAAACAAGTGCTCGGGCACCAGCAATTGGTCGCGCTCGGGGTGCAGGGCCTGATAGTTGAGCAGCACTAAACGGTCGGCCAAAAACGCATCCACCTTGCCGCTGGCCACCATGGCTACGCCTGCTTCGCTGCTCTTGACCTCAATCAGCTTGGATTGCAGGCCGAGCTGGCGGATTTTGTTGCGTGCCCAATCGACGTTAACGGTATCGGCCTGCACGGCAAAACTGTGGCGGTTCAGGCCCTGGTTGATGGTCGCGCGCCAAACTGGGGTCTTGGCCAGCGCCTTGCCTTCCAGCGGCGCCATCAGGCTGGGCGGCGCGTCTTTGCGCACTATCACGCCCAGCCCGGCGGTTAAGATCGGCAGCGAGAAACTCACCTGTTCACGGCGCTTGAGGGTTTCCACCACCGAACTGCAAACGATGTCGACACGCCCCTCGCTGACGGCATTGAGCATGTCGGCCACCGTCAGTGGCTGATAGCGCAGTTGCAGATCAGGCAGCGCCAGTTGCTGTTTGAGCCGCTCGCCGACCTGCCGACACAGGTCAATCGCGTAACCCTGGGCTTTGATGCTGTCGCCATCGGAGAAGGGCGCATCGCCTGGAACAAAACCCAGGGTGAAGCTATTGCTGCTGCGGATGCGCTGCAGCGTGTCGGCGTGCCCGGCCAGCGGGAGCAGGCTGCTGAGCAGCAGCAAGGTGGCCGCCGCGCGGGTTAAGAAAGCTGCGTGCATGCGGTTGCTCCTCACGGTTTATTCGGGCTGTCGAGTGCGCTGACAAAGCGCTTGGCGATGCTGCCGAACAGCAAGTAACCAAAGGCCATCACCAGGGTCGCGCCAAACACCGCTTCCAGGCCCGAGGCGTACAGGGCGTACAGGCAATAGAACAGTCCCACCAGCATGATCAGGCTATTGCGGCGGAAGATGGCCATGGTTACCTCGGCCTTGTACATGATCACCAGCAAGGCTGAGAGCGAGGTGATGTAGGGAATCAGGTTGGTGACGGCGGCCAGATTGATCAGCTTGTTGAACTGCGCGCTGGCGTTTGGCGAGATGGTCGAGAGGGCCACCAGGGTTTGCATCACGCCGCAAAACAGCAGCCCAAGCAGCGGTGCGTTACGCGCCGATAGCCGCGAAAACAGCTTGGGGAACAGGCCTTGGTCGGCGGTGACCTTGGCGGTTTGCGCCAGGGTGAACTGCCAGCCGAGCAAGGAGCCGACGCAGGCCATGACCGCCAGCGCCATGATGATATTGCCGATGCCGTCATTGAACATCCGCGCGTAAACAAAGGCGAAGGGCGCGCTGGAGTTGGCCAGTTCGGCGTTCGGCACTATGCCTTGAATCACAGTGGTCGACAGCACATAGACCACCGCCGCGCCGAGGGTGCCAAACAGGCAGGCCAGCGGCACGTTGCGCTTGGGATTGTCCACCGCGTCGAAGTTTTGCGCCGCCGACTCCATGCCCAGAAAAGCCCAGAGGGTTAGCGGAATGCTCTGCGCAATGGCATCACTGACCTGCAGGTTGGCCGGGTTCCAGGCTTGGGCAAAGACGGCCCGGTCAAACCAGAACCAGCCAATCACGCTTAAGCCCGCCACCGGAATGATGACCCCCCAGACGGTGATGGAGCCGAGTTTGCCGGTAATGCTCGGGCCGCCGAAGTTGGCCAGGGTGGTCAGCCAGATCAACCCGGCGGTGCCGATAAATAGCGGAATGGCGCCGCTGCCCAGCCAGGGAAAAAACGGGGTCAGATAACCCACGGCGGAGATGCCAATGGCAACGTTGCCGATCACCAGGGAAAGAAAGTACAGGTACGAGCAGAGAAAAAACGCCGACTTGCCATGGGCTTCTTCGGTGTAAGCCGACATGCCGCCCGCGCGTGGGCAATAGATGCCGCACTGGGCAAAGCTGTAGGCAATCGCCATGGAACCGATGGCGGTGACTATCCAGGACAACAAGGAAACGGCGCCGATTTGCGCCATGCTCGAGGGCAGCATGATGATGCCCGAGCCCATCATATTTACCGCGACCAGGGTGGTCAGGCCGACCAAACTCATCTTCTTGTTGCTGTCAGCCATGGCGGTGTCCTGAGTCGGGGGGATGTCGATTGTAGGGTGGGCTTTAGCCCACCAACCGCCCTCGTCGAGCGGCGGCGGGCTGACGCCCTGCGCGTGGAGCCTTAGCTGTGATTAGCGGTAGCTAATGCCGGGTTGCGCCGTGCTGATGCGGGTGCCAGCAGTGCCCTGGACTATGGCTTCGATGTCGGCCAGTGAGCCGATCACCGCGACCTTGCCGGTGTTGCGGGCGAACTCGCAGGCGGCCTGGACTTTCGGACCCATGGAGCCTGCGGCGAAGCCGAGTTTGTCCAGCTCATCGGGGTGGGCGCAGTGCACGGATTTTTGCGTTGGCTGGCCCCAGTCGATAAACACCGCGTTGACGTCGGTGGCAATAATCAACAGGTCGGCCTCCAGTTGTTCGGCCAGCAGCGCGGTGCAGAGGTCTTTGTCGATCACCGCTTCGACGCCCTGCAATTTGCCGTCTTTATACATGGTCGGAATGCCGCCGCCGCCGGCGCAAATCACCACGGTGCCTTTGTCCAGCAACCACTTGATCGGGCGGATTTCAAATATCTGTTTCGGTCTTGGGCTGGCGACCACGCGGCGGAACTTGTCGCCATCGGCGGCGATGCTCCAGCCTTTTTCGCTGGCCAAACGGTCGGCGTCTGCCTTGCTGTACACCGGGCCAATCGGCTTGCTTGGCTTCAGGAAAGCCGGGTCGGCCGGGTCGACTTCTACCTGGGTCAGCAGGGTGGCGAACGGCACTTCAAACGGCAGCAGGTTGCCCAGCTCCTGTTCGATCATGTAACCGATCATGCCTTCGGTTTCGGCGCCGAGCACATCCAGCGGATAGGCATTGACCGAGGTGTAGGCGGCGGCTTGCAGGGCCAACAGGCCGACTTGCGGGCCATTGCCATGGGCGATCACCATCTGGTTTCCGGGGGTGATTTTGGCGATCTGCTCGGTGGCGATGCGCACATTCAGGCGTTGGTTTTCAGCGGTCATGGGTTCGCCACGACGCAACAGAGCGTTGCCACCAAGGGCGACGACGATACGCATATTCAGTGCTCCTTAAAGGCTAGTAGGTTGGGCTGCGTGTAGCTAGTAGGGTGAGCTTTAGCCCACCGGCTAGCGGGTCATGGAGGGTTCAGACCATGCCAGCGCAGCGCAACCCTGTGGTGGGCTGAAGCCCACCCTACAGAGCGGCGTCATTAAAGGTCGGCGAGGGTCGAAACCAGAATTGCCTTGATGGTGTGCATGCGGTTTTCCGCCTGCTCGAAGGCGATGTTGGCCGGTGACTCAAATACCTCTTCGGTCACTTCGACACCGTTGGCCAGGTGCGGATAACGCGCGGCGATGTCTTTGCCGACCTTGGTGTCGCTGTTGTGAAAGGCCGGCAGGCAGTGCATGAATTTCACCCGCGGATTGCCGGCGGCTTTCATCATTTGCGCGTTGACTTGATACGGCAGCAACTGGGCAATGCGTTCGTCCCAGGCGGCAGCCGGCTCACCCATGGAGACCCAAATGTCGGTGTGGATAAAGTCGACGCCTTTAACCGCGTCCTCGGGGCTCTCGGTGAGGGTGATGCGCGCGCCACTTTCTTCGGCGAAGCCACGGCACTGGGCAATAAACTCCTCGGTCGGCCACAAGGCTTTTGGCGCGCCGATACGCACGTCCATGCCGAGCTTGGCGCCGATCATCAGCAGCGAATTACCCATGTTGTAACGGGCATCGCCCAGGTAGGCGTAGCTGATGTCATGCAGGGGTTTGTCGCTGTGCTCACGCATGGTCAGCACGTCGGCAATCATCTGGGTCGGGTGAAACTCGGCGGTCAGGCCGTTTAACACCGGCACGCCGGCGTATTTGGCCAGCTCCTCGACTATCTCCTGGCCAAAGCCCCGGTACTCGATGGCGTCGAACATGCGACCGAGCACGCGGGCGGTGTCTTTCATGCTTTCTTTGTGGCCGATTTGCGAGGAATTCGGGTCGATATAGGTAACGTTGGCGCCTTGGTCATAGGCCGCCACCTCGAAGGCGCAACGGGTGCGGGTCGAGGTTTTTTCAAAGATCAGCGCGATGTTTTTGCCTTTCAGGTGTTGCTGCTCGGTGCCGGTGTATTTGGCCCGTTTGAGGTCGCGGGACAGATCCAGCAAAAACTTCAGCTCACGGGTGCTGTGGTGCATCAGGCTGAGCAGGTTACGGTTGTGCATATTGAAAGCCATGATGGATTTCCTCTTGAGAAATTAAAGTCTTAGCGCCGGCACTGCATAAGCTTCGGCGTGATCGGCGGCCCGGATAAGGGCCGCCGCGGGTTACTTAGTAGTCGATCGGGTCGCGGATGATTGGGCAGGTCATGCAATGGCCGCCGCCACGGCCACGGCCGAGTTCGCCGGCACTGATGGTGATGACTTCCACTCCGGCCTTGCGCAGCAGGGTGTTGGTGTAGGTGTTGCGGTCGTAACCGACCACCACGCCAGGGGACAGGCAGACCACGTTGTTGCCGTCGTCCCACTGCTCGCGCTCGGCTTCATAGCTGTCGCCGCCGGTTTGCACCACGCGCAGCTTCTTCAGGTTCAGCGATTCGGCCACCACGTCGAGGAAGGGTTTTGGCTCGCGGCGGATGTCCATGCCACCGGGGCGGCTTTCATCCGGGCGGATGCTGAAGGCGACAATCTGGCTGACCACCGATGGGAAGATGGTCACCAGGTCGCGGTCGCAGAAGCTGAACACGGTGTCCAGGTGCATGGCGGCGCGGGACTTGGGTAGACCAGCAACTATTACCCGTTGCACGGCGCCGGCTTTGAACAAGGATTGCGCCAGCTGGCCGATGG
>MHZN01000119.1:7283-7637 GCA_001830395.1 Pseudomonadales bacterium RIFCSPLOWO2_12_59_9 | reverse complement strand
CATATATCAAGGCAACCTATCCTGTTGTTGAAATGAATAACCATGTTAATAGCGATGGATGGAATATTCCTGTAACCTCTGCTGCATATGACTGGTTGTCAACATTTCTTTCCGGAATTGGTATCCCCGCTGACTGTGGAACACCTTTTGTCTTGATAGCTTCCCTAAATACACATTCTGTTCTTTTAGGTTATGAACGTATCATGGGTATTCTGCCGAACCATGACTGGTTTACTCGTTTTGGTTCGATCTATGGATATGGTTGCAGTCGTTTCAGCGAAGGAGATGTGAACGGCCTTTCTCTTGGTGAATTCGCTCCCCACGCTGTAATATTTATCCCGCGAAACTATGGTC
>MHZN01000119.1:0-7275 GCA_001830395.1 Pseudomonadales bacterium RIFCSPLOWO2_12_59_9 | reverse complement strand
CCGGCAATGACTCCAGCTTCCCGGCCTGGCCCGGCGCCTTTACCCTCAGCAGTGGCGGCGGCAGTGGCATCCACGCCACCGCCACCTATCAGTCCACGGCCGATGGCTCGGCCGCCGTCTGGGCCGGCGACCACTTCATCAACTTCAACGATGAAACCAATATCGCCGGGCTCTACAAGGCCGGCACCGGCAGCAGTTTTGTGAAGTCGTGGAACCTGACCAGCGGCCTGGGGCTGACCAACGAGGCGGACTTTGAAGACGCCGCACGGATCGGCAACGACGTGCTGCTGATCACCTCCCACGGCCGCAACAAAGATGGCGAGTACAAGGCCGACCGCTATCGCTTTGCCCGCTTGACCGTCACCGGCAGCGGCGCCACCAGCGGCTTGAGCGTCGCCGGTTACAGCAAAACCCTGCTGCAAAACATGCTCGACAGCAGCAAGTGGCAGCAACCAGATGCCCAGGTCATCAGCCTCCTGCAAGCGCGCACCCAGCTGGGTACCGCGACTGTACCGAGCCTGGCGCCCAAGGTGGACGGCTTTAACATCGAGGGGATTGCCCAGTTGCCGGGCGCCACACCACGGGTCGCGATTGGCCTGCGTAACCCACTGATCAACGGCATGGCGATTCTGATCACCCTGGAGAACCCGCTGCAGGCCGCAACCGGCACCACGCCAGTGTTCGGTCAGGCGATCCGCCTGGATCTGGCCGGCTCGGGGATTCGCGGCATGGCCTGGTCGGCGACTGAAAATGTGATGTACATAGTCGCTGGGCACATCAGCTCCGACCCTGCGGCCAACTTCTTTATGTATCGCTGGAATGGCCTGCCGGACTCGGCCCCCGAATACCTCGGGGCCATCCAGCACAGCAGCGGCGGCTCCATTGAGGCGATCCTGCCCCATGAAGGCACGAACAGCCTGCGCCTGCTGGTGGACGAAGGAGCCGTGCTGATCAACGGCACCGAAAACAAATCGCTGCCAACCGCCCAGCAGCGCTTTGACGACATGCTCTTCACCCTGCCCTAAAAACCGGGCGGGCCAGCCTTAGCGCTGGCCCGCACGCCTGGCCAAACCCCGCCCGCCGCACCCAAGGTTGCTAGCCAGTCGACCTCAAGGCACACCAGCCCATCAATCAGCGTCGCTTAATCCGGCACGCTAGGCCTGGGCCAGCACCCACACCTTGTAGAGCAATGACGGCCGGTAGCCGGTGTTGAGCGCCGTCCACAGCTGCTGCAGCTCGGCATGGCTGAGGCTGCGCAGCTCCAGACTGATCAGTTCGATGCCCTCGGGCAAGGCGGCAAAACGCTGGCGATTAAACAGCGGCGTGGCCTGAAAAAAGCCCATCACCGCCGACAGCAGCGCCAGACCCTCGGAGTAATTGCGCCCACTGAAACTCGCCGCAATCAGCACCTCAAGGTTCAGATTAGCCGGCGCCCGGCCCGCCCCCGCCGCACCCGCCGAGGCGCCTGACGCACCGGGTTCTAGCGCCACATTGAGCAGGGAGAAGCTCAACTTATTGTCCATATCCAGAGTCAGGCTGCCGTCCGCTTCGACCACCGGCGCCAGCAGCACCAGATCCTCGCTCAGCTGCAATTGCTGGCGCAGATAGACATTCAGTTCAGCGGCCACAAAAGCCAGCGCGCTGTACAAAGGCATGGAGTGAGTCATAAGGCCGCCGTGATTCATCTGCAGTCCACGCCAGGCTGGCGCGGTAATGCCTTGGATAATAAAACGCTTGCGGACCCGCTTCAAACCCCGCGCGTGCCAACCAAACCGCGCCGCGCAGCAGATTAACAAGCGGCTAAAAAACTGGCTTATCCGCCACGATGCGCAAATCGCAGCCCAGCAAGCAGCGCAAAATGGCCTGCTCCTTAGTCAGCGGCCAGCCGCTATAAAGAATCCGCTCCAACGGCACCCAGACCGCCACCCAGCCGCCGATAATCAGGCTCTCCGCCAGCGTGCGCTCAAAGCCGCTGTCCGCCTCGCCCAACCAGGCACCCAAGGCCAAACAACTGGCCAGCACCGTCAGCCCTTTAAGCAAAAACCGCCGCCGAGTTAACCGCAGCTCCTGCAAACGCAGCTGTTGCTCCTGCAAGCGACTGTTCACCACCCGCTTCCAGCCATCATGCAGCGCCACCACAATCCCGGCCGCGCACTCACTGGCCGGCAGGTGCAGCGTCAACTGCAACGCCTTAGGCAACCGGCGCGCCCGCAACTCGCCTAACAGTTGCTCAAACACCGGTACCAGCGGCCCCGGGTTTTGCAGCGGATTGCCAGAAGGCACGCTGAACAACCAATCAACGCCCGGCAAGCGATAGTCCAATGCGAGTGTTGGCATGGCCGACTCCTTATCTAAACAATGGGCGGCACCCTTCGGGGCCTGATACGGCGAGATTAGTCCAGCCCATAAACGCCCACCAACCAACCCCGTAAAGCGGTGCCACGCCACCGACCGCAACAAGCTGAACAACCAGCCAAAAAACCCTAGCTAATGCGCGGCTTTAGCTTGTGCCGGCCGGCAGTGATCCGGTAGTTTCCGGGGATGACTTGCACAATGGCGCCGGGCCAGCATCCGCCGCCTTGCTTTAGCCTCGAACGGAACTCGACCCATGCGTAACTGGTATTGGAAGCCCATGCTCGGCGCCGGCCTGCTACTGACCGGCCTCTACGCCCTCAACCCCCTCAACACCGCCACCCTCGACCCACGGGCCCGCCTACTGGGCCTGACCACCTACAGCATCCCGTCCCGCTCGATGGCCCCGACACTTGAAGTGGGCGACTACATCGCGGTCAGCACGGCGGCTTATGGCTTTAGCGAGCCGCAACGGGGCGATGTGGTGGTGTTCAACGCCCCAAACTCGCAGGGCATTAACTACGTTAAACGCATCACCGCACTGCCCGGCGACCGGGTGGCGATTAACCACAGCCAACTGTTAGTCAACGGCCTGCCCGTTACCGAACCCTACCTAAACCCCGACCAAAGCCACGCCACAGCCCAAACCACCGAAATGGTCGAGCGAGTAATAGCCGATGGCGAATTGTTTGTGCTGGGCGATAACCGCAATAACTCGAATGACAGTCGATTCTTTGGCGCAGTGCCGAGGGCGAGTTTGATTGGGCGGGTGATGGGAATTTGGTATTCGGGAGAGGCGGGACGGATTGGGGTGATTGATTGAATAATTAGTCACTTCAAAAAAAGCCCTCCCACTACTTCGCGAAAAACGATAACAAATGAGTTCAATCATGACAGAGCAAACGTACATAAGCGGTGTAGCCCTAGCCAATTACAAGGGCATAGGGGAAACAACGCAATTTATAGGCCCATTCAATCGATTCAATTTCTTTATTGGCGCAAACAACACCGGAAAATCTTGCGTCCTAAATTTTTTAGCAAATCATTTTAACCTCTTCCTAGCCAACAACCACAGAAGAGAAACCCCCACACTTAACCCACTGGACATTCATCGCGGCGCTGACTCATCCCAAGTTATAATGGGCACGGGAAACTCAAAAAATGCAACCATCGAATCCATCATTGAAAAACTCAAACAAAACTCTAGAAATAACAGAAAAACCGAAGAAAACATAAATGCAATAATAAATAAACTTTCAATCAACGACATGATTTGGACACACAGAAGCGACACAGAACTTAATATAATCAACACCACAACAAAAGAAACACTCAAGCATTTAATAACTGCACATGAATGGTCTGAAATCTGGCATATTTTAACACGCCGACAAAATGGCGACATTGATGCTCACTGGATACCTGAGACTATAAAAGCCATCGCCAGCCACCTACAACCTCCAGAAACAAAAATCTCTATTATTCCAGCAATACGTGAAATATCAAAGACTGGTGTAGCTTTTGAAAACTGGAATGGCAACGGGCTAATTGACAAACTTGCCGAACTGCAACAGCCCAGTCTTCACGAACGACATAACGTTGAAAAATTCACATCCATTAACAATTTTCTAAAAGTAGTAATTGAAAACAACACTGCCCGAATCGAAATCCCACATAACAGAGAGCACGTACTAGTTGAAATTGACGGAAAAATACTACCTCTCGAATCACTAGGTACTGGAATTCATGAGGTGGTGATGCTTGCCTCATTCTGCACCATAATGGAAAAACAGGTCGTATGCATTGAAGAGCCAGAGATACACCTGCACCCGATTCTACAACGAAGGCTCATACAGTATTTAGAAGAAGCAACATCTAACCAATACTTTATTGCCACACACTCCGCAAGCTTAATTGATGCTATAGACTCATCAATCTTTCACGTTCGCAACGTCGACGGATCCACGATCATTGAGCCTGCAATAACCGAAAATTCAAAATTTAAAATTATCACCGATCTTGGCTACAAAGCATCCGACATATTGCAATCAAACTTTATAATATGGGTTGAAGGTCCATCAGACCGAATCTATATCAACCATTGGATTAAAAACAAAGACAGCACACTAAGAGAAGGCATTGATTACTCAATCATGTTCTACGGCGGAAGATTGCTCAGTCACCTATCAGCGCTAGACTTTGATTTTAGCAATGAGGGCGCCAACGCCTTAATCGCCTTACGAAAGCTTAATAGAAATATGGCAGTAATTATTGACAGCGACATGGAAAACGCCTCATCCGCAATAAACGGTACAAAGCTACGAATAAAATCTGAAATCGAAGCGGATGAGGGTTTCGTCTGGATTACTGCAGGCCGCGAAATTGAAAATTACATCGAAAACAGTCAAATGACATACGCCTTATCTACGAAGTATTCATCACGCTTCGGAAAACGTATCAAAACCGGCCAGTTCGATCATGTTCTGCCATTCAGAGACACCGAAACGAAAATCGTTAAAACTATCGACAAGATTGCAATAGCAAAACTACTCTGCGAAGAAGCTCCTTCTTTTGCAGTTCTTGATCTAGACGAACAAATCACCAAACTCATCAGTTCAATATTACACGCCAAAGGCTAGCGCCCCCAACCCGACCAACAGACACAATTAACCGCCGCACATTTGCCGCGCGCACAATTTATTTCGCCCCTCGGCGAGTTACTTTCTCTTTGCTCGCGCAAAAGAGAAAGTAACCAAAGAGAAAGCGCGCCCGACATCCGGGTTTCGCTGCGCTCAACTTCCCTCGCTCCGGCGCTGCTCCGAGGGTCGGCAAGACGGGCCATCCTTGGCCCAACATGCCTCGTTTGGCATCCTGCCAAACGCCCCTCTACGCAACACCTGCACTCGGCCTCCTGACGGGACCTTGGGACCGAGGTGTTTGGGCGATTTGGGTAATGATCTGTGCTGGTGACTGGTGGAAAATGCTTCGCAGTTTCCCACCCTACCCGCGAATTTATTGGTTTGTAGGGTGGACTCAGGAGCGCAGCGAACAGTCCACCAATCTGTGGTGTACTGCCTTCGGCGAGTACACCCTACGAACTTGCACACGCTCTAGCACCGCGTTGCTGGCAGCCTTGTCGGGCGGATAAAAACCGCCCACCGTCTTCACCAAATAAAACGCCAACACGCCACCGCGCCGAACCCATCCATTCGCGCCCGGACAAACGCCCCTTTCAGCAGGCCGAGCGGAGTCGTTGTGCAGTGGGTTGAGCAACAGGATGTTGCGAGAGCTGCGTTGGGCCATGGATGGCCCGTCGCAGCGGGCCCACGGAGCAATGATGGAGCGAGGGGACCCGCCGCAGGCGGGCCGGATGCATGGGGCAAGACTTTTTGCTTACTTTTGGGGCGACTGCCAAAAGTGAGCCGCCGTAAGGGCGGAACCGTTAGATCAGGCAATAAAAAAGCGGCGCTGAAATGCCAAATCGAAAACAACAGCCTCGCGGGCGGCAGCCGTTCCATACGGCTCGCCGTATTTCCCACATCCATGTGGGTCCTAAAGCCCCTCCTACGAGGTGGTGGCGTTCAACAGGTAACGGGCACATAGCTTTGAGTGTGTCGCTGAATCAGCGGTTGACGATTTGCTGGGGCGCGAAGTGGCAGGTAAAGGAGCTGCCCTTGCCGACCACGCTGCTGATTTCCAGGCGCGCGCGGTGGCGCATCAGCACGTGTTTGACGATCGCCAAGCCGAGGCCGGTGCCGCCGGTGCTGGCGTTACGACTGGAGTCGACCCGATAGAAACGCTCGGTCAGACGCGGCAAATGTTTGGCTTCAATGCCCAGCCCGCTGTCCTGCACGCTCAGGTGCGCACCGGCGGCGTCGCTCCACCAGCGGATCTGAATACTGCCCTCGTCGGGGGTGTATTTGACCGCGTTAAACACCAGGTTGGAAAAGGCACTGCGCAACTCGGCCTCGCTGCCTTTGAGCTGCAGCGTGGCATCCGCCTCCAGGCTGATGCGGTGCTGGCGGGCGCCGGACAAGGCCTGGGCGTCGGCTTTGATCGACAGCAGCAAGAGGTCCACCGAGACCGGCTGGTTGTCGGCCGGGTAGTCGGTGGCTTCCAGTTTGGCCAGCATCAGCAGGTCGTTGAGCAGCGTCTGCATGCGCCGGTCTTGCTGTTGCATCTGTTGCAGGGCGCGGCGCCAGCGCGGATTCACTTCCTCGACGTTGTCGAGCAGGGTTTCTAGATAGCCGGCAATCACCGTCAGCGGCGTGCGCAGTTCGTGGGAGACGTTGGCGATAAAGTCTTTGCGCATCTGCTCCAGCTGATGCACCCGGGTGACGTCGCGCACCAGCATCAGGTGGTCGTCGTTGCCGTAGCGGGTGATCTGAAAATTTACCCGCAGGCGATCATTGATCGGCGACGGCAGCTCCAGCGGTTCGTTGTATTTGCCCTGCTCGAAATACTCTTTAAAGCGCGGATGACGCACCAGATTGCCGATCGACTGGCCGCTGTCTTGCGGGCTTTTCAGGCCCAGCAGGGTCTCGGCGGCGAGGTTCCACCACTCCAGATTACCGTCGCGGTCGAGCATGATCACCGCGTCTTTAAGTGCTGCGGTGGACTCCTGAAAGCGATCGATCACCGCCTGCAAACGGCCACGGGCCCGTTGGTCGCGGCGTTGCAGGTGGTAGATGCTGTCGAAGATTTCGCCCCACAGCCCGTAGCCATCCGGCGGCGATTCATCGGTTTGATGTTGCTTGAGCCAGGCGTGCAGGCGCTGCAGTTGATTGAGGTTCCAGCCCAGGTACAGGCTCAGGCCGAGCACCAGCGCCCAAGCGTAATAACCGCTGAGAAAACCGACCAGCAGGCAGACGCCGATGAGCAATAACAGACGGCGAATGACGGCGCCGCGCCAGTTGTAATTCA
>MHZN01000118.1:986-5825 GCA_001830395.1 Pseudomonadales bacterium RIFCSPLOWO2_12_59_9 | reverse complement strand
CTCCAGCCACAGTTGCTGGTGCTGTTTTCCAATCATCCGCCGGCCAACGATTTCGCCCGGCAAATGGCCCGCCTGGCCTTGACCCTGGAGTGTCCGCTGGCCATCGCTGGTGAAGTCTCAGAGTTGGCAGCCGAGCAAATGAGCGGTTCGTCAGTCGCTTGCCTGGGCAATGATGGGCGTAGCTTGCAGCGGCGCATGCAGCAACTGCTGCGCGGTCATCTCGACACCTAAATCCAGCCAGTTGAGCGGTTTGCTGGCCGAAGTTTCGGTCACAAAGTCTGCTTAATGGCCTTCAATGATCAGGGATTTGCCGCCTAACGGACTCTTCCGCCGTGCCGGCCACGACAGGCTTGGCGCTTTTTCGCCCTTCTGCGCCCTACAACAGCCGAATCTTTGCTTATTGGACTTTTTTGCGCCTATTAGCTGCTGCCGCCGTTAAGCGCTTTGTTGCAGCTGCGGATGCTGCAGGCGGTGCTGCTGGAAGATGAAGTGCCGCAAGCGCTCGCCATGGCTGCCGGGCAGCAGGTCAAGGCGAAAGGCGGTCAGCTCGCTGTTGATCCGTCGCACGCAGCGCCCGCGCAACTTGATCGGCTCCTGGTCAGGCAGCGGTAGCCAGAGGGTGAAAGACTCGGGTGAGGCCAGTGCGCCGGTGGACTCAACCAGCACGCCGGATGGCGATATTTCATGCACGCACAGGTCGCTCATGCGCCCGTTTTTGTGCAGCAAACACAGCGGCTGTTCAAGGTTGAGGCGCCAGGAGCGTTGCACATCGCCTTGCTGAAAGATCCCCGGTGCGCCCAGTTCCAGGTGCAAGGCATGGAACTCATCCTCCACCAGTTGCAGGGGGAAGCGCAGGTGCTGATCGCCAAATTGGGCGTCCAGATGCAGTTCGGCGTGCTTGCCTAGACCGGTCAGAATGGCGTTTGCCGCCGCCCCGCCGTCCACGCGAAAACTCGGCGTCGGCAAACCACTGATCGCCAAACTATTGCCGAAGATTTGTTGGATGTAATTCAGTTCCTCATTATTGAGGAGGCTTTTTTTGCTCATGACAGTCTTTGAACCAGAGTTGCAGTATTTGGATCAAGCAAAGTTCAGACCGTTAAATTACGACTAAGTTCGAGGTTTTGCCCTGGCCAGCTCGTCGCGCAGTTCGGATAGCTCGGCTTCCAGCGCCAGAATGCGCTGCTCGGCTGCAACCTGAACGCTGACATCCTTTTGGATACCAATGAAATAGGTCAGTTGGTCGACTTGGTTAAATACCGGGGTGATCGACAGTTCATTCCAGAAGACGCTGCCGTCTTTGCGGTAATTGCGGATTATTTGCCGGCAGGGGCGTTTTTCTTTAACGGCGGCGCGGATGGCATCCAGCCCCGCCTGTTGCCGATCGCCAGCCTGCAGGAAACGGCAATCCTGATAGAGAATGTCATCCGCGCTATAGCCGGTAAGGCGCTCGAATGCGGGGTTGGCATAGATCAGGATGTTGTCGTCGCCCTCTTGCTCGGCCACCACAATGCCGTCATTGGAGGCATTGATCACCAGTTGCAGTAGTTTGGCGTTAATCATCAGTGGCTCCAGGGCGTGCAGGTACGCGCAGTTTAAAACATCCGGGGTCACTCTGTACTGCGGCATAATATTGCTGATTTCTGCATGTTTCTGGAGTTGTAATGAAAATCGCCATACTGTCCGGCTCTGTTTATGGCACGGCCGAAGAAGTTGCCCATCACGCCGAAAAACTGCTCAAAGCCGCCGGTTTAAATGCCTGGCATAGCCCGCGGGCGCAACTGGCCGATGTCCAGGCCTTTGCCCCGCAAGCCTTCTTGGTGGTGACCTCGACCACCGGCATGGGCGAGTTGCCGGACAACCTGCAGCCGCTGTACTTCGCCATTCGTGACCATCTGCCGGCCTGGCATGGCTTGCCGGGCGCGGTGTTGGCCCTGGGGGATTCCAGCTATGGCGATACCTTTTGTGGCGGCGGCGAGCAGGTACGCGAGTTGTATGCCGAGCTGGGCATTCGTGAAGTGCTGCCGATGCTGCGCCTGGATGCCAGTGAAACCGCCAGCCCCGAGCTGGATGCCGAGCCCTGGTTGGCCGACTTCATTAGCGCACTAAAAGCCTGATGCAGCCCCGCGTCGCGCAGCTAATCGAGCAGCTGCAATTGCAGGCCCATCCCGAAGGCGGTTATTACCGGCGGCTGTTTGAGTCGGGCCTGCGGCTACCCGGCGGCCGCCTGGCCTCGTCGGCGATTGTGTTTCTGTTGCCGGCTGGGCAAGTCAGCCGCTGGCACCGGGTCGATGCCGATGAGCTGTGGCACTTCTATGAAGGTGAGCCGCTGGAATTGTTGATCGCCGAATCGCCGGCGGTTATCCAACGCCAAGTGCTCGGCCCGTTGGCGGACGACTGCATGCCACAACGGGCGGTACCGGCCCATGCCTGGCAAGCCGCACGGCCCTTGGGCAGTTACAGCCTGGTCGGCTGCACCTTGGCGCCGGCGTTCGAGTTCGACGGCTTCTGCCTGTTGGCCGATGCGCCAGCAGTTCAGCAGGAGTGGCCGTTGCTGCTGGCCGACTATCCCGAGCTGCTGTGACTCGCAGGGTCAGTCCGCTGGCTGCCAAGGCGACTGTCGCCGCTTGAATCTCTCGCTAGACTGCTAGGCACTTGCTGGCGCGACATGCGCCTGGCAGCTCCTAACAATAAAAGCGAGGTGATCCTGATGAATACTCCTGCCGCCATTAGCAGCGTCAAAACCCAAGTCAGCGCCGCCGAGTGGCAGGCACGGGTCGATCTGGCCGCCTGTTACCGGCTGATTGCCCTGCATGGCTGGGATGATCTGATCTTCACCCATATCTCGGCCAAGGTGCCGGGCACCGACGATTTTCTGATCAACCCCTATGGGCTGATGTTCCATGAGATCACCGCCTCCAGCCTGATCAAGGTCGATCTGAACGGCACCAAGCAGATGGACAGCCCGTTCGAGATCAATCCGGCCGGCTACACCATCCACAGCGCCGTGCATGAAGTGCGGCATGACGTGAATTGCGTGCTGCACACCCACACCGCCGCCGGTGTGGCAGTGGCCGCGCAAAAGGCCGGGATCTTGCCGCTCTCGCAGCAGTCGCTGTTTGTGTTGGCCAGCCTGTCGCATCACGACTACGAAGGCGTGGCGCTCAACCATGAAGAAAAGGCCCGGCTGCAGGCCGATCTGGGCAATACCAATTTCATGCTGCTGCGTAACCACGGCCTGATGACCTGCGCCGGCAGCATCGCCGATGCGTTTTTGATGATGTTTATCTTCCAGCGCACCTGCGAAATCCAGGTCATGGCCCAGAGCGGCGGTGGCGAGCTGGTGCATATCCCGCAAGTCATTCTCGACGGCGCACGGGCGATGATCAGCGGCGTGATGCGCAGCCCATCGGGCATGGGCGGCGCGCTGCCGTGGCCGGCGCTGCTGCGCAAGCTGGATCAGCAGAATCCTGGTTACGACCACTAATGGCCCTGGCCGGGATTGCCCTGGCGCAGTGGCGCGGGCAGAGCCAGGAGTTCAGCTTCAAGGGTTATGCGATTCGTTATTGGACGGCCGGGCAGGGCACGCCCTTGCTGCTGATTCATGGTTTTCCGACCGCGGCCTGGGACTGGCATTACCTGTGGCAACCGCTGAGCGAGCGCTATCAGCTGATCGCCTGCGACATGCTCGGCTTTGGCGATTCGGCCAAGCCGCGCCTCCATGCTTACAGCTTGCTGGAACAAGCCGACTTGCAGCAGGCGCTGCTGGTTCATCTGGGCATCGACGCGCCCGTGCATCTGCTGGCCCATGACTACGGCGACAGCGTCGCCCAGGAATTGCTGGCGCGGCACTACGAGGCTCGCATAGCGCTTGCAAGCTGTGTGTTTCTCAATGGTGGGTTGTTTCCGGAAACCCATCACCCGGTGCTGGTGCAAAAGTTGTTGCTCAGCCCCCTGGGTGGCCTGATTGGTCGTCTGTTTAGTCGCCGTACTTTGGCGGCCAACTTCGCCAAGGTGTTCGGCCCGCAGACTCAGCCCAGCGCCGCCGAGCTGGACGATTTCTGGCAGTTGATTGCGGCCAACAACGGCCCGGCCATCATGCATCGCTTGATTCGCTACATGCCCGAACGGCGCGTGCAGCGTGAGCGTTGGCTGGCGGCGATGCAGCGCGGCGAGGTGCCGCTGCGCCTGATCGATGGCGGCGTCGACCCGATTTCCGGCGCCCATATGCTGGCTCGTTACCGTGAACTGGTGCCAAATCCCGATTGCGTGTTGTTGCAGAATATCGGCCACTACCCGCAGACCGAGGCGCCCGGCGCCGTGCTGCAGCATTACCTGGCATTTCGCACGCGCATGGAGGCCTAGGGCCTGTTCCCGTTTCATCGCAAGTCGCGTTGCCGCGAGAAATGCTCCCCGGTTAGGCGCAGGACGCAGGTAATGGTTATTCCCTTGCCAAGTCCTGCAACAACAGCGGGGGGCCATTTCTCGCGCAACCCGTAGGGACGGGCCTGTTTTTACGCGAGACGGCGTTTCTCGTCGCTCATTTGGAACAACCAAATCGCGCTCCTCGTGCCTTGCCTCGCGTAAAAACAGGCTCCGGCGCGACCGCGAATGAAACGGGAGCAGACCCTCGATGCAACGACGCAGCTTTCTCAAATTGACCGGCCTGGCCGGTGTCGCCGCCCTGGGCGCCGGCTATTGGGCCTTGCCCAGCGGCCCGTTACCGGCGGCGCTGAGCATCGAAGCGGCGCAAGCGTTGCTGGCGCAATTGAGTGCTCAGGCGCTGGTCAGTCGCAGTGGCTGGAGCCCGGCCGAGGTGTTCAACCATTGTGCGCAGAG
>MHZN01000118.1:0-763 GCA_001830395.1 Pseudomonadales bacterium RIFCSPLOWO2_12_59_9 | reverse complement strand
CTGCAACCGCACTTCGCCTACGGCGCGCTCAGCCACGCCGACTATGCAGAGGCTCATATGCTGCATCTGTATAACCATCTAAGCCTGATCCGCCGTGCTTAACAGGCCGTTGAAAAATGTAGCGAGTAGGTTGGGTTGAGGAGCGTAGCGACGAAGCCCAACGGCGAGGGCTCTGGCGCAAGCCTTGCCATCCATTTGGACCTTGTCGGGCTTCGCGCATACGATTCGGGCCAGAGTTTGCCTGCAACACGTAACTGGGGCATGGCCTTAATCATCCCGCTGCCTTATCGGCCAGTATTCAGCTCCGGGCCTATTGATTGTGAGCGCCGCGCCGCTGCTGGACACTCAGCTCCATTGTTAATCTGCCGAGGAACTGCTGCATGAGCGACGCCATTCGTTTTCAAGACCAGGTCGTCATAGTCACGGGTGCCGGCGGCGGCTTGGGCCGTGCCCATGCGCTGCTGTTCGCCAAACATGGCGCCAAGGTGGTGGTGAATGACCTGGGTGGCAGCACCCATGGCGAAGGCGCCAACGCTTCGGCGGCGGACAAGGTGGTCGAGGAAATCCGCGCCGCCGGCGGCACAGCCGTGGCCAACCATGACTCGGTGACCGAGGGCGAGAAGATAGTGCAGTTCGCCCTGGATACCTTTGGCCGTATCGATGTGCTGGTGAACAACGCCGGCATCCTGCGCGACAAGACCTTCCACAAGATGGAAGACGCCGACTGGGACCTGGTCTACAAGGTCCACGTCGAAGGCGCCTA
>MHZN01000117.1:10455-10952 GCA_001830395.1 Pseudomonadales bacterium RIFCSPLOWO2_12_59_9 | reverse complement strand
CTGGCCGCGCTGGTGTACATGGCCGTGTCGGCGGTGGCCATGGGCGTGTTGCCGGCCGAGCAATTGGCGGCTTCCTCGGCACCGCTGGCCGATGTGGCGCGGCATATGTGGGGCGATCTGGGGGGCATGCTAGTGGCGGTCGGAGCGGTGATTGCCACCTTCGGCACGCTTAACGGTTTTACCCTGCTGACTGGTCAGGTGCCCTATGGCGCGGCGCAGGATCGGGTGTTTCCGCCGAGCATGGGGCGCTTGTCGCGTTTCGGTACGCCGGCCAACGCCCTGGTGTTCTCCAACCTGCTGGCGACCATCCTGGTGCTGATGAACTTCTCCCATGGCCTGGTCGGCGCGTTCAATACCATAGTCCTGCTGGCGGTGATGGCCAGCCTAGTGCCCTATGCCTTCTGCGCCCTGGCCGAGCTGATGATCCGCCTCAAGGGCGATACCCAGTTGCGCGGTGCGGAGCTGTTCAAGGTCAGCCTGCTCGGTGGTCTGGGCTT
>MHZN01000117.1:5847-10446 GCA_001830395.1 Pseudomonadales bacterium RIFCSPLOWO2_12_59_9 | reverse complement strand
CAGCCTGCTCGGTGGTCTGGGCTTTATTTACAGCGTCTGGGCCATTTACGGCGCCGGGGCCGAGACGGTGTATCTGGGCATGTTGCTGCTGCTGGCTGGCATTCCGGTACATGTGTGGATCAAGTGGCGCAACGTCTGCGCCGACCGGGCCCAGCAGCAGGGCTGAGCTGGGCGCCGTTGCCGGCGCGCGTTAAACTGCGCAACCAGTCAAACAAACGGCAGCCGTTCAGGCGGTGTTGCTGTCGTTTTGCATTTATACGCGCTCAAGGCGGCGATCCCGCGTTGAGTTAGACCACGACCAGGCGGACAGCGCCGCAGTGATGAGGCAGTGAGAATGGATCAGCCGCAAGCAACCGGTGAGCTCAAGCGTGGCCTGTTAAATCGGCATATTCAGTTGATCGCCTTGGGTGGCGCCATCGGCACCGGGTTGTTTCTCGGCTCGGCCGGGGTGCTCAAATCTGCCGGACCGTCGATGATTCTGGGTTATGCGATAGCTGGATTCATCGCCTTTTTGATCATGCGCCAGCTCGGCGAGATGATAGTCGAGGAGCCGGTGGCCGGCTCTTTCAGCCATTTCGCCCACAAATACTTCGGTGGCTATGCGGGTTTCTTGTCCGGCTGGAACTACTGGGTGTTGTACGTGCTGGTGGGCATGGCCGAGCTGACGGCGGTGGGCAAGTACGTGCAGTTTTGGTGGCCGGAGATCCCCAGCTGGGTTTCCGCTGCGGTGTTTTTTGTCGTGATCAATGCCCTCAACCTGAGCAGCGTCAAGGTCTTCGGTGAGACCGAGTTCTGGTTTGCGCTGATCAAGGTGGTGGCGATCATCGGCATGATAGTGCTCGGTCTGTACCTGTTGATTAGCGGCCAAGGCGGCGAGCAGGCGGCGGTGAGCAACCTGTGGAGTCGTGGCGGCTTCTTCCCCAATGGCATCGAGGGCTTGGTGATGGTGTTGGCCATCATCATGTTTTCCTTCGGTGGCCTGGAGCTGGTGGGCATTACCGCCGCCGAGGCCGCCGAGCCGAAGAAGGTGATTCCCAAGGCGATTAATCAGGTGGTCTGGCGGATTCTGATTTTCTACATCGGCGCCTTGAGCGTGCTGCTGATGCTCTATCCCTGGGACAGGCTGCTGGAAACCCTGAATGCCGCCGGCGACCCTTACAGCAGCAGTCCCTTCGTGCAGATTTTCTCGCTGATCGGCAGCGACACGGCGGCGCACCTGCTCAACTTTGTGGTGCTGACGGCGGCGCTGTCGGTCTACAACAGCGGCGTCTACTGCAACAGCCGCATGCTGTTCGGCCTGGCCGAGCAGGGCGATGCGCCCAAGGCGTTTCTTCGGGTGAATAAGCGCGGGGTGCCGGTGTTGGCGATTGGCGTGTCGGCGCTGATTACCCTGCTGTGTGTGGTGGTGAACTACCTGGCGCCGCAAAAAGCCCTGGAAATGCTGATGGCCTTGGTGGTCTCGGCCTTGGTGATCAACTGGGCGATGATCAGCCTGTCGCACCTGAAATTTCGCCAGAGCCTGAACCTGCGCGGTATTGAACCGGGCTTCAAGTCGCTCTGGTACCCGTTCAGCAATTACCTGTGTCTGGCCTTCGTGGCTTTGATTCTCGGGGTCATGCTGCTGATTCCGGGGATCAATCTGTCGGTCTACGCCATCCCCTTCTGGCTGGCCTTTATTGCCGGTTGTTACTGGCTCAAGTTGCGCGCCCAGCGGGTGGGTTTGCTGGATGATCTTGCTTAGGCGCGGCTGTGGCGCCGGCGCAGTGGTGCTGCTGTGCCTGGGGTTGCTCGGTTGTGACGAGCCGCCGCTGGAGTTCGGCGGCCCGACCATGGGCAGCAGCTATTCGGTCAAATACCTGCCCGGCGCCCGCGGGCCGACCGTTGTGCAGGCCCAGGCGGCCACCGAGGCGATTCTGGCCGAGGTTGATCAGCAGCTCTCGACCTACCGTGATGACTCGCTGATCGCCCGCTTCAATGCCTTGCCGGCGCACAGTTGCCAGCCGCTGCCGGCCGAGGTGTTGGCGTTGGTGGCTTTCGGTGAGCAGTTGTCGCAGCAGAGTGGGGGCGCCTTCGACATGACCCTGGAGCCGCTGCTGAACCTCTGGGGCTTTGGTCCGCAGGCGCGGGGCGAACGGGTGCCGACGGCCAGCGAAATTGCCGCTGCGCGGCTGCAGGTGGGGCACCAGCATGTGCATATCGACGGTCGGCAGCTGTGCAAGGACGCGGCGGTTGCCCTCGACTTCAATAGCATCGCCGCCGGCTATGCGGTGGATCGCATCGCCACCAAACTGGGCGAGTTGGGCGTGGGCAGCTACCTGGTGGAGGTCACTGGCGAGGTCAAGGCCATGGGCCAGAAAGCCGACGGCAGCCCCTGGCGTATCGCCATCGAAGCGCCGCTGGATAACCAGCAAGTGGCGCAGCGGATTCTGCCCTTGGACGGTTACGGGATTTCCACCTCCGGCGATTATCACAATTATTTTGAGCAAGACGGCCAGCGCTATTCCCATACCCTCGACCCACTCACGGGCGCGCCGATCAGCCATGGGCTGGCCCAGGTCAGCGTGGTCGACCGCTCGGTGCAGCGCGCCGATGGCTTGTCGACCTTGCTGATGGTGCTGGGCCCCGAGCGGGGTCTGGCCTTTGCCGAGCGCGAGGGAATTGCCGCGCTGTTTGTCAGCCGCGTCGGGCAAGGCTTTGTCAGCCACAGCAGCAGCGCTTTTACTCAGTTGTTTGGCCTGGCAGAACAACCCTGAGCGGTGCGACAAATTGCAGCAGGGCAGCATGTAGTGCAGGCAACACTCGCCTACCGCGCGACCAAGGGCTAATGTGCAGCCCCATAAACGGCAGCTAAGCTGCTGTAACTATTGAATACTTCGGCAGCACTTGCCGCAGTCTTGCCGAGTTTGCCAGCGCGGCGGCCCGGCCAGTTACCTAGGAGTAAGCATGGCGGTCTATAACTACGACGTGGTGGTGCTGGGCTCAGGGCCCGCCGGTGAAGGCGCGGCCATGAATGCGGCCAAGGCCGGACGCAAGGTGGCGGTGATCGATGATCGCCGGCTGGTCGGCGGCAACTGTACCCATCTTGGCACCATCCCCTCCAAAGCCCTGCGCCACTCGGTGCGGCAGATCATGCAGTACAACACCAACCCGCTGTTCCGGCAGATTGGCGAGCCGCGCTGGTTCTCTTTCCCTGATGTGTTGCAGAGCGCCGAACGGGTGATCTCCAAGCAGGTCACTTCGCGCACCGGCTATTACGCGCGCAACCGCATCGATGTGTTCTTCGGCTCGGCCAGCTTTGCCGATGAACAGACCATTCAGGTGGTCTGCCCGAATGGCGTGGTGGAAACCATAGTGACCAAGCAAGTGGTGATTGCCACCGGCTCGCGGCCTTACCGCCCGCTGGATGTCGACTTCAACCATCCGCGGGTGTATGACAGCGACACCATTCTCGGGCTCAGCCACACGCCGCGGCGCCTGATCATCTACGGCGCCGGGGTGATCGGCTGCGAGTACGCCTCGATTTTCAGCGGGCTGGGCGTGCTGGTCGACCTGATCGACAACCGTGATCAGTTGCTCAGCTTTCTGGACGATGAAATTTCCCAGGCTCTGAGTTATCACCTGAGCAACAACAACGTGATGATCCGGCATAACGAAGAGTACGAGCGCATCGAAGGGCAGGAACACGGCGTCATCCTGCACCTCAAATCCGGCAAGAAGATCAAGGCCGACGCCTTGCTCTGGTGTAACGGCCGTACCGGCAATACCGACAAGCTGGGCCTGGAGAATATCGGCCTGAAGGCCAATGGCCGTGGCCAGATCGAAGTCGATCATCAGTACCGCACCTCGGTGCAGAACGTGTATGCCGCCGGCGATGTGATTGGCTGGCCAAGTCTGGCCAGTGCCGCCTATGACCAGGGCCGTTCGGCCGCGGGCAATGCGGTGGGTAACGACAGCTGCCGGTTCGTCAACGATGTGCCGACCGGTATCTACACCATTCCGGAGATCAGTTCGATCGGCAAGAACGAGCAGGAACTGACGGCCGAGAAGATCCCTTACGAAGTCGGCAAGGCGTTCTTCAAGGGCATGGCCCGGGCGCAGATTTCTGCCGAGCCGGTGGGCATGCTGAAAATCCTGTTCCACCGTGAAACCCTGGAAATCCTCGGGGTGCACTGCTTCGGCTACCAGGCTTCGGAGATTGTGCACATCGGCCAGGCCATCATGAATCAGCAGGGCGAGGGCAATACCCTCAAGTACTTCGTCAACACCACCTTCAATTACCCGACCATGGCCGAGGCTTATAGGGTGGCGGCGTTCGACGGCCTTAACCGGCTTTTTTGAGCGGCTCCGGCCGGCGGCTTGAGCCGGGCGGGGTAGATCCGTTCAGGGATTCTCATCTGTGGCGCTGGCCCAACCGTGAGAGTTTTTGAGTCAGGCAATAAAAAACCGACCCTGGGGTCGGTTTTTTATTGCGCGAAGAACGCCGCTTAGGGCTGCAGGGTCGCTACGGCCAAACCGGGAAAATCGGTGATCAGGCTGTCGACGCCAAAGTCGGCAAGCCTGCGCATCAAGGCCGGCTCGTTGACCGTCCAGACCGAGACA
>MHZN01000117.1:0-5840 GCA_001830395.1 Pseudomonadales bacterium RIFCSPLOWO2_12_59_9 | reverse complement strand
CAGTTCAGGGCCAACAGATTACAGCCGTAATGCTTGGCGACCTTTAGCGGGTCGAGCCAGTCGTATTCGGCCACAAAACCGCGGGCAAGGTCCGGGGTCAGGCGCTGTACGGCGCGCAGCACTTCGCGTGAGCTGGAGGTAATGGTGATTTTGTCCAGCAAGCCGTAGCGCTCGGCCAGCTCGCGGATGGCCAGTACGGTGCTGGCGGCTTTGACTCGGGAGGCGCTTTTAACTTCCAGCTGCCAGTGCTCGAAGGCGCAGTGTTGAAACAACTCCTCCAGCCGGGGGATCGGGCAGGGCTGCAGCCAGCCTGGGCCGCCAAGGCGCGCGTCATAGTGGATCAGGTCGGCGGCCAGGTGCTGGCTGACCTTGCCGCGCCGGCCGGTGGTGCGCTTGAGCGTTGGGTCGTGAATCACCATCAACTCGCCATCGTGGGACAGGTACAGATCCAGTTCGCAGCGTTTGACGCCGTGGGCCAGGCACTGCTGAAAGCTGGCCAGGGTGTTTTCCGGTGCTTCGCCTTTGGCGCCGCGGTGGCCATAGATAAGTGTCACGTTTACTCCTTGAAAGTGGCTGGTGCAGATCGTGTGAAAACTACTGCACTTGGTTATGCGGCGTTAAAAACAGGCTCAAAATGCTCATTTACAGCTGTAAACTCCGCTTTTTCGCCTGTTTTTGCCTTGCCTAACCTTCGCTCGCTACGTTTTCACACGGTCTGCGTGGCGGCTTAGAGTTGTTCGCGCGATTGCCGGCGCTCCAGCGCCTGGCGCTGCAGAATATGCCGGGCCATCAGTTGGCGCTGGGCATCGGTAAGGGCTTCAAACTCGATACCGACTTCATATTGGCCATCGTCGCGCAGCCGGCAATTGACCACCTGACCGCGCAGTAACAGGCCCAAGGCTTGCGGCATTAGCACCATTTTGATCGCCAGATGGCTGCCGATGGCAAGCTCTTGCAAGTTGTTAAAGCTGATGCCGCTTTCGGACATGGTCACCTGGCGCGGTGCGCCGACATCGCGCAAGAGGTTTTGCGCCAGCGCCTGGCCGAGCAGGTCGATGCGCTTGTTCATCACCTTGAGGTAGTTGGCCAGGGTCCGATCGCGTTCGCTGATTTGCCGCAGCAAGTGCTGGGCTTCGAAGTCTAATAGGTGCAAATCACTGAGCAAATTGAACAGCGGCGAGGCGTCATGCAGAACCTCGCTGGCCGGCGCATTGGCGCCAGACAAGAGGGTGAAATCCAGTGCGATAGTGTCGCCTATACGGTAATATTCGCGGCGATCGTCTACGTCTTGAGTCGACATGCTGAACCCATGGCCTGAGTGATTGTCTGAGTGTAAAGCTGCCAGCCTAGGCCTGCCAGCAAGATGGCGGTGAAAACCACGCGAGAGCGGTTTCAACGCAATTTAAAGCGGCAAAGCGTCAGTGTGACGTGGCTCGGCAGCAGTTGATTCGCTGGCAATTCAGTAGTAACGCGGCGCAGTGGTAAATCGCGCCTGACCCGGATGTCTCCTCTTTCGCCTGCGAATATTTTTATGTCCATGTTTAGACCGCTGTCTATCTATATCGGTGCGCGTTACACGCGGGCCAAACGCCGTAATCACTTCGTTTCCTTTATCTCCCTGACCTCCATGATCGGCCTGGCACTCGGCGTGCTGGTGATGATTGTGGTGCTGTCGGTGATGAATGGCTTTGACCATGAGATGCGCACCAAGGTGCTCGGCATGGTGCCGCATGCCACGGTCGAAAGTGCGCAGCCGATTGATGACTGGCGCAGCATCGCCGCCCCGATGCAAAAACATCCGCAAGTGTTGGCCGTCGCGCCCTTTGTGCAGATGCAGGGGCTGCTGACCTATGGGGATCAGGTGCAGAAGGTGTTGATTAACGGCATTGATCCGGCCGAGGAGAGCAAGGTCTCGATCATCGGCGACTACTTTGTCGATGGTCAAGGCAGCCTCGATGAGCTGAAAGTCGGCGAATTCGGCATCGTCATCGGCAATATTGCGGCGCAGAAACTCGGGGTCAGCGTCGGCGACAAAGTCACCTTCGTCGCACCGGAAGTCACGGTGACGCCGGCGGGAATGTTCCCGCGCCTCAAGCGTTTTACCGTGAAGGGCATCTTCCATGTCGGCGCTGGCGAACTGGATGGCTTTGTGGCCATGGCCAATCTGCAGGACCTGGCCCGTTTGCACCGCTGGAAACCCACCCAGGTGCAAGGTCTGCGCTTGAAATTTGCCGACTTGTTCCAGGCCCCACGGGTGTCTTGGCAGCTGGCGGCGCGCCTAAGCGATGATTTCTATGCCCGTGACTGGACCCGCACCCAGGGCAACCTGTATCAGGCGATCCAGATGGAAAAGGCCATGATCGGTCTGCTGTTGCTGCTGATCGTGGCGGTGGCGGCCTTCAATATTATTTCCACCCTGGTGATGGTGGTCACCGACAAGAAATCCGATATCGCCATCTTGCGCACCCTGGGCGCCACGCCCGGACAAATCATGGCGATCTTTATGGTCCAGGGCACCGTGATTGGCGTAGTCGGCACCCTCCTCGGGGCGCTCTTGGGCTGCCTGGTCGCACTCAATATCAGCAGTTGGATCGCCGGGCTGGAGCGTTTGCTGGGGCATAAGATTCTCGACGCGACCGTGTACTTTATCGATTACATCCCCTCGCAATTGCAGCTCAATGATGTGCTGTTGGTTTGCTCGGCGGCCTTGCTGCTGAGCTTTCTCGCTACCTTGTATCCGGCGTGGCGTGCGGCGCGCACCCAGCCTGCGGAGGCCTTGCGCTATGAATGATTCAACGCTGAATGCTCAACCCCAGGCTGTCTCACTCAAGCAGCCAGCGGTGCTCAGTTGCCGCAACCTGGGCAAGTGCTACGACGAAGGTCCGCAGGCGGTGGTGGTGCTGGCCGAGCTTGAGCTGGAGTTGTTTCCCGGTGAGCGGGTGGCGATTGTCGGCAGCTCGGGCTCGGGCAAAAGCACCTTGCTGAACATGCTCGGTGGACTGGATACGCCGAGCAGCGGCAGCGTCTGGTTGGCCGGTGAAGAGCTGTCAGCCCTCAACGAGAAGCAGCGCGGTTTGCTGCGTAACCGCGCCCTGGGTTTCGTCTATCAGTTTCACCATTTGCTGGCCGAATTTACCGCGCTGGAAAACGTCTGCATGCCGCTGTTGATCGGCAAACTACCGATCCCCGAGGCGCGCAAACGTGCCACCGCCTTGCTCGAACGGGTCGGTCTGGGCCATCGGCTCGAGCACAAACCGGCCGAACTGTCCGGCGGCGAGCGTCAGCGGGTGGCGATTGCCCGGGCCTTGGTCAATCAACCGGGGCTGGTGATGCTTGATGAGCCCACCGGCAACCTCGATCACCACACCGCTCAAGGCATTCAGGACCTGATGCTGGAGCTCAGCACCTCGTCGCACACGGCGTTTTTGGTGGTGACCCACGACATGCAACTGGCGCGGCAAATGGACCGCGTGCTGCGCCTGGAAGACGGCCGGTTGGTGGCTGCCTAATATGTTCCGGCCCCTAAGTATTTTTATCGGCCTGCGCTATACCCGCGCCAAACGCCGTAATCACTTTATTTCCTTTATCTCGATGACCTCGATGATCGGCCTGGCGCTCGGCGTGCTGGCGATGATTGTGGTGCTGTCGGTGATGAACGGTTTTCAAAAGGAAATGAGCTCGCGGATTCTTGGCATGGTGCCCCATGCGGCCATCCATGCCAGCGCCCCGCTGGACGACTGGCGGCCACTGGCGGCCGCGGCCCTGCAGAACCCGCAGGTGCGGGCAGTCGCGCCCTTCAGTGAGTTGGAGGGCATGCTGTCTTACAAGGGCAGCATGCAGCCGATTCAGATCAGTGGGATTGAGCCTGCCGAGGAGTCCAAGGTTTCGATCATCGGCGAGCACCTGCTGAAAGGCCGGCTGAGCGACCTCAAGCCCGGTGAGTTTGGGGTGATTGTCGGCGACATCACCGCCAGGCGTTTTCGCTTGAATCTCGGCGACAGCCTGACCCTGATCATTCCCGAGCGCAGCAGTAACGCCGGCGGCATTACCCCGCGTTTGCAGCGCTTGAATGTGGTCGGGGTGTTCAAGGTCGGTGCCGAACTGGATGGTACCCAGGCCTTGATTAACCTGGCCGATGCCGCGCAGATGCAGCATTGGCAACCCAACCAGGTACAGAGCCTGCGCTTGGCGCTGAAAGACCTGTACCAGGCGCCGCAAGTCTCAGCGTCGATTGTGGCGCAGCTGGGCGCCGGTTATCAGGCGGCAGACTGGACCCTGACCCAGGGCGGGCTGTTCGCCGCCATGAAGATGGAAAAAACCATGATCGGCCTGCTGTTGCTGCTGATAGTGGCGGTGGCGGCGTTCAATATCATCGCCACCCTGATCATGGTGGTAGCCGACAAGGGCGCGGATATCGCCATCCTGCGCACCCTGGGCGCCACGCCCGGGCAGATCATGCAAGTGTTCATGGTGCAGGGCACTTTGATCGGCTTGGTCGGCACCAGTATTGGTGCGGTGTTGGGCGTGCTGGCGGCGCTGAATGTCAGCGAGCTGGTGGGCTGGCTCGAGCGTCTCAGCGGCCAACATGTGTTCAGCTCAGATGTGTACTTCATCAATAATCTGCCCTCCGACTTGCAGGCTATCGATGTGTTACTGGTCTGTGCGGCAGGTTTTGGCCTGAGCTTCTTGGCGACCCTTTACCCGTCCTGGCGGGCCGCGCAGATTCAGCCGGCCGAAGCGTTGCGCTACGAGTAACAGCGCTGCCACAAAAAACGCCGCGGTTCAGCTTGCCTGAATCGCGGCGTTTTCGATTCGGGTGGCTTATGGCTTGCTTTGGCGGCGCGCTTGTTGGCGTTTGTGCCAGCTATGCCGAACCTTCCAGCGCCAGAAGAGCATGGTCAGGCCGTAGCCCAGGGCGCCGGCCAGCACGCCGGTGACTACCGAACCGAGTAAGAAGGGCTGCCAGAGGGCGTTGAGTTCGGCGCTGATCCAGTTCCAGGTGAGGCTGTCTGGCAGCGTGATGGCCGGGGTCTGCAGCAGCCAGCTGCCCAGTTGATAGGTGCAATAAAACACCGGCGGCATGGTGATCGGGTTGGTCAGCCATACCAGGCCAACGGCAATCGGTAGATTGGCCCGACAGGCCACGGCCAGGCTGGCGGCCAACAGCATCTGCATTGGCAGCGGAATAAAGGCCGCAAACAACCCCAGCGCCATGGCGCGGGCGACTGAGTGGCGGTTGAGGTGCCAGAGGTTTGGCTCATGCAGCAATTTGCCGAGAAACCGCAGCGAGCGGTGCTCCTTGAGGTATTCAGGGTCGGGCATGTAGCGCTTGAACAGTCGACGCGGCATCTGGACTCTCTAAGTTTTTTGCGGTCAGCGCGCAGGCCGCGACGCAGGCGCCAACAGCGGCGGTGGGGCTTTATCGGCAATATTATGCACAGCTTTACGCGGCTCACCCTCGAGCACTTTGTGACAAGTCTTGAACAGGCTGGGTAAGGGCGCTGAGCCGCTATGCTCAGCGCTGTGAATCTGTTTCTCGGGAGTGGTTGGCTATGCGCGCAGGGATGCTGGCGCTTGCTCTGGGGCTATTGGCCTTGCGTTGTTTGCCGGCCTTGCCGCCGCTATGGGTGTTGCTGGTATTGCCGCCGCTCGGTTTATTACTGTTGCCGACCCGCGGTTATCCGCTGGCATTTTTCCTAGTTGGTTTTAGCTGGGCCTGTGTCTCGGCGCAGCTGGCCTTGGATGATCGTTTAGCCCCCGAGTTGGATGACCGAATCCTGTGGCTGGAAGGCGTGGTGGTGGGCTTGCCTGAGCTACGCGAGGGTGTGGTGCGCTTTCAG
>MHZN01000116.1:13685-16588 GCA_001830395.1 Pseudomonadales bacterium RIFCSPLOWO2_12_59_9 | reverse complement strand
TTGCCGAGCATCTCCTGACGCTGCGCTGCTTCCACCAAGGAACGTTGTAACTTCTCAGCCATGCCTGGCTCCAAAAGAATGCCTTCTTCGGAGCCTTGCCCGGCCTTCTGAATACTATTGAGCAATATCTGTTCCAACCTTGGCTCAAGGGTGATCACCGGCAGCTCCGGCTCTAGTCCCACCACGCTTTGCACGATTGCCCGAGCCAGCGCCACGCGCACCGCAGCCACCATGGCGGCGGGATCTTGACTCTTGGTGGCGGCATTGGCGATGGTTTCGGCGATGGTACGAATGTCACGCACCGGCACCTGTTCCTGCAGCAGTGCCTGCAGCACTTTAAGCAGGGTCGACAAGGACACGGTGCCCGGCACCAACTCTTCGGCCAGCTTGGGCGAGCTTTTGGCCAGCAACTGCAGCAACTGCTGAACCTCTTCATGGCCGAGCAGCTCATGGGAATGCTTGTGCAGCACCTGATTGAGGTGAGTCGCCACCACGGTGCTGGCGTCCACCACGGTATAACCGAGCGACTGCGCCTGGTCGCGCTGGCTAGGATCTATCCACACCGCCTCCAGGCCGAACGCCGGATCCTTGGCGGCGATACCGTTGAGGGGACCGAACACCTGCCCCGGATTAATCGCCAGCTCGCGGTCCGGATAGACCTCCGCCTCGGCGACGCTGACGCCCATCAGGGTCAAGCGATAGGCATTGGGCAGCAGATCGAGGTTGTCGCGAATATGCACCGAGGGCATCAGAAAGCCCATCTCTTGCGAGAGCTTCTTGCGCACCCCCTTGATCCGCGCCAGCAACTGCCCACCCTGGGCACGATCGACCAGCGGAATCAGCCGATAACCCACCTCCAGACCCACCATATCGACCGGTGTCACGTCTTCCCAACCGAGTTCCTTGGTTTCCTGGGAGCGCGCCGCTGGCAGCGCCTCTTGCTGGCGCTGCACCTCGTGCACCTCCTCCTTGGCCAGGCGCTGACGATTGGCAATCCAGTAGGCGCCACCCGCGGCGATCAGCCCCAGGCCAACAAAAGACACATGGGGCATGCCGGGCACCAAGCCCATGGCGATCAAGATAATCGCCGAGACGGCCAACGCCTTGGGCGAAGCAAACATCTGCCGATTGACCTGGGCGCCCATGTCTTCCGAGCTGGACACCCGCGTCACCATGATTGCCGCCGCCGTCGACAGCAGCAGGGACGGAATCTGCGCCACCAAACCGTCACCGATGGTCAGCAAGGCATACACCTTACCCGCGTCGGAGAAGCCCATGTCATGCTGGAAAATGCCGATGGCCACGCCACCAATCAGGTTGATAAACAGAATCAGCAGACCGGCCACGGCGTCACCGCGCACGAACTTGCTGGCACCGTCCATGGAGCCGTAAAAATCGGCTTCCTGGGAGACTTCGGTGCGGCGCTTCTTGGCCTCCGCCTGCTCAATCAAGCCGGCGTTCAAGTCGGCATCAATGGCCATTTGCTTGCCCGGCATGGCATCCAGGGTAAAGCGTGCGCTGACCTCGGAGATACGCCCGGCGCCCTTGGTCACCACCACAAAGTTGATGATCATCAAGATCGCGAACACCACGATACCGACCACGTAGTTACCGCCGATCACCACCTCGCCAAAGGCCTGGATCACCTTACCAGCCGCCGCATGACCATCATGGCCGTGCAACAGCACCACCCGCGTGGAGGCGACGTTAAGCGCCAGACGCAACAGGGTGGCAATCAGCAAAATGGTCGGGAAAACCGCGAAATCCAAGGGCCGCAAGGCATACACGCAGACCAGCAGGACCACGATCGACAAGGCGATGTTGAAAGTAAACAACACGTCGAGCAGAAACGGCGGGATCGGCAACATCATCATTGCCAGCATCACCAGCAACAGCAGCGGCACGCCTAAATTGCCATGTCGCAAGCCCGCGAGGTTGCCGCGCACATTGCCCATCATTTGCGTGCGATCTACTGCCACGTTGCCACTCCAGCCGATTCAATCTTTTGACGCTCAAGGCGCCTGTGAATCTGCTAGTGCAAGAACTCGTCCAACTTGGCCAACTCTTTGAGCGATAAAGAAAAACCTTTGTCCACGGGCAAACTGAAGGGGCCGGCGCAATGCTCAGCCAGGGACAGGCATTACTCGTCGCGGCGCAGGTCGGGCGGAATAGGCAGATCCGGCAGTGGCGCCGGGCGCTTGCCCTTGCCCGATTGGTACTGCCTGAGTTGGTAAACGTAGGCCAGCACCTGGGCCACGGCCAGGTACAGGCCGGCCGGAATCTGCTGATCCAGCTCAGTGGAGTAGTACACCGCCCGCGCCAGCCCAGGCGACTCGAGCAGCATGACTTTATGCTGCTGGGCAATTTCACGAATTTTCAGCGCGGTAAAATCGCTGCCCTTGGCCAGCAGCACCGGCGCGCTGCCTTGCGCCGGGTCATATTTAAGCGCCACGGCAAAATGCGTCGGGTTGGTAATCACCACATCGGCATTGGGCACCGCCGCCATCATCCGCCGCTCAGCCATTTGCCGCTGCAACTGACGAATCCGCGACTTGACCTCGGGCTTGCCTTCACTGTCTTTGTATTCGTCGCGCACTTCCTGCTTGGTCATCATCAGTTTTTGACGGTTATCCCAAAGCTGGAAGGGAATATCGACCAGGGCGATCAAAATCAACCCGCACGCCATCCACAGCATGCTCCAACCGACGATATTGGCGCTGTGGATAATGGCCGACGGCAAGGGTTCATAGGCGATGGCCAGCAGGTCTTGCTGATAACTGTTCAGCACCGCCAACGCCACCAGCACTATGACCGTGAACTTGCCCAGCGCCTTGAGCAGCTCCACCAAGGCATGGGTGGAAAACATCCGCTTAAGCCCCGCCAGCGGGTTCATCCGACTGAAC